>JANOYZ010000287.1:0-3679 GCA_031429135.1 Novosphingobium sp. | reverse complement strand
GCGACGGCATATTCGAGCACCAGCGCCCAACCGACCATCCAGGCCAGCATCTCGCCCATAACGGCATAGCTATAGGTATAGGCTGATCCAGAAACTGGAACCATCGAGGCCATTTCAGCGTAGCACAGCGCAGCCACGGCGCAGACGAAGCCCGCGATGATGAAGCTGATCATCATGCCGGGACCAGCTTTTTGCGCGGCCTCTGCGGTCAGCACGAAAATACCCGTGCCGATGATGGCACCAACACCCAGCATGGTCAGCTGGAAGGCACCTAGCGAGCGATGGAGTGATTTCTTTTCAGCTGTCGCCAGAATGGCATCGAGTGATTTGATACGACCGAACATGCGGCTCCCCTAGATTTTGCGGGCCGTGCTTCACGCGCCTTGCCCGCAGAATTACAATGATCGGGAAGCTAGCGGCAAAGGCCGCATTGGCAAGTGGTAACTGCCGCCCTTCCCCAGCCGGGTTTCTGTCGCTAAACGGCTCCCATGTCATCGACCTTCCAGCTCGACACCGGCACCAGCCGCGCCAATCCCACGCCTGCGCCGATGAAGCGGCTTACCGTGCCCGCGATCCGCAAGCGCAAGGTGGATGGGGTGACGGCTGAACCCGTGGTCATGCTCACCGCCTATACCGCGCGTCAGGCACAGTTGCTCGATGCCCACTGTGATATCCTGCTGGTCGGCGATAGCCTGGGACAGGTGATCTATGGCCTGCCCTCCAGCTTGCCAGTGACGCTCGACATGATGGCGGCACACGGTGCGGCTGTGGTGCGCGGGTCTTATCATTCGGTAGTGATCGTCGACATGCCATTCGGCACCTATGAAGGCTCACCCGAGCAAGCCTTCGCCTCCGCCGCGCGGCTGCTCAAGGAAACCGGATGTGCGGGAGTGAAACTTGAAGGCGGCGCGGCTATGGCGCAAACTGTCGCATTCCTGACGCAGCGCGGCATTCCGGTGATCGGCCACGTTGGCCTGACCCCGCAGGCGGTGAACGTGCTCGGGGGGTATAATGCGCGCGGGCGCAGCGATGCCGAGGCGAAGAAGATCGTTTCCGATGCCGTGGCGCTCGATCAGGCCGGGGCATTCGCCATTGTAATCGAGGGTGTCGTAGAGCCCATCGCCATTGCCGCCACAAAAGCCGTTTCCTGCCCCACCATAGGCATTGGCGCTTCGGCACAATGCGATGGTCAGGTGCTCGTTACCGAAGATATGCTCGGCATGTTTGACCGGGTGCCGCGTTTTGTAAAACGCTACGAGGAAATCGCCGAGACCATTTCGGCAGCGGCAGAACGTTATGCTGCCGAAGTGCGCGCACGCAGCTTTCCGAGCATTGAACAGACCTATCAGCCCAAATAAGGCTCATCGCATATTTTTCCAACACTTACAGATTCAGAGGCCAAATTGCTGCGATATTACAAAGGTTCAATCCTGTTCACCATTGCCTGCTTCGCGATCGCGGCATTTTACGGCTGGCAGATGCACGGCACGATCACGGGTATGCTTTCACTGCTGTGGATCGTCTTTGTCCTCTCGATACTCGAAGTTTCGCTATCGTTCGATAACGCCGTGGTCAATGCCACCGTGCTCGAAGATATGGATGTGATCTGGCAGCGCCGGTTCCTGACCTGGGGCATGCTGATTGCCGTCTTCGGGATGCGTATTATCTTCCCGCTGGCAGTTGTGGCGATTGCGGCCGGGCTTGGCCCGATCGATGCCCTGAACCTGTCGTTGAATGATCCGCGCCGTTACGAGGAGATTGTCAGCAGTGCCCATATCGGGATAGCCGGTTTTGGCGGAGCCTTTCTTGCCATGGTTGGTCTCAACTTTTTCTTCGATGCCGATAAGGAAGTTCATTGGATCGGCTGGCTCGAAGGCAGGTTGAGCAGCTTTTCGAACATCAAGGCCTTGGAAATCGGCCTGCTGCTGGTGGTCATCTATGGCATATCGTTGATGTTGCCGCCCGCAGACGCGCTGACTTTCATGGTCGCAGGCATTATGGGGCTGGTCAGCTTTATTGCTGTGGAAGCCGTGGGCACGATCCTGGAAATGCGCGAAGCGGCGCAGAAAGCCTCGGGGGCTGTCGTGCGATCTGGCCTTGGCGGATTTCTCTATCTCAACGTGCTTGATGCCTCGTTCAGCTTTGACGGTGTCATTGGCGCATTTGCGCTTTCGAACAATATGGTTGTCATCGCGCTGGGCCTCAGCATCGGTGCCATGTTCGTGCGTTCGATGACGATCATGCTGGTCAAGAAAGGCTCACTGGCGGAATATCGCTACCTTGAGCATGGTGCCTTCTGGGCGATCATTGCTTTGGGCGCGATCATGCTGTTTTCGGCCAAGTTCCACATTCCCGAGACCATAACCGGACTCATCGGTGCGATTTTGATTGGTTTGTCATTGTGGTGGTCAGTTCGCCACAATCGCAATGCAGCCGCTGCCTGATTATCGGGCAGCACCGGCACTGGCACTGGCGCGTTGCGCCAGCACAACCGCCAACAGGCCTTGCTGCTTGCGTACAGCCAGAGCCATAGCCCAGGATTGCGCGACGGCAGGATTGGAACGCTGGATTTGCCATGCGGCTTGGGCGGTCTGTTCGGCCCCTGCTGAATCGCCGCTGCGCAACTGGGCAAAGGCAAGGTCGGCAAGCAAGCGCGCATCACGCTGGCTGCCAGTGTCGCGTAAATGTTCGAGCAGTGCGCGCGCGCGCCGCCAATCACCCAGCGAAGCCGCATAGTCTGCCGCCAGCCGGACCGCTTCTCGGTTTTGCGGATGGCTGGCAAGATAGGTCGAAACCAGATTCGCTGCGACATTGTGCTGCCCTGCTTGTGCCGCTGTCAGTACCATGCGGGAAAGCAGGGCATCGTCAAAGCGCACTCTGGCTGACTGGCCATATCTATCCAGCGCCGCGCCATACTGACCAGCGGCATAGTGCGCATCTCCCGCCAACGCCTGCGCTGCGGCGAGGCCGGGCCGGTCAGAGCGAAGGCGTTCGGCGATGCTCAATGCTTCACCAATCCGACCTTCTCCCAGTAGCAAGCGAACCTGAGCGGCGGTATAATCGGCATTGCGCGGTGATGCCAGGTAGTGGCCAGCAGCTTCGTCGCCATCGCCATCAAAGGCTGGAACCAGCCCGGCAACTCTGTCTGCCGAGGCGCGATCGAGCAAAGGCGCAGCAGCTTCCCGGCGGCCCATATCTTCCAGCGCCCGGCCAACCAGTGTCTGCAAATAGGGCGACGCAGCATCGGATGCCGCCATGGCAGCAAAACGATCAACCAGTTGTGTCTGCTTGCCCGCCGCATAAAGCGCCCGCGCCAGCAGCAGCTGGGCATTCTCATTTTGCGGCTGAATTTCTACCAGCCGATCAAGCGCATCAACCGCCAGATTGGCATTACCCGCTTGCAGATCAAGGACACCGGCCAGCAACAGTGCTGCCGGGACACCTTGCATCTCATCGCCAATGTGATTGAGCATGGCGCGTGCGAGTGAATTATTACCGGCTTTGGCGGCGAGAACCGCCTGCAAAAAATAGGCGCGTGGTTTATCCGCTTCCATCTCGATCATCTTGCGAGTCACGGTCAGCATCTTGCGGGCCTGTCCCAGATCGCCAAGCGTCGCCGCATAATCGCCGAGCAGTGCGCCATCATTGGGCGAACGGATCAGCGCCGCCTCGAACCACG
>JANOYZ010000286.1:0-2806 GCA_031429135.1 Novosphingobium sp. | reverse complement strand
ACCGCTTCGCCGATCAGCGGGGCGATGGTGAGGGTGCGGATGCGCTTGCTGTCGGCCGCGGGGGGGGGGGCGCGGGGGCCAACGGGGTTAAACACAGAGAACACCGCCCAGGCAAAAACACCCCCCACCCCCCCCCCCGCCCCCCACACAAATGAACCTTTGGGGGGGGCGGGGGGGGGGTGGGGCCCGGCCCCGCTTCCACGTAAGTGGAACAGACTCTAAGCGCTATTCCCAGGGCCGTTTTGCGCCCGGGGCCAGCCGTTCGATGGCTTCCAGCCGGTGCGCCTGGCGCGATTCAATGGCGAGGGTAAGCAGGGGCTGGGGAGTGGCCCTAAACTGACCCGGCGACATGCCGAACAGCTGAGTGAATTCACGCGTCATGTGGCTCTGGTCGTAGAAACGCAGCGCCACTTCATCGGCTTCAGCTGTATCACCGACTCCGCGTAATTGCGCGGCCATATCGAGCGCGCGGGCACGGCGCAGCTGCTGCTTGGGGCTCATGCCAAAATCGCGGCTGACAATGCGTTCAAGCTGGCGCTGGGTGATGCCGCAAGCCGCAGCGAAATCCGCAACCGGGCGGCTGGGATCGATCAGCGCCAAAGTCTCGAATTTCGAGGTCACTTCATCAGGGCGCGCACCGCCCTTCTCGGCGACAACTTGCCTGATCATGGCTTCGAGCACTTGCAGCCATTCTTCGGGCGTTCCATCCTCTTTCAACTGTGCCAGCAAGGCATTTCCCGGAAGCCCCAGATCGTCACAGGTGACGACCCGGTCAATAAGATCGGCGGTCTGTGCGCCCAGCAGTGCGTGGCCCGTGCCAGGGCGCAAGGCCATGCCAATGCTGATGAAACTGCCCGTCACAGAAATCGGCATCCGGTGCGATTGCGGCCCGAACAGCAGCGCCGACTTGCCCAGTGCCATCGGTCCATCGGCGGTCTGTGCGGTCCATTCCCCCTTGAGCTGGAAGCGAAACACCGTGACCTCGTTGAACAGCCCACATTCGAGGTGATAGTCAGCAGGCACATCGACTACTGTCACATAAAGCCAGGCGATCCACGGCGCGAGATCGGCTGCGGGTGCGCGGTTGTATGACAGCGGTTGCCCCCCGCGTGAGACGCCGTGCCGGGGCGTCAGCGCCGTATCGACAGCTGGTTTATCCCGCTTGCTCATTGTTTGACTGATTCACGCCCGTCTATTTTCAAGCCCTTGATAGTCCATTCTGACCTATCCGGGAAAGCATTGATTGTAACAAACCATCATATCGAAGCTATCTCAACTCTCTAACCTTGACCAACCCGGCTTCACACAGGCACAGCGGCATCCATGAACCTTGATGCCGATATCGCCCTGGCCCTGCGTCTTGCCGATGCCGCAGGTGAAGCCATCCGCCCGTGGTTCCGCACCGCGCTGGAAACCGAGCGCAAGGACGATGCCACACCGGTCACGCTGGCAGACCGCGCCGCCGAAGAGGCCATGCGCCGCTTGCTCAAGGCAGAGGCACCGCGCGATGCAGTTATCGGTGAGGAATTCGGCGCAACCGCTGGCAGCTCAGGTCGCAGCTGGGTGCTCGATCCGATTGACGGGACGACCGGCTTCCTGGCCGGACGGCCGATCTTCGGCACCTTGATTGCGCTGGTGGTCGAGGGCTGGCCGGTGCTGGGCGTGATCGACCAGCCGATCCTGAAAGAACGCTGGATCGGTGCCAGCGGCCGCCCGACGACATTGAACGGCGCACCTGCCCATACACGCACCTGCCGAAGCCTGTCCGATGCCGCGATCGCCACCACTGGCCCGCATTATTTTGACGATCATGATGGCGGCCACTTCATGGGCCTTGCCGCCAAAACCGATCACCGCCGGATGGTGATGGGCGGCGATTGCTATAACTATGCCATGCTGGCCAGCGGGCACCTTGATATCGTCTGCGAGGCGGGGCTCAAGCTGCATGATTGGGCGGCGCTGGTGCCGGTTATCGAAGGGGCTGGCGGCACCATGTGTGACTGGAATGGAGATCCGCTGCACGCGGGTTCGACCGGCCACGTTCTGGCGCTGGGCGATCCGGCGCGGCTGGAAGATGTGATCGAGGCGCTGGCCTGCGGGCACTGATAATTGAACGGGAGAATTTTGATGCCGACCTCACTCTATCAGGCAACCGTGCCGCAATTCGTGCAGGTGCTCACTGCTCTGGCTGGACTGGTTGATAAGGCGCGGGCGCATTGTGCAGACAAGGCTCTGCCTGATGAATCGCTGACCGAACTCCGCCTCGCTCCCGATATGTGGCCCTTCGCCAAACAGGTGATGGCAGCTTGCCAGCATTCGGCGGGCGCTGTCACGGGCGCGCAAAGCGGTGAAACCGGGCCTGATCTGACTCCGCCACCATTGAGCTTGGATGCACTCGCATCCGCAGTCGCTGCGGCTATCGCCAGCTTGCAGGCGATAGCGCCCGAACAGATCGATGGCATCGCCTCTGACGAGATGGCCTTTGTCTTTGGCGAGCGGCGGATGCTCTTCAGCGCCGAGGACTATCTGCTCAGCTTTGCCCAGCCGAACTTCTATTTCCACGCCGCGATGGCCTATGCGGCGCTGCGCAATCAGGGTCTGGAAGTCGGCAAGCGCGACTTTATGGGCACTCCCCGGATGAAGGGATAGAGTCACCGCGCTTGCTTTCGAGGCTATCCTCGCTTAGGGGCGCGCACTTCGATCGACACGGATGAGTCTCTTTTCAAGAGATTCTGGGACCGGCCTGGCTGTAAGGGCTGCCAAGGCTGGTCTAACGCGTCGCACAACAGGAGACGAAAATGCCCAA
>JANOYZ010000285.1:0-23012 GCA_031429135.1 Novosphingobium sp. | reverse complement strand
GGCCATAGCCCTGCTGGGGGGAGGGTTGCGGCGCATATTCGGGCTGTCGCGGGGGTGTTGGCGGGCCGCTGATCGTAGGGGCTATTTCGGCGGCGGCGCGCTCGATGATCTTGTCGAGTTCGCCGCGATCGAGCCAGACACCGCGGCACTGCGGGCAATAGTCGATCTCAACGCCCTGGCGGTCGCTCATCACGAGCGGCACTTTGCACACGGGACACGGCATTCCATCGGCATGGGACATGGTTGGGACTCCTCAAAAGATCCAAAACGATCCGACATCGCCATTCCTGATGAATGACCAGAGGGGCCCGGCTCGCTGCTCTTCAACTGGGTTGTGGCGCAGGCTTATTCAAGGGGGCAAAGGGCAGCATGTCGCCGAACCGCCCCAAATGGAACTCCAAGGCCAACCTGTTTTGCAACATAGTCCCCCTTCCCTAACTTGCTATTTCCGACTAGATCGGTTGAACCTCACCTGCTTACCGTTTATTTCATTTTTCTTGCCTGACGCGTAACTTTCATTCAAAGGCTTGCGCCGCATTATCGAACCAAGGGAATCTGATATGGCGACTCTCGCCAAGCCAAGCCTCGCTTTCACTCAACTGCCGCACCCATCACCAGTTCCCGCTGATCTGCGTGATGCCGCGCTGACTGATCCTGGCTTCGGCAAGCTTTTTTCCGATCACATGGTCTCGATCGACTGGTCCGAGGACGCCAACGGTAACGGCGGCTGGCACAATGCCACGGTCGGCCCGCTGAAGGCGATCCCGCTGCATCCCGCAGCGGCCGTGTTGCACTATGCCCAGGAAATATTCGAGGGGCTGAAGGCTTACCGGCTGCAGGACGGCACCATGGCGCTGTTCCGGCCTGAAGCGAATGCCGCGCGGTTCAATGCATCGGCCAAGCGCCTCGCCATGCCGGCGCTGCCCGAGGAGATTTTCGTTGAGGCTTGCCGCCAGCTGGTGGCGGTGGATCGCAGCTGGTTCCCCGATGTACAGGGCGGATCGCTTTATCTGCGGCCCTTCATGATCGCCACCGAGGCTTTTCTTGGAGTGCGCCCGGCAAAACAATACAAATTCATGGTCATCGCCAGCCCGGCGGGCAACTATTTCAAATCGGGCGCTCCTGCCGTGTCGATCTGGGTGAGCCAGTACACCCGTGCCGCGCCTGGCGGCACCGGCGAGGCGAAGTGCGGCGGCAATTATGCCGCCAGCCTGGTGCCGCAAGCCGAAGCCTTGGCGCGCGGCCACGATCAGGTGGTCTTCCTTGATGCTGCCGAGCACAAGTGGATCGAGGAACTGGGCGGCATGAACCTGTACTTCGTGTTCGACGATGGCACACTGCTGACCCCGCCGCTGACTGGCACGATCCTGCCCGGCATCACCCGCAACAGCCTGCTGACGCTGGCCCGCGAAGAGGGGCTGACGGTAAGGCAGGAGCCTTACTCGATCGATCAGTGGCGCGCCGATGCGGCATCGGGCAAACTGCTTGAAACCTTCGCCTGCGGCACGGCGGCGGTGGTGACGGCGGTGGGCAAGGTGACCGATCCGGTGACAGGTGCCTTCACCATCGGTTCGGGCGGCCCCGGGCAGCTGACCCGGCGCCTCAAGGACCGGCTGGTCGCCATCCAGCACGGTGAGGCAGAAGACAAGCACGGCTGGGTGATGCGGCTCGATTGATCGCGTTCGACCAACATAAGATATGGCACCACAAATTGCGCCATATCGCTGCCCCCCAATCCATAGTATTCTTGGCCCGAATTCCTGTCAGGGGCACTGGGATTGGCGAAATTTGATATCAGGCTACTGCTGATTGCTCCGACGATACTGCTCGGCGGTGATGTGCGCCTGGCGGCCGATGCCTTTGGCCCGGTCTGGTCGTCCAGCCAGCTTGAGCAGCTGGATCACTGGGCGGCGGCAGCACCGTCTGATGGCCTGCCTAAGCCCGATACCCGCGCGTTTAACGCCGCGAAATGGCGCGGTCAGCCGGCCGAAATCAACCGGACAGCAAACGAGCTGTCCGCCAATCTCGCGCGTACGCAGCTGCATGGCGCAGCCGCTCCGGAGGAAAAGGCCGAGTGGTTCATCGCTGACAGTGATAGCGTACTTGATCTGGCCCCACGCATCGCGGCGGCACTGGAGGCCGATCAGCTCGACGCGTTCATCACCAGCCTGCGCCCCGATCACCCGGCATATGCGGCGCTGCGCAGCGCGTTGGCAACGGAAACCGACCCGGCAAAGCGCGAAGTCCTCACCCGCAACATGGAACGCTGGCGCTGGCTGCCACGATCACTGGGAGATGAATACCTGCTCGCCAATGCCGCCGGCTACGAGGTCAGCCTGTGGCGCGGCAGCAAGCGGGTGAAGAGCTGGCCGGCGATCTCGGGCAAGGTGACCTCGCAAACACCTTCGATCGCGGCGATAGTGACAGCGGTGAACTTCAACCCCTGGTGGGAAGTTCCTGCCAGCATCGCTGAGGAAACCAAGCTTACTGCAAACGGCAGCTTTGTCTGGAACGGCAAGCGGTTTCGCCAGAAGCCGGGGCCGGGCAACTCGCTCGGGCGGATGAAACTGATCATGCCCAACAGCTACAACATCTATCTCCACGATACGCCCAGCCGCGGTCTGTTCGGCGCGCAGCAACGCGCTTTCAGCCATGGCTGCCTGCGGGTGAGCGACGCTCTGGGCTTTGCCGCAGTGCTGCTTGAAGGCAGCTATGGCCGCCAGCGGATCGACAGACTGTTCAAGACCGAGGAGGGCGAGGAAATGCAATCCACCGTCGTCGCCCTGGCAAAGCCGCTGCCGGTCTATGTCACCTATTTCACAGTCGATCTGCAGACCGATGGCTCACTCGCCTGGCACAAGGACATTTACCAGCGCGATGCGCGGATTGTGGCGGTTCAGACGCGAGACGCGGTGCAACTGGCGGCGCAGTGAATCGGGAGCCTACCACTTATGCCAGACTGCTGAGATGCTGACGCATCACAGCCTGGAAATGCTCAAGCGCCGCACGGGCTTAACCGACCTGCGATGAGTGGTCGGTATTAGCATTACTTCCCCACCTCCACCTTCGGTGCATCGGCAAACGGCTTGATCCCCAATTTGGGATAGATTTCGCTCGGAAAATAGGCGGTGCCGTTTTTCACCACCATCTGGATGGCCTTGATCGCTTTCAGATCCTTCACCGGATCGCCGGGGATCAGGAAAAAGTCGGCGAACTTGCCGCGTTCGATGGAGCCCAGCGTCTGATCCTGCCCGAGATAGCGCGCCATCTCCAGCGTATCGCGCGCCAGTACGTCGGCGGGGGTCATGCCCAGCTTGGTGAACAGTTCCAGCTCGCGGTGAAGCGTGAAGGCACCGCCCGTGTCAGTGCCGGGGATCAGCATGATGCCGCGCCGGTGCATCTCGCTCAGCGTTTCGATCACCTTGGCGAAGGCGGCGACATATTCGGCGCGTTGCTGCGGGGTATCGGCACCGAACAGCGCCTGCTTCAGGCTGCGCGCCTCGGCGGGCGGCATGTGATCGATATAGTCGAGCGCGCTGGGATTGGGCTTGCCATCGAGCGCGGTGAGCCCCAGTTCATGGATGCCGATGGTCGGTTCATGCGCCACTTTTTGCAGCATCATGGCATCGAGAGTCGCGGAAACCTTGGGCGATTTCAGATCGATAGCCGGGAAGCGGCGCATCGCTGTGAAGCGAAACAGCGTGCGCGTATCCTCACCCGGATTGAGCACCCAGCCGAGCATCAGCTGGTTGACATGGGTGATCTCGTCATAGCCCGCCGCGATCATTGCATCGGCACTGGAAAAGGCTGGCACATGGCCTGCAACGCGCATGCCAAGCCGGTGCGACTCCTTGACCATGGCGGGCACCCAATCAGGATTGATCGAATTGTAGATCTTGAGCTGGTTATAGCCGCGCGCGCCATACCAGCGCACCGCCTCCACCGCCTCTTTTTCACCGCTGGCCAGGATGCCGGTGGCCGAGCTGAACGGGCTCTTGCCCTCGACAAAGCCGCTGCGGGTGACGCGCGGGCCGGCCACCTCGCCGGCATTGATCCGCGTGATCAGCTTATCAAGCACACCGTTTTCATTGCCCATGTCGCGCACCGAGGTTACGCCAGCGAGCACGTTGAGCAGCGCGTCTTCCTGATCGAGGTGGCCGTGCATCTCATAGAGGCCGGGAACCAGCGTGCCGAGTTTGCCGTCTATCGTCGTCTCGCCGGGTGTGGCGAGCGATCCTGCCGGCACCACCTCGCTGATCCGCCCGCCGAACCAGACGACGTCTTTGGGATCGGTCAGTGCCTTGGCGGCAGGATCGAACAGCCGGACATTGCGCAGCCGCACCGGCCCGGCAAAACGCCGCGCACCTTCGCTCTGGATCGCCGCCAGCCGTTCGGCGGCCAGCTTTTCCGCCAGCGCGCGCATCGGCACATCGGCGCCCTTCTCATACCCTGCACGGGCGAGGATGAAGCCGGCGCTCTGGCTGGAGAAGAACTCACCCTGGTCATCCAGCGTGATGTAGCTGGGCGCGATGCTGAGGCCTGACAGCTCGTATGTGATGATCTGGAGCGGACCGCCGGTGCCGTCGATCGTGCGGCGATCCTTCTCGGTCAGCGTGGCCGTGCCGCCGGGCGCAACAGCAAGCTTGCGCCCCGGCGCGGTGAGCAGCGCCTTGGCCAGCATGGCCACATCGAGCGGCGATCCGTTCTGCGTCACGTAATAGCGCGGCGCAGTCTTGCCCTTGATGCTACCGGGTCCGGCCAGATCATTCCAGCTGGCACCTTTGGCATTGCGGCGGAAAGTCTCGCTCACCGCATTGCCGAAAGTGGTCTTGCCGCTGACTTTCCAGTCTGTCGGTGCACCGCTGCCATCCAGCTTGACCTGTTCCTTGATCGTCGGGCCACGGCCGTTCTGCTTGTAATCGAAATCGACCGAAACCGTCTCACCCTCGCGGGTGACGGTGTAATGGCCGATATCGCGGCTTTGCATCAGCACACGGTAATCGCGTGTTTCGCCGAGCGCAGGACTGGCCAGAGCGATTAGCGCGGTGGCGGCAAGAAAATGAAATTTCATCAAGGTTTCTCCCTCTATGGCCGAGAGAGTAGCCGATGCTCGCCCCACGCAAAGCAAAAAGCGCCCCGCTCTACTGGGTAAAGCGGGGCCAGGGGTGGCTGTTGAACTGTGGTGTCAGTCAGGGATCGACCAGCGCAGCAAGCCTGAATAGCTCCCCGCCATTTTTGCGCCGCTCTCATCGCTGGCCGGATCGAAGCGGGCACGGGCTGAAAGCTTGTCACAGGCGCGGGCATCCAGCCGGGCGAAACCACTCGATCCGGTGACGGTGCAGGAAGTGACGCGGCCATCGGCACTGACCCCCAGACGAAAGCGCACCACACCCTGATTGCCCTCGCGCAGATCCTGCGAGGGATAGTCCCCCGTGCTCACCCAATCACCGGGACGACCGCGCGGGCGGGCAAGTTTTGGAACGAAGGCGGGGATCGAAGGATCGGCAATCGGCGGCACGAATGGCCCGCTGCCCGTGGCTGTGCCGGCACCGAACGTATCATCACCGCCACCGCTGAGCGGAATGACCGGGCCGGGTGTCGGGATCGGCAGGGGCAGCGGCAGGGGCCTATCGCGAGACCGGTCGTTGACCGGCGGCATTTTGGGATGATTGTCAGCCGGTGCAGGAACCGGCACCGGCGGCAGCGGAACATTGGTCCCGACAAAGCGCGGCGGCGGGTCTTTCGGGATAATGATCGTAGTCAGCCCGGCAATCAGCCCATAGATCGCCGCCGCCTCCAGCGCGGTGACAGCAATCAGCGTGGTTGCGCGCTTTGAACGGCTCTGGGTGGAAACATAAGCCATGACACACCTCTTCCTTTGTCATCACCCGGAACATCGGGCGAAAGTAACGTGGGGTAGTGTCCGGACTATTCGGAGTTATGTCATATTATTACATGAAATGCAACACATTTATAATATAATGCTAAGGACTATTAGCTTATTAGTTATGATATTACATGTATCGTAAGTTAGTTTCATTAGTCACCAAAAGTGAAACAAGTTCAGGATGACACTGCTGGTGCGCTTAAGCCCCTCCTCTTCAGGGGAGGGGCTCAGTTCTACCCCAGTTCCACCGGCCCACCGCTTCCCATATACCCTGCCAAGGTGCGGTGGAAATTGACCACCGCTTCCTCCTCCACCGGGTGCGGCCTTGCCATGCCGAAAGCCATGCTTTTCATCCCCTGCTGCACCGCGCCCATGTTGGAGAAATCCTGGAGCAGAACCTTGGGCCAATCGCCCAGCACCTGATCGGGCTTATGCAGGTTCTCCGGCCTCGGCTCCTGCCCTTCCGCGAAGCGTTCGAGCGTATAGACCTCGAAAATACAGCTATCCGGATTATAGCCATCGGGCCGTGCGCGATAGCACAGCGCAAATGTCGGGCCGAAGATGATCACGCTGTTGGGAAAAATGTGGACATCGGTTCCGGCTTCCTGGGCGTGTTTGGGATCGAGCTGGGGCCAGAACACGCCGCGCTTGGCATCATCCTCGATCACGCGCTTCATGAAATGCATGTGGACTTCGTGCGCGGGGGTGCCTTCGGGCAGTTCGTTGACGAGGTTCTTGGCGACATTGACCATCGCCTCGGTGGTGGTTGCCCAGACCTCTTCCCAGACCTGACTGAGCGAGACGGCAAGCCCGATCCGCATGTCCGCCGCGCCCGCCGCACCTGCGGTTGCCCCGCCGACGCCTTCGCGCGCCGCAGAGCCGAAATTGCCATGCGGCCCGAGCGCACGGCTCCAGGTCGGCTTGTCGGAATAGACCGCCAGCTGCGGGTGGGTGCCGACGACGTGATAGCCCTCGTTAAAGGCCTCGATCGCCACCTTCCAGTTGCACGGAAAATGCAGCCACTGCCGCCAGTTATAGCGCATCTTGTCCATCTCGAAGGGATCGAGCAGCGGCTTTACCTCGCCGAGAAATTCCTCAAGGCTTTCCCCGTCGGGGTCCATCGAGACGAACACCCAGCCGCCCCAGGTGCCGGTGCGGACATCCTTCAGGCGAATATCATCGGCGCTGAGGCCATCACCATAACCGGACTTGCGCACCACGCCGAGGTTCTTGCCATCGATGCCCCATGACCAGCCATGAAAGCCGCATTTGAAGCCCTTGGCATGGCCGCAACCCTCCGCAAGGCGGCGGCCACGGTGCGGACAGACGTTGTGATAGGCGCTGATCGCAGCTTCGCTTGTGCGCACGACGATGATCGAATCGTCGACTATGTCATAGGTGATGAAATCGCCGACCTTCTCGATCTCTTCCTCGCGGCAAGCCACCTGCCAGACCTTGCGCCAGAGCTTGTCGCGCTCGGCACGGGCATAGTCGGGCGAGAGATAGGCTTCGGTGGGAATACCGAACAGGGCGGGGCGCGTTTCGCTGACAGCGTTCATCGCTTCACGCTGCCGCAGTCATGTCAGCATAGACCCACAGCACGGCGGAGCTGCGGTCAAGGCTGTCAGTCGGGGTCTGTTCGCCTGCCGCTTTGCGGCGGCCCATTTCGGCCATGAAGGCGCCGATATCATCAGTCTCGATTTCATAGAGCGAGAGATATTTCGCCCCCGGGGCGGGCATGGCTATCGGTGTCGCTTGCAGCCGCCGGCCACTGACGACACCGGGAATCGCGCAGATCTCGCGCAGGTGGATAGTGTCGTACCATGCGTTATATTCGTCATCGCGGCCTTCAAGGGCTGCTGACTGCACGACCATCACATATTTCGCCATGGCTTCTCATCCCCGTTTCAGGCCTGTATCGCCCGGTTCATGCCCAAGGTAAGCAGGCGAAGGGTGCGGCGTCCAGCGGCGGATGAGGGTTATTGCCCCCGCGATCACCCCATGATTGCCTAAGGCGGCAGGAACTTTTGCCGCAAGCCGTCTTGCAGGATAGGGCGCGCGCCTCCACAAAGGCTACCAAGGGAGCCGAACCACGATGCCTCAGATGACTTTCCATAGCCCGGCGACGCTGGACGAGGTGGCCGCACTTCTCGCAGCCAATGCCGGTGCGCGCGTTCTATCGGGCGGCACGGACCTGATCGTGCAGATGCGCAGCGGTCGCAATGAACCCTCGGCAATTGTCGATGTAAAGCAGATTGCCGGGATGATCGGCGTGCGTTCAGAAGGCGGCGGTTTCGTTATCGGCGCAGCAACGCCATGCACCGCCTTGCTGGATGATGCAGCACTGTCTGCTGCATGGCCGGGCGTGGTCGAGGCGGCGAACCTGATCGGATCGGTGCAGGTCCGCAACCGCGCGACCATGGCGGGCAACCTGTGCAATGCCTCGCCAGCAGCAGATTCTGTGCCCGCCCTGATTGCCGCAGCGGCGACCTGCCTGATCGTCGGGCCATCGGGCACGCGCGAAGTGGCGGCCTCGGACATTGCCGTGGGTCCGGGCAAGACCAGCCTTGCACCCGGCGAATTCGTCGCCGAAATGCGCCTGCCTGCACGGCCTGTGGGCGGAGGCGATGCCTATCTGCGCTCGATCCCGCGCAGCGAAATGGACATTGCTGTGGTCGGTGTGGGGGTGGCCTTGGTGCTCGATGCCAAAGGCGCTTGCACTGCGGCACGGATCGCACTGGGGGCGGTTGCGCCCACTGCCCTGCTCGTCGAAGCCGCTGGCGCGGCACTGATCGGCAGCAAGCTTGATGATGCCGCGCTCGAAGCCATGGCCAATGCCGTGCGCGCCGCCTGCAAGCCGATCGACGACAAGCGCGGCACCGCCGAATATCGTACAGCCATGGCCGGGGTTCTGGCCAAACGCGTGGTGGCTCTGGCCGCAACGCGCGCAAGGAATGCAGCATGAGCAAGATCGCAGTATCCGCCACCGTCAATGGCGACGCGCACGAATTTCTCTGTGATGCGGGCGAAACCCTGCTCGATGCCCTGCGCGTCACCATGGGGCTTACCGGGGCCAAGGAGGGCTGCGGATCGGGCGATTGCGGAGCCTGCACCGTGATGCTGGACGGCGAGATGGTCTGCGCCTGCCTGGTGCTGGCACCAGAGGCGGAGGGTAAATCCATCGCCACCATCGAAGGCGTCGCCGAAGGATCGGTGCTGCATCCGGTCCAGCGCAAGTTCCTTGAACACGGCGCGCTGCAATGCGGGTTCTGCACCCCCGGCTTCATCGTCGCCTCGAAAGCTCTGCTCGAAAAGAACCCCGATCCCAGCGAGAGCGAGATCCGCTACTGGCTGGCGGGAAACCTCTGCCGCTGTACCGGCTATGACAAGATCGTCCGCGCCGTGGCCGATGCCGCTGCCGAAATGCGCCAAGACCAGAACTCGCAAAGGATTTCGGCATGAATGTTCCGGTAACGCCCAAGGCATTCAAAGTCGTCGGCACCCGGCCCGTCCGGCCTGATGGTGTCGACAAGGTCACCGGCAAGGCAATCTATGGACCCGATTTTGTCGCCCCCGGCATGATCCACGGCGCGATCCTGCGCAGCCCCCATGCCCATGCCAGGATTCTTGCTATCAACACCAGAAAGGCCGAGGCGCTGACCGGGGTCAAGGCGGTGATCACCTCAGCCGATTTCCCGCGTCAGGAATCAAAGGCCATTGCCGGCGGCGAGACCAGCAGCAACCAGCGCGACATTGCCCAGATCTGCATGGCCGAGGGCAAAGTGCTCTATGCCGGGCACGCTGTGGCAGCTGTGGCGGCGACCAGCGAGGGAATCGCCCGAGCGGCGCTGGCGCTGATCGAGGTCAGTTACGAAGTTCTGCCCCATGTCATCGAAGTCGAAGACGCACTCGCCCCCGGCGCGCCCTTGCTGCATGATGATATGTTCACCAAGGGCGTTGAGCCAAAGCCCGAACAGCCCTCGAACGCCGCGATGTGCTTCACGCTGGAACGCGGCGATGCCGATGCGGCAATTGCCGGGGCGGCGGTGACGGTAAGCGGCCGCTACAAGACCCCGCCAGTGCATCAGGGCTATATCGAACCCCATGCCTGCGTTGCCAGCTGGAACGCCGATGGTCAGGGGCAGATGTGGGTTTCAAGCCAGGGTGCTTTCGATATCCGCAATACCACCGCCGCAGTGCTGCACATGCCGATTTCTGACCTGCGGGTCATGCCGCTCGAAATTGGTGGCGGTTTTGGCGGCAAGACGACGATCTATCTTGAGCCGGTTGCCATGCTGCTGTCGCGCAAGGCTGGCCGCCCGGTGCGCATTACCATGAGCCGGCAGGAAGTATTCAACGGCACCGGCCCGGCACCCGGATCGCTCAGTGATATTACCATCGCCGCGACGGCTGACGGCATCTTTATCGGCCTCAAGCTGGAGTTCTGGAGTCAGGCCGGTGCCTTTGCCGGATCGGGTGTCCATTCGGGCGCGATGACCGCGCTTGGTGCCTACAACATCGCCGATGCCCATGTGCGCGGCTGGGATGTGGTCTCGAATATGCCAGCGACCAAAGCCTATCGCGCGCCCGGCGCGCCGCAGATCGCTTTTGCCCTCGAGAGCGCGATTGACGATCTGGCGGTGAAGCTCGGCGTGGATGCCATAGAGCTGCGGCTCAAGAACGCCGTCCATCCCGGTGATCCCGGCCCGATGCGGATCCCGCATGGCGCAATCGGCTTTGTGGAATGTCTCGAGGCAGCCAAAGCCCATCCGCATTGGTCGGCACCGCTTGGACCCAATCAGGGCCGCGGGCTGGCAGGGGCTTTCTGGAGCAATTACGGCGGACCATCGACAGCGGCGGTATCGCTATCTTCCGACGGATCGGTGCAGGTTACCACTGGCAATCCCGATATCGGCGGCAGCCGCGCCTCGATGGCGATCATGGCGGCGGAAACGCTCGAAGTGCCATACGAAAGCGTGCGCGTCGCCATCGCCGATACCGCCAGCATCGGCTATTCGATGTTGACCGGCGGCAGCCGGGTGACCTTTGCCACCGGCAAGGCGGTGGTCGAGGCGGCGCAAAAGGTGCGCGAAACGCTGGTGGAGCGCGCCGCCAGCCTGTTCGGCGTCGATCCGGCACAGGTCGAATGGCGCGATGGCGCGGCGCATTGCCTGTCGGGTGATCGCCAGGGCGAAAGCCTGTCCATCGGCGCCATTGCCGCCAAGGCCGGGCAGTTTTCGGGCACGATCACCTCGGAAGTCAGCATCAATCCGCTTGATTACCTGCCCGGTTTCGCGGTGCATATCTGCGATAGCGAAGTCGATCCAGAAACCGGCCATATCCGCATCGTGCGCTATACTGCGGTGCAGGATGTCGGCCGGGCGATCCATCTGGATTACGTGGAAGGCCAGTTGCAGGGCGGCGCGGTGCAGGGCATCGGCTGGGCGCTCAACGAAGCCTATGTGTTTGACGCCAATGGTCGCATGGAAAACCCCGGCTTCCTCGATTACCGCATGCCCGTCGCCTCTGATCTGCCGATGATCGATACCGTGCTGGTCGAAGTGCCCAACCCGGCGCATCCCTATGGCGTGAAGGGCGTCGGCGAATCGCCGATCGTCCCGCCGCTGGCCGCCGTCGCCAATTCGGTACGCCACGCCACTGGCCTGCGGATGCGCGAGCTGCCGCTCAGCCCCGATAAAGTCTACGCAGCGTTGCAGGTAAAGGTCTGACCTTTTGGCGCGAGCGATCATCACCGCGCCGTTCAGCGCCGAATTCTTTGGCGGGCGTGAGGATCATGTGGTCGATGCGCCAACGATCTTCGCGCTGATCCGTAGCCTTGATGGCATGGCCCCCGGCTTTGCCCAGGCGGCAGAGGAGCGCGCGGCGATTGCGGTGAACGGTATCGCCGTGGCGGACTGGACAAAACGGCTGGAGGCGGACGACGAAGTGCTGTTCGTGCAAAGGATCGCGGGGGGTCAGAGCCGCAGCTGCCCGGTCTTCACCGCCTCATAAACCGCCTCGCCGCGCGAGTGAACGGCGAGCTTGCGGTAGATCGATTTGACATGATTGCCGACAGTGAGCGGCGAAATGCCCAGCGCTCGCGCGGCCTCTTTATAACTGCTGCCTTTGGCGAACAGTTGCAGCAGATCGCCCGTAACATCTGCCGACCTCTCCCCAGCCAAGCCGCACCGACATCATGGCACATATGGTTGCGCAAAAACTGCCATATTCATGGTGCTGCCTTGGCCCAGACGTCAAGAAATGACAAGCATGCTTGACATGAACCGCGACTCAACGTAAAGCTACCTTGTCATTTAGACAAAGGAGCTTTCCATGTCCGCCCACTGGTCCCCGGCGATCCGCCGTTATCTTCGCCGTCTTGCGGTGCTTATGTCGCTCTACATGGTATTCATTTTCCTCGCCGGTTATCTGTTCCGGCACAATCCACCCAGCGGCATCGCCGCTTATGCGCTGGCGATGCTTCCCGCCTTGCCGATCATCGGCGTAATCTGGACCATCATGCGGCTGCTGGTCGAAGAAACCGACGAATATCTGCGGATGCTCCACGTCAAGCAAAGCCTGTTCGCCACCGGCTTCTGCCTGACCGTGATGACCGTCTGGGAGTTCCTGCAGAATTACGATCTGGTCAGCCAGGACAACCATGGCTTTGGTGCGACTTTCGTGTGGTTCGTCGGGCTGGGGATTGGTGCGGTAGTCATGCGGATCACCCAGCGCGATGGTCCTTGCACATGAACAACCGCCTCAAGGTTCTGCGCGCCGAACGCAGCTGGAGCCAGCAGGAGCTTGCCGAGCGGCTCGAAGTCTCGCGCCAGTCGGTCAATGCTATCGAGACCGGAAAATATGATCCTTCGCTGCCGCTGGCCTTCCGCATCGCCGATGTCTTTGCCCTGACCATCGAGGAAATTTTCCAGCGTGACTGATCGGGTCGGTGTGGGCATGGTTGCGCGAATGTCTGATCCCCGATTCCACCTCATGCCCGATGGCGTCAATCGCATCGCCTTTCGCCACACCACGGGGACAGGTCCGACGCTGGTTTTCCTGCCCGGCTACATGTCAGATATGGCCGGCGGCAAGGCCTGTGCAGTTTACGACTGGGCCAGGGCGCAAGGCCGCGCCTGTCTGCTGCTCGACTATTCGGGCTGCGGGGAAAGCACAGGCAAATTCGCCGATGGCACGCTGACACGCTGGCGCGCAGAAGTGCTGGCGCTGATCGCGGCGCAGTGTCCGGGGCCGGTGGTGCTCATTGGTTCGTCGATGGGCGGCTGGCTGATGCTGCTGGTGGGGCTGGCGCTGGGAGATCGACTTGCCGGACTGATCGGTGTGGCCCCCGCGCCTGATTTCACCGCCTGGGGTTATTCCGATGAACAGCAGGCGGAACTGCTTGCCGGGGAAACGGTGCTTGAAGAGAATGCTTATGGTCCCCAGCCAACCCCCACATTCCCCGGATTCTGGGCGGATGGCCAGACGAACCTTTTGCTCGGCAGCGAGATCGCCATTTCCTGTCCTGTCCGCCTGCTCCACGGCCAGCACGATCTTGACGTGCCATGGGAGGTATCACTCCAGCTCGCTGAGACTTTGCGTTCAGACGATGTGCAGGTGACGCTGATCAAGGACGGCGACCACCGCCTCTCCCGCGAGGATGACATCGCCGCGCTGCTGCGGATCATCGCCGCTCTCATCGGGAAGGCCTGACGAAAGATACGCATGACGCTGCTCCTCAGCCTGCTGCCGTTACTCGCCCAGATCGGACCCTATACGCCGCCGAGCGTGGGGCCGGGTCCAAAGCTGCCGCCCGCTGCCGAACGGCCAGCCCCGCGCCGCCCTGCCCCGATGGTGACAGCCCTGCCGCCGCCCGCCAGCACCAAAGGTGCCGCCTGCCGCGATGCGCTGGCCAGCGATGCAGTTGCTGCACAGGAATATGCCCGCGACGGACTTGGCTCGGTAAAGGGCGCGGAACTGGCCGAGCTTCAGGCCTGTCTGGGCCTCGCCTCCAGCCGCCGCGATGAGTGGGATGTGGCCGGAACCGCGTTCCTTGCCGCGCGAGACGCCTCTGGCACTGACCAGCTATCGCGCGCACGCTATGGCACCATGGCCGGAAATGCCGCGCTTGCCGGCAAGCAGGCCGAGCGTGCGATTACTGCACTCAATCAGGCGCGAGACGATGCCAAAGGCCTCGATGACAATGTGCTTAGCGGTGAAATCGCGGTTGACCGCGCCCGCGCTTTTGTCGCGCTGCAACGGCTTTATGATGCCCGCATCGCGCTCGACGATGCGCTTGCCATCAATCCCGCCAGCAGTGACGCCTGGCTCTATTCGGCGACGCTGGCCCGCCGCATGGCCAAACTGCCACTGGCGCAGCAGCACATCGAGAAAGCCGCCGAAATCAATCCGGTGGAACCGGCGATAGGACTCGAAGCTGGCGTCATCGCCGTGCTATCAGGCCGCGATGATACGGCGCGTAAAAGCTGGAATTCGGTGATCGCTGCTGCACCTGATAGTGCCGAGGCCGCACAGGCCAAGGGCTATCTGGCCCAGCTTGATGGCGGAACGGCGACAACGGCGAAGTAAGCGTGCGGTTGATAAAACTAGTTGCAAATGAGACCAGTTATGCGTAAAACACGTAAGATTGCACTATAAGATAGCAACTATCTTTCTTCATGGCTGTCGGCGCGACTGCTTAATGCCGCGCGCATCACAGGAGAGTTCAGGACATGGCAAGAAGCTCCGCCCCCGGCAATCAGAAGACTTCGGCCAAAGGTCTGGTTGCGGCACTTGCCACGCGGCTTTCGCATACCGTGCTGCCCGGTGACGCCGCTTTCACCCCAGATGAACTGAAGGCCGCCGCCACCTTTCTGCTGGCCGCTGCCGAGCGGCGGAACGGCAAATCGGCGATTGCCATAGAATCAGTCTCAGGCAGCGCCTCGGATCGCTTCATGCGCATCGCGGTGATCAATGACGACATGCCGTTTCTGGTCGATTCGATCGCCGGAACCATCGCCGCACTCGGGCTTGGCATTGACCGGCTGGTCCATCCGGTCATGGCGGTGGACCGCGATGCCGATGGCCTGCTGCTGGCGCTTCCCGAAGGTAGAGAGGCCGAAGGCGCGCGCCGCGAATCGATGATCTATCTCGAGACCGATCGCGCCGATGCCCGCACTCGCCGCGAACTGTCCGCGGCACTCGAAAGCACCTTTGCCGATGTCCGCGCCGCCGTGTCTGACTGGCCGAAGATGCAGGCCAGGATGGCCAGTGATGCCGAAACACTTGGTGACGCCGAAGGCGCGGCGCTGCTGCGCTGGCTGAAAGACGGCATGCTCACTCAGCTTGGCCACGTCACCCGCCACCGCGATGGCAGCCATAGCGATGTCATGGGCGTGTGCCGCAAAGGCACCAAGCCGCTTCTCGCCCAGCCGAGTTACGACAATGCCTTCGCCTGGTTCGATAATGCGAAGAAAAACGCACGGGTGCCGCTGATCATCAAGTCAAACCGCATCAGCAATGTCCACCGCCATGTCCCGCTCGATCTGTTCATCGTACCGGTGCGCGACAAAGGGCGCGTCACCGCGCTGTCGGTCCATGCCGGGGTCTGGACCAGCGCCGCGCTGGCAGCCGTACCCACGCAGGTTCCGCGTATGCGCGCCCAGCTGGCCGAGCTGATGGACAAGTTCGATTTCGATCCCAGCGGCCATGCCGGCAAGGCGCTGGTCCATGCCCTCACCGCGCTGCCGCATGATATCCTGATCAGCTTTGATGACGATGATCTTGAACGCGTCACCACCACGATGATGAGCCTGGTCGATCGTCCACGCCCGCGGCTGGCGCTGATAACTGCACCGCTCAAGCGCCATCTTTTCGCCTTCGCCTGGCTGCCGCGCGATGCCATGTCGACCGCCACCCGGTTGCAGATCCAGACCATGCTGACCACTGCTGCCGACGGCCCGGTGCTCGACTGGAGCCTTGAGGTGGAAAGCAGCAATCTCGCGCTGCTGCGCTTTGTCATCGACATCCGCGAGGGCGCGAAGTTACCGGCAGAAAAACCGCTCGACGCACGGCTCAAGATGATGCTGCGCGGCTGGTGCGAGGCTGTCGAAGGCGAACTGGCGGCAAGCGATGATCCCGGCCGTGCTGCCGCCATTGCCGCGCGCTATGCCGAAGCCTTTCCGCTGGCCTATCGCAGCATCTATGGCCCGGCTCAGGCCGCCAGCGATATTGCCCGCCTGCGCCGCCTCGCCGCTGACGAGCATGACAGCGCCCCGCGCCGGGGTGTGCGGCTTTATCGGATGGCCGATGATGCCGAAGGCCAGCTGCGGCTCAAGCTCTATCAGCGCAGCGGAGCAATCGCGCTTTCCGATGCGGTTCCGGCGCTTGAGAACTTTGGTTTCCGGGTAATCGAGGATGTGCCGACCACGCTGACCTACAAGGACGAGCACCTTGGCGCGATCCATGATTTTATGCTGTCGCTGCCCGCCAGGCAGACCAGCGCCGGACTGCTTTCCCGCGCGCCGGTGATCGAAGAGGCGCTGGCCGGGGTGCTCAACAGCACCGGCGAGGATGATGGCTTCAACCGTCTGATTACCGCGCTGCGCCTGACCAGGCGCGAAGCGAACTGGCTGCGCGCCTGGTATCGTTATCTGCGGCAGGCGGGGATGAATTTCGGCATTCCGACGGTGGTCGACGCCTTGCAGAATGCCGGCGGGGTGACGCTTGGCCTGATCGATCTGTTCTGCGCCCTGCATGATCCCGCCTTCGTCGGCGATCGCGACAAGGCAGAGGCCGGTGCGCAAGAGGCGATCAGGGCCGAACTCGCCAAGGTTTCCGCGATCAACGATGACCGCTTGCTGCGTGCCTATCGCGCGCTGGTTGGCGCGATTCTGCGGACCAACGCCTTTGCGCCTGTCAGGCCCGACGGACAGGAACTGGCGCTGGCGTTCAAATTCGATTCGTCGCTGGTCCCCGGACTGCCCAAGCCTCTGCCATGGCGCGAAATTTTCGTCTATTCGTCGCGTGTCGAGGGCATCCACCTGCGCTCTGGCCCGATCGCTCGCGGCGGCCTGCGCTGGTCTGACCGGCGCGATGATTTTCGCACAGAAGTGCTCGGCCTGATGAAAGCGCAGCGGGTCAAGAACGCGGTGATCGTGCCGACCGGGGCCAAAGGCGGCTTCTATCCCAAGCAGCTGCCGGATCCGTCCAGAGCCGAAACGGGTGGGCGCGATGGATGGCTGGCTGAGGGCAAGGCCAGCTATCAGTTGTTCGTCCGCACCCTGCTGTCAATCACCGACAACATCGTCGGTGCAAAGGTGGTGCATCCGCCCAGTATCGTCATCCGTGACAGCGATGACCCCTATTTCGTGGTCGCCGCCGACAAAGGCACGGCAACTTTTTCCGACACCGCCAATGCCATCGCCGATGAGTTTGATTTCTGGCTAGACGATGCCTTCGCCAGCGGCGGCTCCAAAGGCTATGATCACAAGGCCATGGGCATCACCGCGCGCGGAGCGTGGCTCTCGGTGCAGCGCCACTTCCTTGAACTCGGCGTCGATGTCCAGACACAGCCGATCCGCGTTGCCGGGTGCGGCGATATGTCGGGCGATGTCTTTGGCAATGGCATGCTGCTGTCTCAGGCGCTGAAAGTGGTCGCCGCCTTCGATCACCGCCACATCTTCCTCGATCCCGATCCCGATCCGGCAAAATCACACGCCGAGCGCGCGCGGATGTTTGCCCTGCCGCGATCCAGCTGGGACGATTACAACAAGCAACTGATCTCCACAGGCGGCGGGGTGTTTGCCCGCAGCCTCAAGGAAGTGCCGCTCTCGGCTGAAGTGCGTACCATGCTGGGGGTGGATGCCGAGGCGCTTGACCCCGAAAGCCTGATCACCGCGATCCTCAAAAGCGAGGTCGATCTGCTGTGGTTCGGCGGCATCGGTACTTATGTGAAGGCCTTGGCCGAAAACAACGTCCAGGTCGGCGATCCGGCCAACGATAGCTTGCGCGTTGACGGGCGTGATGTCCGCGCACGAGTAATCGGTGAAGGGGCCAACCTGGGCTGCACACAAGCCGGGCGCATCGAATTCGCGCTGGCTGGCAATGAAGGCGCCGGAGGCCGCATCAACACCGATTTCATCGACAATTCCGCTGGCGTCGATTGCTCGGACAATGAGGTCAACATCAAGATCGCACTGGCCGGGGCCAAGCGCGCCGGACGTCTGACCGAGCCCGCACGGGTAAAACTGCTCACCGCGATGACCGACGATGTCAGCGCGCTGGTGCTCGAAGACAACCGGCTACAGGCGCTGGCGCTGTCGATTGCCGCTTCGGGCGGCGCGGCGGGAACCGGATCCTATTTGCGCCTGATCGAAATGCTCGAAGAACGCGGGCAGCTTGACCGCAAGACCGAGGGCCTGGCTGACAATGACATCCTCAAGCGTCGCGCTGCCGATGGCATGGGTCTGTCACGGCCCGAAATCGCGGTGCTGCTGTCCAGCGCCAAGCTGGCCTTGCAGGATGCGCTGGAGCATTCCGCTGTGCCCGATGATCCGGGGCTTGATGCCGAATTGCTCGAAGCCTTTCCTGCGGCCATGCGCGGAAAATTCAAGCGCGATATTCTCGCCCACCGGCTGCGGCGCGAGATCATCGCCACCAAGCTGGCCAATCGCATCGTCAACCATCTCGGCATGATCCATCCCTTCGAACTGGTCGAAGAGGAAGGCGCGACACTGGCGCAGGTTGCCGCTGCTTTCGTTGCGGCCGAACAATTATTCGGCATGCGCGCGCTGTGGGACCGGCTGGAAAGCGCCGCGATGCCCGAACCGGCGCGCATCCTGCTGCTGCGCCGCGCATCCTCAGCGATGCGCAGCCATATGGCCGATCTGCTCCGCGCCGGTGCCGGTTTTGCCGCGCCATCAAAGACCGTGGCAGAGCTGCAAGAGGGTGTCAGCCTGCTGTCAGCTTCTGTTGCCACGTTGCTCGGCGGCGAGGCACGGACGCAATCGGCGCGCATGCTCGGTGATTTGGAAGCAGCCGGTGTGCCCGCCGCTGAAGCCGCGATGGTCTCGCAGCTGTTCGATCTGGACGGCGCGATCGGCCTTGCCCGGCTCTCGCGCGATAAAAACATGGCCACCGCAGCCCTGACTCACGCTTTTTCTGATCTCGGAGCCAGACTGGGGCTGGACTGGTCGCAACAGGCGGCGGCGCGGCTCAAGCCTTCCGATCCGTGGGAGCGACTGCTGGTGGCTGGTCTGGCCCGCGATTTCCAGCAGATGCGGCTGGATTTCCTGCGCCGCGCCTGCGGCAAGCGTGGCGATGATCCGGCCATGGCGGTGGAACGCTGGGCCGAGAAGCAGGCATCGGCGATCCGGCAATTCCGCGCCATGGTCACCCGCGCGCAGACTGCCGTGCCGATTACCCCCGCCATGCTCGCGCAGATCGCCAGTCAGGCGAGGAATTTGCTGGGGCGTTAAAACTCCACGCTGCCGGTGAGGCGCTGATAATCAGCGCGGATCCGGCGGTACTCTGCTGTGCGTGTGGTCACGCCAATGCCATCGAGATATTCAAGCAGCTTGATCGTCAGGTTGCGGCCAATTCCCGCAGCATCGCGGAACTGGGCGGCGGTAAAGCCCTGACCGCCGACCGCGCGCGCCAGTGCCGCAGCGCAAGCCGCGAGTTCGGCAAGCTGTTCGCGCAGCAAATAACCCCCCTCACCAAGGCGGCAGACATCGCCATCCTTGACCCGCCGACCAAGCAGGACTTCGCTGGCAATGGCACTGATACGCAGTTCACGCGCCATATCGGCGGCAGTGAACGGCTGCAAGCCGCGATCTTCCAGCCAGCGCACCACCTTGCGCCACAGCTCGATATCCAGCGCGCTGATACCGGGATCATGGCCGGGCAGGCGCACCAGCCCGGCTTCAAGTTCCACCTGTCGTTCATCCGCTGCTGCGCGCAGGACATGCTGGAACACCGCTGGCGACAAGCCGGTTGATAGCCGTGCCCGCAATTCCTGCGGGCGGATGCCAGCGGCTTCGGGCTCTGCCTGATGAAAGTCGCTAATGACCACGGGAAGCTCTGCCCGGGCCTCATCGATCCGTTGTCTGGGCAGGATGAGACTTTGCTGCTTGCCGATCACATGGGCATCCGCAGCGCGATAGATTGCTGCCGCATGATCTGGCGCGAGATTGTAGCAGAGCTCGAAATGCTGCCGGTCCACCTCATGCCCCGCGATGGTGAGCAGCGCGGCAAGCGCGCTGGCCGGATCGCGGTGCTGCATCGCCGCCAGAAGCGGATCGCGCGCTGCCCGGCGGCGACGATGGGAGACGATATCGAGCACCCGCCCACCGCCAATCGTGCGCTGCCCGGCATGATCACGCAGCACAAGACGATCTGCGTTGACGGCGCAGATGGAATGATCGAGCGCCAGTTTCACGAAGGCCGTCTCACCCGGCGCTATCGCCCGCTGCCCTGCGATGAACACGCGCGCGGCTATCCGTGTTGTCCCCAGATGCAGATGGACCTCAGTGTTATGGCGCAGCGGCTTCGGCTCGCTTGGCAGCACCGTGATCTCGGCATCGAGCAAGGCGGTGGGTGCCAGCATCGCCGCAACCACCAGCCAGTCGCCGCGGTGAACCTCGCTGAGATCAACACCTGCAAGGTTGAGCGCGCATCGCTCCCCGGCGATAGCCCGCGCAACCGTCGTTCCGGCACACTGAATGGTGCGGACCCGCACTGCTGTGCCGCTGGGCGCAAGGACGAGCCGGTCGCCGCTGGCCACCGCGCCATCGACCACGGTCCCGGTAACCACCGTTCCCGCGCCCGGAACCGTAAATGCACGGTCAATCGCCAGACGGAAATTGCCGGTGCCGGTGTGGGTGCGAACATGGCTGCGGCCTTGCGCCTGAAGTGCATCGCCAAGCTTGGTAATGCCTGCGCCGCTGATCGATGAGACTTCGAAGACCCTGGCCCCGGCAAGCGCCGTTCCGGCCAGCAGCAATTCGATCTCGCCGCGCACCTGGGTGATGCGCGCAGCGGAAACCCGGTCGCACTTGGTCAGCGCGACAAAGCCGCGCTCGATCCCCATCAGCATGATTATCTGCAAATGCTCGATGGATTGCGGCATCACGCCATCGTCAGCGGCGATCACCAGCAGGGCGAAATCCACCGCGCTGACGCCGGCTACCATGTTGCGGATATAGCGTTCGTGCCCCGGCACATCGACAAAACCGATCGTGCCGCCATCTTGCGTCTGCCAATAGGCAAAACCCAGCTCGATCGAGATGCCGCGCGCCTGTTCCTCGGGCAGCCGGTCGGTCTCGACGCCGGTCAGCGCCCGCACCAGCGCGGTTTTTCCGTGATCGATATGTCCGGCGGTAGCGACAAGCATGGCCCATTCCCTATGGCCAATCGGCAGTTATGTCATGCCCCGGGGGCGATGTTGTCGCGACTGCTCTTGCAGCAACGGGGAATATCGTCCTCAAGGGTCGCCATGAGTCCCCTGCCCTCCGTCGATGCCGTGCTGCGCCTGCCTGATGTGGCCCGCCTTGAGGCCGGGCATGGCCGCAGCGCGCTGGTGGATGCGGTGCGCTGCGTGCTGGCCGCACAACGTGAACGGTGCGGTGAGTCCCGCCCGGATGATGCGGCGATATCGGCAGAGGTTGCGGCGTTGCTGACCAAGCGTGCCACGCCTGCCTTGCGGCCCGTGTTCAATCTGACCGGCACCGTGCTTCACACCAATCTTGGCCGCGCCGTGCTGTCTGAGGCGGCGGTGGAACACGCGGCGATGGCGATGCGGCAGCCTTGTGCGCTCGAATATGATCTGGAGACCGGCGGGCGCGGAGATCGGGACTCGCTGGTCGAAGGCCTGCTGTGCGAACTGACCGGGGCTGAGGCAGCCACCGTGGTCAACAACAACGCCGCCGCCGTGCTGCTGGTGCTGGCGGCGCTGGCGGCGCGGCGCGAGGTGGTGGTTTCACGCGGTGAACTGGTCGAGATCGGTGGGTCTTTTCGCATTCCCGATGTCATGCGCGCCGCTCAGGTGAAGCTGATCGAAGTCGGCACCACCAACCGCACCCATGCCCGCGATTATGCAGCTGCTATCGGGCCGAAAACTGCCGCGCTGATGAAAGTCCACGCCAGCAATTACCGCATTACCGGCTTTACTGCCGAAGTCAGCGAGACAGCGGTTGCCGCCCTTGCCCATGGCCATGGCCTGCCGATGATCACCGATCTTGGCGCAGGCAGCCTGATTGATATGACCGCGCTTGGCCTGCCCAAGGAACCCATGGTGCGCGATGCGATTGCTGCCGGAGCAGATGTCGTCACCTTCAGCGGCGACAAGCTGATGGGCGGACCGCAAGCGGGGCTGATTGTCGGGCGCAAGGATCTGATCGCCAAAATCCGCAAGCATCCGCTGAAACGTGCGCTACGCGTCTCCAAGCTGACACTGGCGGCGCTCGAGGCGACCTTGCTGGCCTATCGCAGGCCTGACCTGCTGGTGCGCGATCTGCCGACATTGCGGCTGCTCACCCGCCAGCCAGCCGATCTGCGGGCCATGGCGGAAAGGCTCCAACCTCATCTGGCCACTGTATTGGCCGATGGCTGGGCGGTGAACATTACCGAGGTGTTCAGCCAGGTCGGCAGCGGCGCGCTGCCCGATGAGGAGATCCCCAGCATTGCGCTTGCCCTCCAGCCGCGCACCAAGTCTGGCAAGGCGGTGGCGCTTCTCACTGAGAGGTTGCGCGCGCTACCCATGCCGGTGATCGGGCGGATCGCCGATGGTGCGCTGCTGCTCGATCTGCGCTGCCTTGAGGATGAGGCGGGCTTTGTTGGCCAGCTGGATCACCTTGCATGAGCGAAGAACCGCGCCTCACTGCGCTCAGCCACGGCGGCGGCTGCGGCTGCAAGATCGCACCGGGCCTGCTTGCAGAACTGCTTAAAGGCACCGCCGCGCTGCCAGTTCCGCCCGAATTGCTGGTGGGCATGGCAACATCGGACGATGCTGCGGTCTACCGGCTGTCAGATGACCTGGCGGTAATCGCCACCACCGATTTCTTCATGCCGATTGTCGATGATCCGCGAGACTTTGGCCGCATTGCCGCCGCCAATGCGATCAGCG
>JANOYZ010000284.1:0-8116 GCA_031429135.1 Novosphingobium sp. | reverse complement strand
TCCAGTCGCCGTGCCCCTTGTGCGCTTGCCTGAGCTTGTCGCCTGCATATCAGTCCAGGCCATGTGGTTCTCCTATCGTCTCGATAACGACGGTGAATCACAAACCACTGGTATCGCTCAACTACTTTCCGTTCGGGCTCTAAGAAGAAGTTTTCTTCCTGAGAAATCTGAAAAATAGTCCGATTTCGGGCGATTTCGGGGACGTACTGAACGTCCGCTTTTAGTCGCAAACCGCTGCTGGTATTGTCGCGAAAGCCATGCGTTGCATCTATGTCGAACGCCGAGACAGCCGGATTGGAACCAGAAGCCGGTCCGTATCAATGCCAGCCAGCATCATTCCTGAAAGCTGAATTGCGCATAATCCCGGGACCGCACATCCTGAAGGACACCTTTATACATGCTATATCCTCCCATATAGAAGTTGAGGCTGTAGGGCTTTCCGGGAATATTTCGCCCTAATATCCAGGTCTCGGTCCTTGGCAGGAGCGTCGCATCGGTCAGTTCCCGGCAAACTTCGACATAGTTGGCTTCGGCGCTTTGCTTCGCTTCGATCGCTGCGGCATTGCGACCGAGTGTTTCTTCGATAAGTTCGGCAACCATGTCGACCTGCAATTCGATCGCCGGGGGCTGGTTGGCAAAGGGGATGCCAGGCCCATTGACCATGAACATGTTCGGGAAATTTGCGTTCATCAGTCCGAGAAAGCTTCTGGCCCCATCTTTCCATTGGTCCTGAATGGAAATCCCGTCCACGCCCATTAGCTTGAGGCGCATGTAGTTGCCGTCACCTGCATCGAATCCCGTGGCGAGGATGAGCATATCCAGCTCATGCTTCTCGCCACCCTCCAGGATCACCGAATTGCCTTCCAGACGCGCGATCGGATTAGCCTTCACATCGACAACATCGACATTGTCCCGGTTGAACTGCTGATAATAGCCGGCGTCGCACAGCGGCCGCTTGGCATAAAGGTCCTTGGGGATAAGCTTTTCGGCTTTTACGGGATCCTTGATCACCTGGCGAATTTTCGACCGGATGAATTCCTGGGCGAATCCATTGACTTCCTCGTCGAGAATGAGATCCTGGAAGGTGCCGAACATGAAGCGAAAACCACCCCCATCGGCCCAGGCTTCCTCGAACACGCGTTCGCGCTCCTCGGGGGTTACGTCATGCCCTGAGACATGGCTTTCCTTGGCACCGAAGACGGTAAGCGTCTCCTTCTCCTGGCTCCAGATGTCTTCGTAATTTTCCTTGATCTGGCTAATGTGCTCCTCGCTCATGAAGCCATTTCCGGATGGAACGCTATATTGCGGAGAGCGCTGAAATACTGTCAGCTGCTTCACGTCAGGGGCGATGGCGGTGATGACCTGGACCCCGGTCGAACCGGTTCCGATGATGCCGACCCGCTTGTCCTGCCAGATCGTACCATCTGCCCAGCGCGAGGTGTGAACCATTTCACCGGTGAAGGTCTCAATCCCCGCAAAGGGGGGGAGATTGGGCTTGGAAAGCAGGCCAAGGGCGGTCACGACAAACTGCGCGCTGACAGTGCGGCCGTCCGCCAGCTCCAGGTGCCAGCGCTTTGCCTCACCATCCCAGACAGCCCCGGCCACTTCGGTCGCCAGGGAGATATCCTTCTTGAGATCGTAACGATCAGCAAAGTTTTCCAGATAGTTGCGAACCTCCGGCTGCAGGCGATAATGCTGCGCAAAGTTGTCCGACTGGAGCAGATCCTTGTCGAACGAATAGCAATAGAGGTGCGAGCGCGTATCCGACATGGCACCGGGGTATTTGTTCCAGTACCAGGTTCCCCCGACACCTGTACCCGCTTCGTAAAGGTGGGTCCGCAGCCCCAGATCATCGCGCAATCGCTTGAGGGCGTAGAGCCCGGCAAAACCGGCACCGATCACTATGGCGTCGTAATTCATCGTCATTTCCTCCGGTGCTAGACTGAGTGCTGAATAGGCGCGCGCGATTGATACCACAGAGCCATATTGGCCAGCTCATCGTCTGCAACCCGTGCGCGCCCCGCCAGGCAGGGGAAGACATGCTGCATGCCTTCAACGATCGAGACCGTAACGTCCACGCCCGCCAACTTCGCTGCTTCGGCAAAGCGGGTGGTGTCGCTCAACAAGGCTTCGCCGGACCCTGCGTTCAGATAAACGGGGGGCAGGCCAGCAAGGTCGGCCTTGAGCGGATTCGCCAGCGGATTCGTGGACGATGCATCCGCCAGATAGGTGGTAATCATACCTTCCAACATGGCGCGATTAACGAGTGTGTCGGTCGAGCAATTGGTCTCGAGCGTGTCACCCGAATTTTCCATATCGAGCCAAGGCGAAAAGGCGATGATTCCGGAAGGAAGCGGCTCACCAAGATCACGCAACTTTAGCGCCGTGGTGATCGCCAGGTTTCCGCCGGCCGAATCTCCTGCCATCAGGATGCGCCCCGCACCCGACTGTTCGGCGCGCAGGGCGCGATAGACCGCCACGCTATCTTCAATCGCAGCGGGAAACGGATGCTCGGGCGCGAGGCGATAATCCATGATCACCACCAATGCCCGTAAATGCTTCGCGATATGACCGCCAAGCTTCCTGCGGCCGTCAGCCGACCCCACGCAAAATCCACCGCCATGGCAATAGATGATGACATCACCATCATTGTCCGGAGGCATGGCCAGGATTACGGGAACACCGGCAACCGCGCTTGTGCTGTAACGGACGTTGTCAGGCTCAAGCGTCGGCGTATGCCATCCCTCGAAGATGGCGCGCAAATCCTCCATGCTGTAATCGGGGTTCGCCAGCATGCGAGACTGCCAATTGGCATATAATTCTTCCAGGAAGCGCGCATCTTCCGAATCGTTAAACCCGTCCAAAGCTATCTCTCCAAACGTCTTTGCAAGATGTGATCAGCCAAACGGTTACCCTGTCAACAAACGGATAACCCGATAAAACGTCGGGTATGACACCGATTTCTTACCAGTGCTACCGCTTTCTGCACGACAAAGCCCGTTAGTTTTGTCAGACTGAAATTGCGGAGCTGGCTGGAGTTCGCTAAATGACAGTTTGGGTAAAACATCAGTCATGGCTTGGCGGTCCAAGGCTCTAGTTACCTCTGGTAGCAACTTCGGAATTCATAGTTCATTCCATGAAATGAATTGATCTGAAAGGTAAATTTGATGTTTTTTGACGGGAAAGTTGCGCTGGTCACAGGTGCCGCCGGAGAGATCGGCGGCGCGATTGCGCGTCAGTTGATCGATGGCGGCGCCCGCGTTGCACTTGCCGACAGCAACGGCGCAGGGCTGCGCGACATCGCAAACCAGATCGGCGGGGGGGCGACATGGCACGAATGCGATGTCTCCGACGAACTGTCGATGAAGCAGACCGTCACCGCAGCCGAAAAGGCGCACGGACGGATCGATATCGGAATTCTTAATGCCGGTATATTGGCTCCCCGAAAGGCGCTCGTTGAAATCGACGTGACGACATACGATCGCATCATGGCAGTGAATGCACGGGGTGTTTTCCTCGGGTTGAAACACATTTTCCCGGCGATCAGGCGACAGGGCGGCGGATCTGTCGTCGTGACCGCCTCAACCGAAGGGTTGCGAGGCAATGCCGGTCTCGCCCCCTATGCCGCCAGCAAACACGCCATTGTGGCCCTCGCCAAGACCGCCGCGATCGAATGGGCAGAGCATAATATCAGGGTGAATTGCATCAACCCCGGACCCGTAGACACCGTGATGATGCGCTCCTTGGAACAGAAGGCGACCGATGCTGGCACATTAAATATGAGGGAGCGAGGCGTCAGCATAATCCCGATGAAACGCTTCGCTGCGACCGAAGAGATCGCCAAATTCGTCCGCTTTCTGGCAAGCGACGATGCCAGCTATTCGACCGGCGCGACCTATCTCGTGGACGGAGGAATGCTCGCGGGGAAAATGGCCTTGGACGAGCTTTGAAGGCCTCACGCGGCAAGGTGCCTTTCTTTCAATTACGATTCAGCATATTTACGTTTGATAAAGCGAAAGCCAATCAATCACTAAAGGCACATAATCGCTTCGCACCGTAAATTTATGACGATGGCTGCCCCCGGACGGATTGCCCAGCGCCAGAATGGCCATGCGACCCAATAAGACCATCTGATGCTCGCTCATGCCCCTGTGCGGTGGGCTTATCAGAGGCTGCTATCCTAGATGGTGCGATCTAACCCGCAAGCCTTGCGGGACGGGATTTTGTTCCCGGTGCGGCTGGAAGTTCCACAACACCTTGGTGCCCCTGGCCCGACTCGAACGGGCACGTCTTTCAACAAACGATTTTGAGTCGTTCGCGTCTACCATTCCGCCACAGGGGCACGGATTGCGCCGGGGCCATAGCCGCACCCGGCACGCGTATCAACTCTCGCGAACCATTTCCGCGATCAGCCGCCCTTGAGCGTCTGGGTGATGATCTTGTGGAGGCGCGAATGCATGGCATCGTTTCCGGCCAGCACTTCGCTGTCACAGATGGGCTGCGAACGGCCACGGAAATCGGTGACGAAGCCGCCAGCCTCACGCACCAGCAAACAGCCTGCGGCAGTATCCCAGGGCTGGAGATCGCGCTCCCAGAAGCCTTCATAGCGTCCGGCAGCAACCCAGGCGAGATCCAGCGCCGCCGAGCCGAAGCGGCGAATGCCGGCCACTTGCGGGGCCAGAGCGGCATAGATCTTCGTCCACTCATCTGCGTCGCCGCGATTGGCGAAGGGAATGCCGGTGGCAAACAGCGATTCATCGAGATGACGCCGGGCCGATACTCGTAGTCGGCGATCCTGTAGCCAGGCGCCGCGGCTCTTTTCAGCCCAGTAGCTCTCATCGGTAATCGGCTGATAAACAATCCCGGCGATGACATCGCCCCAGCCGCTGCCATCAAGTTTCGGTTCCTGCACCGCGATGGAAACCGCAAAATGCGGGATGCCGTGGAGAAAATTGGTGGTGCCATCGAGCGGGTCGACGATCCAGCGCGGGCAATCAGGATTGGGATCAATCTCACCCGCTTCTTCAAACAGGAAGCCCCAGTCGGGCCGGGCAAAGCGCAACTCTTCATAGATCGTGCGTTCGGCAGCCTGATCCGCCTTGGAAACGAAGTCCGACGGCCCCTTGCGGCTGACCTGAAGATGGACAACCTCGCCAAAATCACGGCGCAGCCTTTGGCCGGCCTTGCGGGCTGCCTTTTCCATCACGCGGATCATACCCGATACTGCTGACATGGTCTGGCTCAGCTCACCATGCCGACGTAGCTGCGCTCGTAGACGTCCACGATGATACGCGTGCCGCTGCCGATATGCGGCGGCACCATCACGCGCACGCCATTATCGAGGATCGCCGGCTTGAAGCTGGATGAGGCGGTCTGTCCTTTTACCACGGCGTCAGCTTCGACAATCGTGGCTTCGACCTGCTCGGGCAACTGCACGGAAATCGGGCGGTCGTCATACATTTCGAGCAGCACGGTCATGCCGTCCTGAAGGAAAGCTGCGGCATCGCCCAGCAGATCCTTGGGCAGGTTGATCTGGTCATAGGTTTCAACATCCATGAACACCAGCTCATCGCCTTCGGCATAAAGGAACTGGAAATCCTTGGTATCAAGGCGGACGCGCTCGATCGTGTCCTGGCTACGGAAGCGGACATTGGTCTTGCGGCCGTCGATGAGGTTCTTCATCTCGACCTGCATGAAGGCACCGCCCTTGCCGGGCTGGGTGTGCTGCGTCTTGGCGACCTTCCAGATGCCCTTTTCATATTCGATAATATTGCCGGGACGGATATCTACGCCGCTGATCTTCGCCATGGGGTGCCTCGAGTTGAGAAAGAACCGGGGAGCCTCCCGGTGAACGCGCGCCCTTAGCCTGTGCCAAGGTTATCGGCAAGCGGGCTGTAGGCAAGAGCGAGGTTCTGGCAGCTTCGTTCATCGCGTGCTAAGCAGTGCGGCTGCAACGGAGATGCTCATGAAGTGCTACATCGCCATCCTCGCCGTGCTAATATCTGGCCCAGTCCTCGCTGCAACTGGCGGTGAACTCGATACCCTGCCACTGGGTTACTATGTCTGCGAGCTTCCCGGCGATGCGACCGGGCCTGTGGGCATACTTGCGCCAGAGACGGATTTCACCATTTCCAATGCCTCAAGCTATAGCACAGCAGCAGGCACCGGCACATATTTGCTAACCGGCGATCTGGTGGTGATGACAGTTGGTCCGCAGCGCGGCGCGCGCTATCGCCGCGTTTATGGCGGGTTCCTGCGCAGGCTTAATGCCGATGGCAGTGACAGCCCGCTACGCTGCATCCGCCACGTGCGGAACAACCATCGCTGATCAGCCAGTCGTGGCTTTGCGCATGCGGGCATAGCTGAAAGCAACAATCGCTGCGAACACCGCAATACCAAGCGGCATTGACCAATTGTGTCCCGATATGACGCCAAGGAAATCATCGCGGTCTGTCGCCACGGCAGTCAGCGCGAAGGCGACACTGAACAGACTGTCACCCACGATCAGACCCGTGGCGACGAGCACGCCCATACGCTCGGCAACCTCGGGATACTTCTGCCGCGCCGCCCACTTGTTATAGACATGACCCAGCACGGCACCGATAATCACCAGCGCGGTAACATCCATCGGCAGATACATTCCCAGACCAACGGCGAGCGGCGGCAGTGAAGCCTTACCCGTTTTCTTGAGCACCTCATCAATCAAGATAGCTCCCACGCCGATCAGCGCACCAATGCCGATGAGGTTCCAGTCCAGCTTGCCATCAAGCACCCCTTGGGCAATCGCCGCGATCAGGCTTGCTTGCGGGGCGGCCAGCGCATCCTTGCCTGCCCCCGGCACCCCGACGAACCCCGGACTTGCGTTGAGCACATCAAGCACCGGCGGGATCACCAGGGCACCGAAGCAGACCCCCATGATCAGCGCAATCTGCTGTTTCCACGGTGTCGCTCCGACCAGTTGCCCGGTTTTGAGATCCTGCAAATTGTCATTGGCGATGGTGGCCACGCCGAAAATGATGCCGGTGACAAAGATGGCGAAGGCCACCAGCGCCTTGGTTTCATCCGCATCGCCGCCGCGCCCGTGCATGGCGACAAGCACCAGCGCGATGCCCAGCACCGACAGAATACCGACGCCCGAAACCGGACTGTTCGATGCGCCGATAAGCCCCGCCATATAGCCAGTGACCGAGGCGATGATCACGCCGGCGATGAGGATATAGACGATGGCCACCAGCATCGTCATCGTATCACCGCCTGCGGTGAACTGCGACAGCAGGATGCCGATGGGAATGACCGAGAGCAAGATCGTGCCGCCGACGAGGCCGATGGGCAAATCGCGTTCGCCAACCGGCAGCGAGGCAAAGCTGCCCTCGGCCTTGCGCAGGCGGTTGGCCTTGAGCGCATCGGCAATACCGCGCACGATCGGGCCGATAACCCGCAGCAGCGTCCAGATCGCCGCAACGCCGATGGCCCCTGCCCCGATGAAGCGCACTTTCTGGCGGAATATGCTGTTCACATAGTCGGCCAGATCGGTTCCTGCTGGTGGTCCGCTGGCAGTCAGTTGCGGCAGGATGATCAGGAAGCTGATCACCACGCCCGCCAGCATGGCCAGCCCGACCATCAGCCCGATCAGATGTCCGACGCCGACCAGCATCATCGACAGTCCGCCCGAAAGCGTCGTCGCGCCGCCGCCCAGCTTGAAGGTGGCCGAAGCCGATTCGGACACCAGCTTCATCTTGGCGATCAAGGGATATAGCGCCCCGGCCAGACTGCCGATGACCACGGCCTGCAAGCCGCGCTTGTTTTCCTCAACCCCGCCAATGCCCGCGCCAACCTTAAGCACTTCAGCAGCGGCAACGCCTTCAGGGTATGGCAGGTCTGATCCCGTCACCAGCGCGCGGCGCAGCGGGACGGAATACATCACGCCCAGAATGCCGCCTATCGCGATGCACGAAACCGTCTGCCAATAAGGAAAGCCGGTCCACCAGCCGATCATCAGCAGGCCGGGAAGCACAAAGACAATCGCCGAAAGTGTCCCTGCCGCGCTGGCGATGGTCTGGACGATGTTGTTTTCCTGAATCGTCGCGCCTTTGAAGGAACGCAGCACTGCCATCGA
>JANOYZ010000283.1:0-3982 GCA_031429135.1 Novosphingobium sp. | reverse complement strand
CGTTGATTGCGCTGATCACCGGAACTTCGATATCGAGCAGATTGCCCAGCAGGCGGCGACCATCGAAAAACGTCAGGTCCCATTCGCCTGCAGTGCCAAGCTTGAAACTGCCCGCGTTAATCTCCTCGCACCAGCTCGCGCCGGTACCCGTCATGACGACGACCTTGTTGTCGCGATCACCGCCAACATCGGTAAAGCAATAGCCAAGCTCCTCATGCGCCAGCGCGCTCCACACGAACGGGCCGTCATTGGTGTGAAAGCGCATCAGCAGCACGCCATCAGCATCGCGGCTGAGCGCAATGTTTTCAAAGCGATTTTGATAGTGCGCAAAGCGCGGAGCTGGACCATGGCTGTGTTTGCCGCTCATAATGACCGCTCATTCATGCAAAAACATCCTTGCTTCTTGATATGCCCGCAGGTTTTGATGCAAGCTGGTTGCGATGACAAGCTCTGAACCGATCAACCAGTATCCGCTGCCGCCAAGCGTGGTTGATGCGAGGACCTACACCGACCCGGCGCGGTTCCAGCGTGAGGTTGAAGCGGTGTTCTTCAACAGCTGGCTACCGGCCTGTCCATCAGCCGATGTCGCGGCAGCGCGCGATTATGTATTGTTCGAGCAACTGGGCCAGTCGATCGTGATCGTGCGCGGTGATGAGGGCGAAATTCTGGCGTGGCACAATGTCTGCCAGCATCGCGGAACGCGGATCGTCGCCGCCTCAGGCCACTGCGAGAAAGCGCGCTTCACCTGCCCGTGGCATGGCTTCCAGTATGATCTGACCGGCAAGGTCCGCTTCACGCCGATGAAAGCCGCATTCGATGAGGCACTGCTTGACGGTCTTCGCGCGCCGCCCGTTCGCACTGCCGAATATGCCGGCTTTGTCTGGATATGCCTGTCTGACGATGTGCCCGATCTGCGCAGCTACCTCGGTGACATCGCGACCGAGCTTGACTGGTTCGGAATGGAGAAGTTCGACACGCGATACCGGTTTGAAATCACGCTGAATGCCAACTGGAAGACCGTGGTCGATGCTTTCAACGAGACCTGGCATGTCCCGCATACCCACAGGTCAACGCTTTCGGAAATTGTCCAGTGGGGCCATGCGCATTTGAGGATTTGCGATCCGCACAGCTGGATGTCGATTCCGGTCAAAGGCCTGACTGACCGGGCGGACGAAGGCGCAGATCACCGCGCATCGCACATCACCCATTACCTCGCTTTCCCGGGTACCTTCTTCAGCTGCTTCCCGACTCATTTGCAGACCTGGAACATCTGGCCGGTCTCCCCGACCGAAACCCGTTTCACCGCCTGGGGAATGGTCGGCCCCTGCCCCGAAGGCATCAGCGAGGAGAAATGGCAACGCCAGAATGAACGCGACTGGCAGAATTTCGTCGATGTCTCATCAGAAGACGCCGAGGTCATCAACGGCTGGGGCAAAGTCGCCCATTCGCTGGGGCAGAAGCGTTACATGTTCAACACGGCGGAAGGACGCCTGACTGCATTCCACCGCGAGGTGGCGAGGCGGCTGGGCTGATGGTGGTTCCTTGGGGGTGAGGTGGTCACCGTGATTTCCGGATAGGTTTGGGTTGCGACACTCGAACCTGAAGGAAGGAACCACGATGACCGATCCGATGATGCACCTGCGTACGCTGGTGGAACAGCCCCTATCAGCAGGCCGTCATCCCGCCGTCGATGACATGCTCCATGCCGGTGATGAACGAGGAATCGTCTGAAGCCAGAAACAGCGCGAGTTGGGACACTTCGCTTGGCTTGGCCATCCGCCGAAGCGGGGTCGAGTCCCCTGCTCCGCCGCCGTTTTCATCGGTCGCGGCGACCATCATCGGCGTGAGGATATAACCGGGGTGGATTGAATTGCAGCGAACATTATTGGGGCCGTATTCGGCCGCGACCTGCTTGGTCATGCCGCGCACGGCGAACTTGCTGCCGACATAAGCCAGGTTCGGCGAGCCAGTACAGGCGATCATGCCGGCAATCGATGAAATGTTGACGATCGAACCGCCGCCAGCCTTGATCATTGCGGGCAGCACCGCCTGCATGCCGAGATAGACGCCAAGCTGATTGATGTCACAGACCAGCTGATATTCTTCCTGCTTCAGATTGATGGTGTCTGCCAGGGTGCCGATGATCCCGGCATTGTTGACCAGAACATTGACCGTGCCGAATTTGGCCTCACCTTTGGCAACCACATCGCGCCATTGATCGGCGAAGCGGACATCCTGTTTGATGAACATCGCGTCGGCCCCGAGGCTATCCGCCAGCGCCTGACCATCCTTGTCGTTGACGTCGGTCAGTATCACTTTGGCGCCTTCGGCAACGAACAGCTTTGCGTGGGCTTCACCCATGCCTTGTGCCGCGCCCGTGATGATTGCCACTTTGCCTGAAAGTCTGCCCATTATGCGATTCCTCGTGGGGTTTGATTGAGAAGTTACTATGGCCGGTCAGATACCAAAAACAAGTGTTTGTTTTTGCCCTATGCCAGCGCTTCGGTCAGCGCGGGGATGCGCGAATGGCGGCATGTGCTGGCACAGAATGATCACGGCATTCGATTTGATCTACAATGGCCTGATACCCATCGTCAGATGTACCGATCAGCCTATGGACCGCTGAGCGACGGACGCCAGCGCCATGTCACGGCGGGGTCCGAGAGTTTTGGTGAGGCCCAAGGCTGGCTGGATTGGCGGCAACTGGTTCGCCTTCAAAAACTTTGCGATCTGGGGGCCGATTGTCCTCTACCGCCATGGCGACCCTCGTGCCGGCCACGGCAAAGTTAAGAAGGTCGAACGCCGGTTGCGCTTCGAACGCATCGGCAACCAGACCGCCTATATGGCCTGTGGCCTCTATGGCGGATCACCCGACAAGAGCATCTGGCAACCCTACTGGGCCAATCATGAAACACGCGTGGCGGGGAACTGAACGGATGATCCACTTGGTGAACCGCACATGGGGGATGCGTTTCATAGCTAGGCGGCGCGGACAACGCGGAATTATTGCAGCAGCCTCGCATATTGTTATACCTAACATGGTTATCGCCGCTAGGACGCAGCAGAACGCCCATGCACGATAGTCAGGATCGCGACGAACCCTTTATCATTGGCGGGCCGACAACCAGTCGCAGGAGGACTTAATGCTAAATCCGGAACAAGAATTCATCATCGATGCGGTGGCTCATGCCTATAATCTGGCACCCAGCAACTATGCCGATGTCGCCTCGGCAAAGCCGATTTCGGAACTGACGTATCAGATCGGCGGCATGGGATCGCCCGACCCGAGATACAACGTTCCGCACGATGTTTACGTCGCCGACTGGGCACCCGAAGAGATTGCCAACGTCCTGTTCAAGGAAACCGCGACAGACATGGCCGTCGCGCACACGCTGCCGCTCTATTGCTTCAAGGACGGGTTCTGCTCGGTCGAAAAATCAGCTGAATTCGTACGGCGCTGGCCGCACCGCTTTCGCGCCTATGCTGCGATCGATCCGCTGCGTGCCGGCTGGCGTGAGGAGCTTGATCGGCAGGTTGAACTGCTCAGTCCCATCGGGCTCAAGGTCTATCCGACCAGCTGGAACGGATCGACGATTTCGCAATGGAAGATGAACGATCCCAAGGTTGCCTTCCCGGTTTACGAAGCCGCGCGCAAGCATGGCATCAAGGTCATCGCCGTACACAAGGCGGTACCGCTCGGACCGGTCGTTGCCGAGGACGCGTTCAACCCTGGTGATCTGGAAGGTGCCGCCGGTAACTTCCCCGATCTGTGCTTCGAGATCGTCCATGGCGGCATCGCCTTCGCCGAGGAAACCGGCTGGCTGCTGGCACGGTTCGATAATATCTACATCAACCTCGAGGTCTCGAACATCATCCTCGAACGCCGTCCGCGCACCTTCAGCAAGATGTTGATGGACCTGATGAAGGCCGGTGGCATGCCGATGCTCGATCGCTTCATCTGGGCGACCGGCTGTTCGCTGGC
>JANOYZ010000282.1:0-7572 GCA_031429135.1 Novosphingobium sp. | reverse complement strand
GCGCTTGTCGCGCAGCAGGATGTGGACACCAGAATTAAGGAAGGCGAGCTCGCGGTAGCGGTGCTCAAGCTTTTCGAAATCGAATTCGAGGACATTCTTAAAGGTGTCGGTCGAGGCGAAGAAGGTGACGCGGGTGCCCTTCTTGGTGCCGCCCTTGCCATCAGCCGGGGCGGGGCCTTTGACCACCAGCGGGCCAACCGCATCGCCGTGCGCGAACTTCATCCAGTGTTCTTCACCATCGCGCCAGATGGTCAGCTCGAGCCATTCGGACAGGGCATTGACCACAGAAACGCCAACGCCGTGCAGCCCGCCCGAAACCTTGTAGGCGTTATCGTCGCTGGTGTTCTCAAACTTACCGCCGGCATGCAGCTGGGTCATGATGACTTCTGCGGCGGAAACGCCTTCCTCGGAATGAATGCCAGTGGGAATACCGCGCCCGTTGTCCTCGACCGAGACAGAACCATCGGGGTTAAGCTCGATCAGGACGAGGTCGCAATGCCCCGCCAGCGCCTCGTCAATCGCGTTGTCCGATACTTCGAAAACCATGTGATGAAGCCCCGAACCATCGTCGGTATCGCCGATATACATGCCGGGGCGTTTGCGCACGGCATCAAGCCCCTTGAGCACCTTGATTTGATCGGCGCCATAGGCGTTGGCGTTAGGGAGATTTGCGGGCACATTTGCGGGGATGGCTTCGGGTGTTTCGGACATAGTGGGCATATAGGCAGCCGGTAAGCCAAACCCAAGCGGAAATGCCCGTTTTTGCACAGATCGAAGCACGCGAATGGCCTCTGCTGGCCGGGCTTTCCAAAGCCAATGTAAACTGCTTCACTCAGGCCATAAGTCTCAGGAAGGGCAAACCCATGAAGCGCACCGTCATTACCCTGCTCACCGCCTCGGCGCTTGCCGCTCCGGCGCTCGCCCAGACAGCACCGCTGCGCCCCGATCAGGCCGAGTTCCGCAGTCTTTACAAAGAACTGGTCGAAACCAACACCACGCTTTCGGCGGGTGATTGCACGCTGGCGGCGCAGCGGATGGGCGCGCGGCTGAAGGCAGCGGGGATGAGCGACGCGCAGATCACGATTTTTTCGGTTCCCGAGAAGCCCAAGGAAGGCGGCATTGTCGCGGTCTATCCCGGCAAGTCGAAAAGCGCGAAGCCGATGCTTCTGCTTGGCCATATCGATGTAGTCGAAGCCCGGCGCGAGGACTGGACGCGCGATCCTTTCACCCTGATCGAAGAAAACGGTTATTTTTATGGTCGGGGCACTTTTGATGACAAGGCGATGGCCTCGATCTGGGTTGATACGCTGGTTCGCTTTGCCAAGGCGAAATATCAACCACAGCGCACGGTAAAGCTGGCTTTGACTTGCGGCGAAGAGACGACCCATGCCTTCAACGGCGCGGAATGGCTGTCAAAAAACCGGCGCGAACTGATCGATGCCGAATTCGCGCTCAATGAAGGCGGCGGTGGTCGCACCGATGGCAAGGGCACGATGGATGGCGGCAGGCTGGTGGTTCAGACCATGCAGGTCGGTGAAAAGGCGGTGCAGAACTACCGGCTCGAAACCACCAACCCCGGCGGCCATTCCTCAATGCCGGTGCCGGACAATGCGATCTATCAACTCTCCGATGCGCTGATCAAATTGCAGAAGCTGGAGTTTCCGGTCGAGCTTTCGGAAACCACCCGCGTGTTTTTTGCAGAGGCTGGAAAGTCACGCGGGGGCGAGATGGGCGCGGCGATGCAGGCCATCGTAGCCAATCCGGGAGACACAAAGGCCGAAGCTGTGCTTAACACTGATCGCAGCTATCATTCGATGCTTCGTACAACCTGCGTGGCGACGCTGCTCGATGGCGGTCATGCCAACAATGCCTTGCCTCAGCGCGCCGGTGCCAATGTCAATTGCCGGATATTCCCCGGCCACAGGTCGGACGAAGTCCTGGGTCAGCTTGTGGCGGCGATTGGCGATCCCGGCGTCAAGGTGACCAAAACCCCGCCTGTGCGCCCCATCGCTATGCCGCCGCCGCTCGATCCCAAGATCATGGGGCCAGCGACAAAACTTGCTGCCAAGCACTTCCCCGGCGTTCCGGTGATCCCGGCCATGTCGACGGGTGCAACCGACGCCATTTTCCTCGCGGCGGTGGGCATCCCGACCTATGGTGTGCCGGGAACCTGGTCGAATCCCGATGGCAATGGCATGCACGGTCTCAACGAAAAGATGGAAGTGAAGGCACTCTATGCGGGCCGCGACTATCTGTTTGATCTGGTGAAAGACCTCGCCGGGAAATAGGTCCAATCGTTGGCCGCGCCGGAGGCACGATCCGGCGCGGCAAGGCCACTCAGCCGATCAATGAGATATTGTAACATCACATCGGATGCGTTAGAGGCGCATTCAGGGGCTGAGGTTACTTTATATCATTGGGTGTCGCATGAACCGTTTTCTTCTGTTTGCCAGTTGCGCGCTTGCTGCATTCCTTGCCCCGGCTTCCGTCTTGGCGCAGGAAGTGCCGCCAGCTGCTGCTGATTCCGATCAGGCCGATACCGATCACTTCCCGCAGGAAATCATTGTCACCGGCGTGCTTCAGCGCAACCGCCAGGATGTGCTTTCCGGCATCGCGGTGATTCAGGGGTCGGAGCTCACGCAGTCACTGCGCCCGTCCATCGGCGAAACGCTGGCCAATACGCCCGGTGTTTCCGCCACAAGTTTCGGCCCCACCGCCTCGCGCCCGGTGCTGCGCGGGCTTCAGGGGGAACGCGTGCGGGTGCTGACCGATGGCATCGGCGCGATTGATGTGTCGAATACCTCTGCTGACCATGCCAGCGTAGTCAATCCGCTGCTGGCGGAGCGCATCGAGGTGCTGCGCGGGCCGCAATCGCTGCTCTATGGCTCCTCGGCCATCGGCGGCGTGGTCAATGTCATTGATCGCCGCATCCCCGGCCGCCTGAATGACGAGCCAGTTCATCTGGGTGCCATCGCCACCTATGGCTCGGCAGCCACGGAGCGCAGTCTTGCCGGATCGGTGGACGTTAAACTCGGCCAAGGCTGGGTGATCCATGCCGATGGCAGCTGGTCGAAAAGCGATGATCTGCACATCGGCGGCTATGCCTTGACCCCAACCTTGCGGGCCTCGGCGCTTGCTTCAAGCCTGCTGCCGCGCGATCCCGCTTCCGACATCGATTTTGCCGCTAACGCTGCGGTGAAGGGCACTTTGCCAAACACCGCCGCGCGCAGCTGGAACGCTGGTCTGGGCGCGGCCTATATCAATGAGGGCGGCAATATCGGCGTGTCCTACAGCCACACCGACAGTCTTTATGGCATCCCGGTTCGTTTCGCCGTGCTGCCCGGACAGGAAGAGGAAGGCCCGCGTCTGCACCTGAAGCAGGACCGCATTGATGCCCGCGCCGAGATCGAGGCGGGCGGCGCGCTGATCGACAAGATCGCCTTCCGCTTTGGCTATGCCGATTATCAGCATGCCGAGATCGATCCTGCCGGGATGATCGGCACCAGCTTCTTCAACAAGGGGCTGGAGGCGCGGCTTGAGATGGCTCAGACAAAGCGCGGCGGCTGGCGGGGTGCCACCGGTGTGCAATTTGTGGCCCGTGATTTCAATGTCGTGGGTGATGAAGCTTTCCTGCCAAAGAATACAACGAGCCAGTTGGGCATGTTCAGCTTGCAGGAATTCGAAACAGGTCCGTTCAAGCTGGAGGCCGGGGCGCGGTTTGAACATTCGTCACTCAGCGCCAAAGCACTGCCTTCGCAGCCGCAGTTCGCCACCATTACGCGCACATTCAGCACGCTTTCGGGCGCGTTTGGCGCGGCATGGGATTTCGCGCCGGGCTGGAAGGTGGGCATCAATGCCTCACGCACAGAACGCGCGCCTGCCGCTGAGGAACTGTTCGCCAATGGGCCGCATGCGGGCACCGAGGCTTTCGAAATCGGCGATCCGAACCTCAAGACCGAACGCGCGATGAGCCTTGAGGCGATCCTGCGCGGTAACGGCGATCTCTTTACCTTTGAGCTGTCTGCGTTTCACAGCTGGTTCACGAACTTCGTCTTTGAAGACCGCACCGGTGCCTTCGAAGACGGCCTGCCGGTCTATCAGGTGCGTCAGGCCAGTGCTCGCTACTATGGCTTTGAAATACAGGGTTCATACGTGCTCGCCCGTTTCGGTGACTGGAAGCTCAGCGCCGATGCTCTGGCAGATTATGTCCATGCCGATATCACCTCCTACGGACCTGCGCCGCGCATCCCGCCGCTGCGTATCGCTGGTGGGCTGGGGCTGGCTTCGCCCAAGTGGGACGTCAGGGCGAAGCTGGAGCATGTCACTGGCCAGAACCGGGTTGCGCCCAATGAAACCGCCACTCCCGGTTTCACCACGACTGATCTTGAATTGGCCTGGCGCCCGTGGGGCGGGGATAAACCACTGAGTTTCGTGCTTTCGGCGAACAATATCTTTGACGTCAACGCGCGCCGCCATGCCTCGTTCCTCAAGGATTATGCCCCGCTGGCTGGCCGCGATATTCGCGTGACGGCGAGGATAGAAATCTGACGGGAGCTTGCGTGGGGCGCTCCTTGGCTTATGTGAAAGGCCATGCTGCACTCCGCAATCCCCGATGAATTATTGGGCCTGAAACTGCATGGCGACGGTCTTGATGAGCTCGGCCTTGCCGCATGGTATGCCGATGAGGCTGATGGTTACGCGCAGGTCGCCGGGGCTGAGGTGGGGCCGCTCGATGCACTGCAGGAGCCCTGCCACGCCAATCGCTTTCACGCCTTCCGCTTCCTGCCGCAGCGGCAGTTCGAGTGCTGTCTGGCACTGGGGGCGGCGAGTGGCCGGGAATATGCACCGCTCGCGGGCAAGGTCGGGCGCTATATCGCCATCGAGCCGGGCCGTGCCTTCTGGCGCGAGACGATTGCCGGGGCACCAGCAGATTATCGAGCGCCATCAGTAACCGGGGTGATCGATCTGCCCGATGGCACTTGCGACCTCGCCTGCAGTTTCGGGGTGCTCCATCACATCGCCAATGTCGGCGACGTGTTGTGCGAAGTGGCGCGCGTTTTGAAACCGGGTGGCTGGTTCGTGCTGCGCGAGCCGATTACCTCGCTCGGCGATTTTCGTTCACCCCGCCCAGGGCTCACCCGCAATGAACGCGGGATTCCCCATGCGATGATGGACCGCCTGCTGGCAGAGGCGGGCTTTGTCATCCGTCACAGGCGCATGGTTAATTTTCCAGGTAGCCGTGAGATACCGTGGAAACTGGGGCTGAAATCTGCCTGGGACAATCCGGTTGTTGTCCGGCTTGATGCGGTTCTGGCTGGCTTGATGAGCTGGAACGCCCGCTATTGGCGCCCCCGATTGATCGACAAACTGGCACCGCGCGCGGTCTATTGGGTGGTGGAGAAAGCCTGATTGCGTAAAAACAAAAAGGCCGCCCGGTTTTGCCGGACGACCGTTTGTTTGGGGGTGCTGCGTGACGCGGGTTTTAGACGAGCGTCGCAGTGAACATCAGGCCGCTGGTTGTAGCGGCGATGATCACCGGCAGCACGATGCTTATAATGCTGCGCATGGGGTTTCTCCTGTTGCGAGTGCGAAATCAGTTCGCATTTGCAACATAACTATTCCAGTAGAGATTGCACACGCAAAGACTGCCAGCGCAGTTGCAAGAAACGCAACCGTGCTGATCGGGCCTTACGAATGGCTCCTCACTTGCCAGCAAGGCCGCCCGCCATTATCGGCCTGTCATGAGCATCCAGCCTTCAGATTCCATCCTTATCGTCGATTTCGGCAGCCAGGTAACCCAGCTGATCGCCCGCCGCGTGCGCGAAGCGGGGGTCTATTGCGAGATTGCGCCATTCAACAGCGCAGAAGCCGCCTTCACGCGGATGAACCCCAAGGGCGTGATCCTGTCGGGCGGTCCGGCCTCGGTCACCGATGAAGGCAGCCCGCGCGCGCCGCAGTGCCTCCTGAATTCAGGCTTGCCGATCCTTGCCATCTGCTATGGCCAGCAGACGCTGTGTACCCAGCTTGGCGGCACAGTCGAAGGCGGTCATGCGGCGGAATTTGGCCGTGCTGATGTCGAAATCCTCAAATCCAGCCCGCTGTTCGATGGTTTCTGGGAGCTGGGCGGCCAATACCCGGTGTGGATGAGCCACGGCGACCGCGTCACCCGCGCGCCTGAGGGGTTTGAAGTGATCGGCACCTCGCCCAACGCGCCGTTTGCCATCTGCGTCAACGAAGCGCGGCGCTATTACACCACCATGTTTCACCCCGAAGTGGTCCACACCCCCGATGGAGCCAAGCTGATCTCGAACTTCGTCCACGGCATCTGCGGTCTGGCCGGTGACTGGACCATGGCTGAATTCCGCGCCACCAAGATCGCCGATATCCGGGCGCAGGTTGGAAAAGATAAAGTGATCTGCGGGCTTTCGGGCGGTGTGGATTCGGCAGTCGCAGCCGTACTGATCCACGAAGCCATTGGTGAGCAGCTGACCTGTGTCTTCGTCGATGGCGGCATCCTGCGGCTCAACGAGCGCGAACAGGTTGAAACGCTGTTTCGCGATCATCACAATATCCCGCTGGTGGTCGTTGATGCCCGCGATCTGTTCATGGACGGGCTGGCGGGGCTGACCGACCCTGAGGCCAAACGCAAGTTGATCGGCAAGACTTTCATCGATGTCTTCGAGGCTGAGGCCAAGGCGATTGGCGGGGCTGATTTCTTGGCCCAAGGTACGCTCTATCCCGATGTCATCGAAAGCGTCAGCTTCACCGGCGGGCCATCGGTGACGATCAAGAGCCATCACAATGTTGGCGGCCTGCCCGAGCGGATGAATATGCAGCTGGTCGAGCCCTTGCGCGAGCTGTTCAAGGACGAAGTCCGCGCGTTGGGCCGCGAGCTTGGCCTGCCCGAGATTTTTGTCGGACGGCACCCGTTCCCCGGCCCCGGCCTTGCCATCCGCATCCCCGGCGAAGTCACCCGCGAACGCTGCGACATTTTGCGCAAAGCTGACGCGGTCTATCTCGAAGAAATTCGCAATGCCGGTCTCTATGATGAAATCTGGCAGGCCTTCGCCGTGCTGCTGCCGGTAAAAACCGTCGGCGTTATGGGCGATAGCCGCACCTATGACAACGTCTGCGCCTTACGCGCCGTGACCTCTACCGATGGCATGACGGCGGATATCTATCCCTTCGAAGCGGCGTTTCTGAGCCGGGTGGCGACGCGGATCATCAACGAGGTCAAGGGGATCAACCGGGTGGTGTATGATTATACGAGCAAGCCACCGGGGACGATCGAGTGGGAGTGAGCGGCCGGCTGCGGGATACATCTCGGCGGCGAGGCGTTTCCGGACAGTTCGCCCGCCATGCGGGCGGCTTTTTCAGGAGATTTCGCATGAACAGGGTACGCAATATCGCACTGACTGCTACCGTCGTCGCCTTCGCCCTCGCGGGTTGCGCCACGGTCGAGGAAGGCATCGCCGAGAAGACCACCACCACCTACAACGCCACGCTGACCGGGGCGCAGGAAGTCGGCGGCGGCGATCGCGACGGCGCGGGCGGTGCAGAAATCTCGATCTC
>JANOYZ010000281.1:0-1913 GCA_031429135.1 Novosphingobium sp. | reverse complement strand
GTGCCCATGATGCTGGACGGAGAGTGGCCGACCCCTAGAATTCTCAACTCTGTGCCAACGTACTTTGGGGATGGCCAAGTCCGAGATTTGAATCTGCACGACAGAATTCTGTTTCAGCAAGAGGATTGGACATATGAATGTGACGTCGAGGCGACTAACGTTCCGGAAAATTGCAGGGTTGGATGCGTAGTCGTCTCGCTGCGGTACAGCGCCCCCGGCTACATCAAGCCCCGTTACACCACTCTCGTTTTTGACATGAATTGGCGTACGAAAATTAAGCTCAACCAAGGTGTCCGTGAGGCGGTGGAGGTCATGGTCTTTAAGGAACGTGCATCGTTCTCCGCTTACGCAGATTAAAGCAGCCAAAAGAAAATCTAGCACCTTCTCACTCCTTTACAGGAGCAGCATTGCAAACGCGGGCAGTTGTATCGCCAGTGATGGCGTCGGTAACTGCCTTGGTGCGTTTGCTACATAATGCCGATAGTACCCTATGGGTGGCCGGGTGGGGGAGCGGGCCGGTGCCGAATCCGCCGTGCGGCGGAAAACACAATAGTCTGATCGCGATCAATGTTTCCTAAGGCTTGACGCGGCATCGCGATTGGCCAAACGCGCCAGCAGCGCAGAGGGGATTCGGGTTATGAGCGGAGCGGATGTTGTCATCGTTGGTGCGGGCCATGGCGGAGCGCAATGCGCCATCGCGCTGCGCCAGAACGGCTTCACCGGTTCGATCACGATGATCGGTCGTGAGCCGGAACCGCCCTATGAACGCCCGCCGCTGTCCAAGGAATATTTCGCCCGCGAAAAAACTTTTGACCGGCTCTATATTCGTCCGCCGCATTTCTGGGGCGAAAAGCAGATCGATCTGCGGCTTGGCATCGAGGTCCTCGCGGTCGAGCCGAAGAGCAAGACGCTCGCGCTGTCCGATGGCAGCAGCTTCACTTACGGCAGCCTCGTCTGGGCGACCGGCGGTGATCCGCGCAAATTGTCATGCCCAGGGGCCGATCTGGCAGGGGTCCATGCCGTGCGCACCCGCGCCGATTGCGACCAGTTGATGGGTGAGATCGATGGCGGGGTTCGCAATATCGTCGTGATCGGTGGCGGCTATATCGGGCTTGAGGCAGCCGCCGTGCTGACCAAGCTGGATTGCAAAGTCACCCTGCTTGAGGCGCTGCCGCGTGTGCTGGCGCGCGTTGCCGGGCCGGAACTTTCCGCCTTCTATGAGGCCGAACACCGCGCCCACGGCGTCGATCTGCGCACCGAGGTTATGGTTGAATCACTGGAAGGTGAAGGCCGCGTAACCGGGGTGAAGCTGGCCGATGGCACCGTGATCCCGGCGGATGCGGTGATCGTCGGCATCGGCATCATTGCCGCCATCGCCCCGCTGATTTCGGCAGGCGCAGCGGGCGGCAACGGACTTGATGTCGATGAATTCTGCCGCACATCGCTTCCTGATATCTATGCCATCGGTGATTGCGCCGCCTTCGCCTGCGACTATGCCGATGGCACGGTGATGCGCGTCGAATCGGTGCAGAATGCCAACGATCAGGCGACTTGTGTGGCCAAGGCAATCTGCGGCGATGCCCAGCCCTATCACGCCTTCCCGTGGTTCTGGTCGAACCAGTATGACCTGCGGTTACAGACGGCGGGGCTTTCGGTGGGCTATGACCAGACGGTGTTGCGAGGGCGTCCGGCGGAGCGCAGTTTCTCGGTGGTTTACCTGAAGGGCGGGCGAGTCATCGCGCTCGATTGCGTCAACATGGTCAAGGACTATGTCCAGGGCCGCAAGCTGGTCGAAGCCGGGGTCAGCCCGGATGTGGCGCAATTGGCGGATGCCGGGGTGCCGTTGAAGGAATTGCTGCCGGTTTGAGGTGGTGCGAGTGCTTCGACAGGCTCAGCATGAGCGGGTATTTTCC
>JANOYZ010000280.1:0-13405 GCA_031429135.1 Novosphingobium sp. | reverse complement strand
GATCGACGACGCCGGATTTGCGGGCATGCAGATCGCCGCCGCCAAGGTCTTCGGCAGTAATCACTTCGCCGGTTGCCGCCTGCACCAGCGGCGGCCCGGCGAGGAAGATCGTGCCCTGTTCCTTCACGATGATGCTCTCGTCCGACATGGCGGGCACATAGGCCCCGCCCGCCGTGCAGGAGCCCATGACGCAGGCGATCTGGGGAATCCCTTGCGCGCTCATGTTGGCCTGATTGAAGAAGATGCGGCCGAAGTGGTCCTTGTCGGGGAAGACTTCCGCCTGATGCGGCAGGTTGGCACCGCCGCTATCGACCAGATAGACGCAAGGCAGGCGGTTTTCAGCCGCGATTTCCTGCGCGCGAAGGTGCTTCTTCACCGTCATCGGATAGTAGGTGCCACCCTTCACGGTGGCATCGTTGCACACGATCATCACCTGGCGGCCTGAAACCCGGCCAATCCCCGCGATTAGCCCTGCGCCGGGGATGTCATCATCATAAAGACCGTTCGCCACCAGCTGCCCGATTTCAAGGAAGGGTGAGCCGGGATCGAGCAGGCGCTCTACGCGATCACGCGGCAGCAGTTTGCCGCGACTGGTGTGCCGTTCGCGGCTCTTTGCGTTACCGCCCAGCGCCGCCTTGGCAACGCGGGCGCGCAGTTCCTCGGCCAGCGCGCGGTTATGCGCAGCGCGGATCTGCGCTTCGGGCGAGGTAAGGTCGATGTTCGTCGTCAGTACTGGTGCTGTCATCTCAACCGCCTAATAAAGCCAAGAGCCCCGCTGCCGAAAGCAGAGGCCAACCGATATGTTTCCCGCGCGTCAATAAAGCGTCGATCACCCCGGCAGACAGCCACATCGCGCCCGTTATCTTGATGAGGGGATTCGGCGTTCCCGGCCACGCGATTAGCATCGCGGTGATGATCATCAGCAGACTGGTGAAATGCCATGCAAAGCGCACTAGATTAGCCCGGTATCCCGACAGGATGTCGAGCTTCATCGCCAGCAGTGGCCCAATCAGGCGTTTTTCACCAACCAGCGAATGGGCAATGGCGGTGAGGATCATTGCCACTGCCGATAGTGTGAGTAAGCTCATGCCCCGATCAATTCCCTGCCAATCAGCATACGCCTGATTTCGTTGGTTCCCGCGCCGATATCGAGCAGCTTTGCATCGCGCAAGAAACGCTCGACCGGCCAGTCCTTGGTATAGCCCGCTCCGCCCAATGCCTGAACCGCTTCCCCCGCGACACGGAAAGCGCCCTCGCTGGCGAGCAAAATCGCCCCGGCGGCATCGAACCGCGTCGTTTGTCCCGCATCGCAGGCCTTGGCGACGGCATATACATAGGCGCGCGCCGATTGCAGCGAGACATACATATCGGCAATCTTGGCCTGCATCAGTTGAAAGGAGCCGATCGGCTGGCCGAATTGCTTGCGTTCACGCACGAAGGGGATGACCACATCAAGGCAGGCCTGCATGATGCCAAGCTGCAAGCCGGCGAGCACCACGCGCTCGTAATCAAGGCCCGACATCAGCACGCCGACACCGCCGTTCATCGGTCCCATGATCTGGCTTTCGGGCACGAAGCAATCATCGAACACCAGTTCGGCGGTGGGGCTGCCACGCATACCCATCTTGTCGATCTTCTGACCGATGGAGAACCCGGCAAAGTCCTTTTCGATCAGGAAGGCGGTAATACTCCGAGAAGCTTTGGGCGAGCCTTCGCCGGTCTTGGCATAGACCACCAGAGTATCGGCGCAGGTGCCATTGGTGATCCAGAATTTGGTGCCGTTGAGGCGGAATCCGCCCTCGATAGCCTCGGCTTTCAGTTTCATCGAAACAACGTCCGATCCGGCGCCCGCCTCGCTCATTGCCAGACTGCCGACGTGTTCACCGCTGATCAGCTTCGGCAGATATTTTGCCTTCTGCTCAGGTGTGCCCCAGCGGCGGATCTGGTTGACGCAGAGGTTGGAATGCGCGCCATAGCTGAGCCCGACGGAGGCCGAGGCGCGGGAAACTTCCTCCACCGCGATGACATGTTCAAGATAACCGAGGCCCAGCCCGCCATCCTCTTCGGCTACGGTGATGCCGTGCAGACCCAGTTCGCCCATTGCGGGCCACAATTCGCGCGGGAACCAGTCTTCGGCATCAATCCGCGCGGCGAGCGGCATGATCTGCTCATCGGCAAACCGCGCTGTCGCCTCGCGGATCATCTCGGCACTCTCGCCAAGGGCAAAATCGAACTGCGGGGTGGCGCGCATGGTTATCTCCTTGAGCGGCGCAATAGCATTACACCGCCGGGAAATGAAACAGCTGTGCGGCTCAGATAATCTTGAGCTCCCGCAACTCGGCAATGCGTTCGTCGCTCAGGCCCAGCAGATCGTGCAGCACCTCGTGGTTGTGTTCGCCCAGCATCGGTGGTGGGCGGCGGATGGTGGCGGGGCTGGCGGACATCTGCGCCAGCGGGCTGGCGATCAGGTCGACCGATCCGGCCTCGGCATGGGGGTGCGGGGTGGTCGCACGCAGGTTCCGGTGTTTGACCTGCTCGTCCTCCCACACTTCCGGCAGTGAATTGTATTTCGCTGCCGGGATGCCGACCTCATCGAACATGGCGAGCAATCGGGCAGCGGGGATCTGGCGGCTCCAGTCATTGATGATGTCGATCAGTTCGGCTCGGTTGGTCTTGCCGCGCTTGAAGTTCGAATCGAAGCGCGGGTCATCGTTCAGTCCGGGCTGTTCCATCAGCACGGTCAGGCGGCGATAGTGCTCGTCGGTCCCAGCGGTAAGATAGACGATGCCGTCACTGCAATGCAGCAGATCGGCAGGGCCGCCGCCATTGCCGCCATTGCCAAGGCGCGGCGGGGCTTCGCCGCTGATCAGGTAATCCTGCATGATGTGGCTGACCATGGCGATTGAAGAGTCGAGCAGGGCAATGTCAATGAACTGGCCCTCGCCGGTGCGGCTCCGGTATTGAAGCGCGCCGAGCACGGCGATTGCGGTGTTGTGGCCGGTGAAGAAATCGACCAGACTCGGCCCTGCTTTCAGCGGCCCGGCACCGGGTTGGCCATCGGGAATTCCGGTAACTGCCATCATGCCGCCGGTTGCCTGGAACAGCCCGTCATAACCGGGCCTGGCGGCCATCGGACCGGTCTGGCCATAGCCGGTAACCGAGCAATAGATCAGCCGCGGATTGATCGCCTTCAGGCTCTCATAATCAAGCCCGAAGCGCGCCAGATCGCCAACCTTGTAGTTCTCGATCAGCACGTCAGCGTCTTTGACCAGAGCGCGGATGATCTCCTGCCCCTCGGGCTTGGCATGATTGAGCGTGATCGAACGCTTGTTGCGGTTGGACACGGTGAAAAAGCTGGATTGCCGGGTTTCGATGCCGTCCTTGCCCTTGATCCATGCCGTGCCATAACCGCGGCCATCATCGCCGACACCGGGGCGCTCGATCTTGATGACGTCGGCACCAAGATCACCGAGGATCTGCGCACCGATGGGGGCGGCGAAAACGCGGGACATATCAATCACGCGGATACCCGCGAGGGCGCTGTTGTTCGTGGTCATGTGTGGACACTAGCTCCGCGATCAACCGCCGCCAAGCAAGGTGATGAGCAATACCGCACTGGCGTTCTCGACGCGGGCGCTGGCCGGGGCTAGTGCTGAACAGAAGTTTCATCTGGGCGGAGGCAGTCTGTGAAAGTTGCGATCATCACCGGCGCGGGCAGCGGCATCGGGCTTGAGACGGCGAAGATGCTTGCCAGCGCGGGCACTGCCGTAGTCGGCGTCGGGCGTGACACGGGCAAGCTGGCGGCGCTGGAAGCGGCCATTGGCGACCTCGCCATGGTGGCGACGATCTCTGCTGATGTCACTGCTGAGGATGCCCCGGCAAAGATCGTGGCGCTGACGCTCGAACGGTTTGGCCGGATCGATTACCTCGTCAACAATGCCGGTGTCGGCAGCCCCAAACCGGTGCATGAGGCGAGCGATGCCGATTTTGACAGCTTCATCGACATCATGCTGAAAGCGCCCTTCCGCCTGATCCGCGAGGCACTGCCGCACATGGCGGGCGGCGCTTCCATCGTGAACGTCACCTCCACCTTCGCCCACATCGGCGGGCGGCGCGGCGGGGCCTATTCGGCGGCCAAGGGTGGGCTAAAATCGCTCACCGAACATATGGCCTGCGAATATGGGCCGCGCGGCATCCGCTCCAATTGTGTCGCTCCGGGCGTGACCATGACCGAGATGGTGGCGCACCGATTTGATGACGAAACGTTCAAGCGCGCCAATGTCGAGACCACGCCTTATCCGCGCCTCGCCAAGCCTGAGGACATCGCCAGCGTCATCGCCTTCCTGTGCTCGGCGGGCAGCGAAATGATCAACGGCCAGTCGATTGTTGTCGATGGCGGCTGGACCAATACCAAGTACCTCAGCCCGCGGGCGACCTCGACCAAGTGGGTCGAGCAGGACTGATGGGGAGGGGCTCTTCATGGCCAAGGAAATCACCAAGATCATCATCGGCCTGAAGCGCCGCCCCGGCATGTCGATCGCTGAATTCCGTGACTATTATGAGAACGTCCACACCAAAGTGGCGGGCAAATATACCCAGCCCGGCATGTGTTATTACGCCCGGCGTTACCTCGATCCATTGCCGCAGCTGGATAGCAAGGTGATCCACGAACCCGAGTTCGATGTCATTACCGAGCTGTGGTACGATGACCCGAAAGCCGCCGATGGCCTGATCTGGATGGTCAGCAAGGGAACGCTCCCCGCCGATGTGTTCGCGGATGAACAGAACCTGTTTGATCGGCCCAAGACACGCTATTTTGTCACGACGGAATGCGTGACTGATCTCGGCCAGGTCTCGCGATAAATCGTGTAGCAGCGCGATTTGAACAGCCACTTGCCCTGTTCGCGACGCAAAGTGTCATCATATTCGCCGACCATCTCGCCGCCGCCGGGGTACACCGTGGCAAGCATCAGTGCGGTAATGCGGGCGCTATCGCCATCAAGATCGATCAACAGATTATGGATCGCCGGAAACACACGGCTCGTGCCTCCGGAAACCCCGATAGAGGCAATAACGGCATCGCGGCCTTCTGCGCGGCTGCGGGTGACCAGTGTTTCTGGCCGCAACGGGTGGGCCTCACGCACTTCGAAGCTTGAATCTTCGGTGAACATTTCTGCGCAGAGTCCATGCTTGCGCTGGCGGATGTTAAACGCGTAGCGGTGGACCAATTCCGTGATCTCATTTTTTGACACCAGAGATTCCAGCCCTTCCATCATCGCCTCCCGTTATGCCCTGCATCCAGCTCAATCGCTCGGGAGATCATGCGCGCTTGAAGCTGGACCTCAAGTGGAAATCCGATCAAAGCCATCAGCCAGATGAAATAGCGAGGGCACGATGACCTACACCCGGTTCCTGAGGCAGCAATGCTACATTGATGGCAAATGGTGTGACGCTGATAATGGCAGCACCATCAATGTCTCGGACCCGGGCAAGGGCGAGGTGCTCGGCACTGTCCCCAATATGGGCCAGGCCGAAACCGCCCGCGCCATCGCTGCGGCTGAGACGGCGCTTCCCGAATGGCGCGCGCGCACCGCCGCTGATCGCGCGCGCGTGCTGCGCAGGTTCTTCGATCTGATGATGGCCCATCAGGCAGAGCTTGGCGAGCTACTCACCCGCGAGCAGGGCAAGCCGCTGGCCGAGGCCAAGGGCGAGATCGCCTATGCGGCCAGCTTCATCGAGTGGTTCGCTGAAGAGGGCAAGCGCACCTATGGCGATGTCGTCCCGCCCCATGCGGCTGACCGCCGGATCGTCGTGCTCAAGCAGCCGATCGGGGTTGTCGCGGCGATCACTCCGTGGAATTTCCCCAGCGCGATGATCACCCGCAAGCTGGGCCCGGCCTTGGCGGCGGGCTGCACTATGGTGCTCAAACCCGCTTCGGCCACGCCCTTTTCGGCGCTGGCTCTGGCGGCGCTGGCCGAAGAAGCAGGCATTCCGGCGGGTGTGTTCAATGTTGTTACCGGCAGCGCGCGGGCCATCGGCGGCGAGCTGACCTCCAATCCCAAGGTGCGCAAGCTGACCTTCACCGGCTCGACCGAGATCGGCGTGCAACTGCTGCGCGAATGTGCCGAGACGGTGAAGAAAGTGTCGATGGAGCTGGGCGGTAATGCGCCATTTGTCGTGTTTGACGATGCCGATGTCGACGCGGCGGTTGAAGGTGCGCTGATTTCCAAATTCCGCAATTGCGGCCAGACCTGCGTCTGCACCAACCGCTTCTATGTGCAGGATGCGGTCTATGACGAATTCGTCACCAAACTGGCAGCACGCGTCAAAGGCCTGAAAGTCGGTTACGGCATGGACGAAGGCAGCATTGTCGGGCCGATGATTGACGAAGCGGGGGTGCTGAAGGTTGAGGAACACCTTGAAGATGCACTGGCAGGCGGCGCGACACTGCTCGCCGGCGGCAAGCGCAGCGCGCTCGGCGGCACGTTCTTTGAACCCACCGTGGTGGCCGATGTGAAGGCCGATATGAAGCTGGCCCGCGAGGAGACATTCGGGCCGCTGGCAGGGGTGATCCGTTTCAAGGATGAGGCGGAAGCCATCGCACTCGCCAATGACAGCGAATTCGGCCTCGCCAGCTATTTCTATGCGCGTGATCTCAGCCGGGTATGGCGCGTGGCGGAAGCACTGGAAGCGGGGATCGTCGGGATCAACACCGGGCTGATCTCCACCGAAGTCGCGCCGTTTGGCGGGGTTAAGCAATCGGGCCTCGGCCGCGAGGGATCTCGCCACGGGATCGACGATTACCTGGAGCTCAAATACCTGTGCATGGGTATTTGAGGCGGTTCAGGGCTGGGCAGGCGGCACTGCCTGCCCGGTCCATCCCCCTGCCGTGGCGACATACAACCGCGCCACATCAAGCAGCTGTTTCGCGCGGGCATCGAGCAGGCCCAGCTGGGCCTGCTGCGCCAGTCGGCTGGCGTCGAGCACTTGCAGCACGCCGCTGTTACCCACCTGAAAACTGCGCCGTGACAGCGCCAGTGAGCGATTGGCAATAGCGGCGGCATCGCTGCGCAGGTTGACCGCACTCGCATCATTGCCCAGCGCGGCCAGCAGGTCGGAAATCTGGCCGAATGCCTCCAGCACCGTCTGTTGATAGCGCGCGGCAGAAGCCCGCGCCTCAGCCTCGGCTGCGCGCTTCTCGGCCTTGAGGGTGCCGCCGTTTAAAATCGGTGCAGTCAGCCCGCCAAACAGGTTGAAGCCATTGGACGAAGCATTGAACAGGGTTTCTGGGTGCCTGGTCGATTGCTCGAAACTCGCACCCAGCGTGATCGAGGGATAGAGCCGCGCAGTCGCCACGCCGATGGCGGCAGTAGCGGAATGCAACCGGGCTTCGGCGGCAAGAATATCGGGGCGCTTTGCCGCGAGTTCCGAAGGCAGGGTGACCGGCACTTCGCTCGGCAGGCGCAGAGCGGTGAGGCTGAACGGAGTTGCGCCGAGTTCTGCGGGAGACACTCCCAGCAGCACCGCCAGCATGTTGCGCGCTTCGGCGCGGGTCTGTTCGATCTGCGGCAGGGCTGCCTGATCGCCCGCCAGCTGGCCTTGCGCGCTCAGCACCTCGACCATGGTTCCTTCGCCGCCGCGGCGCTTGGCCTCGGTCAGGCGGACATTGCGCTCGTCTTCGGCGACCAATGCCTGCTGCGCGGCGATCCGATCATTGAGCGCGGCAATCGTCAGCACCTGCATCACCACGCGTCCGGCGATGGTCAGGTGCGCGGCCTCGGTTTCGCGCAGCTGGGTTTCGGCATCGGCCAGAGCCCGTTCGCTGGCACGGCGCTTGCCGCCAAACAGGTCAAGATCATAGGAGATGCCGCCGCCCACCGAATAGAGCGTGAATTCAGGGTTGCCGAGCGCAACACCGAAACTGCCCGGATCAAGCCCGAAGCCCGAGAGATTGACCTGCTGGTGCGAAATCCGCGCATTGGCTTCGGTCTGCGGCTGCGCTTGTCCGGTCACTGCGCGGGCACGTTCGCCCACCCGTTCCAATGTGGCGACACTGGCGGCAAGGCTGTGATTTTGCGCCAGCGCGCGATTAACCAGCACATCGAGTTCGGGCGAGCCGAAGCTTTCCCACCAGCGCAACTGCGGCCCTTGCCCCTGTGCGGCTACTGGCCCTTTGGCAATAGCTCCGGGCTGCGCATATGCTCCGGAAGCCGCTGTTTCTGGGCGCTGAAAATCAGGACCGACAGTTTTGCAACCGGCCAGCAGCAGGAGCGGGAAGAGGAGCGGTGAGAGCTTTTTCATCTGCGCTTCAGCGTCCACTGGTGCGGGCAGGTGTTTTGGGTGAAATGGGCGGTGTATCACTGCCGAACAAGTGCCGGATATGGCCGGTATCGACCGTGACATTGACACTGAGCCCGGCGTGAAGCGGCAGTTCGGTCGGAACTTCGTCGAGCACGACGATCACCGGCAGGCGCTGGGTAACCTTCACCCAGTTGCCGGTGGCGTTTTCTGCTGGCAGCACCGAAAAGCTGTTGCCGGTGCCGGGACTGAAGCTTTCGACATGGGCTTTGAGATCACGGTCAGGAAAGGCATCGATGCGCGCGACGGCAGGCTGGCCCAGCCGCATGTAGCGCAGCTGGTTTTCCTTGAAATTTGCCTCAACCCAGAACTTCACGCCGCTGAGCACGAACAAGGGCTTTCCGGCAGTGACATAGCTGCCGATCTGCAACTGGTTGACCTTGGTGACTATGCCATCCTGCGCGGCGCGGACGACGGTATTATCCAGCGCCGTGCGCGCCTGTTGCAGCACGGCAGCAGCCTTGCGCGCGACCGGCTGCGCGTTTGAAGTTCCGGCGGGCAGACGCGCGGCGACACTGGCCGCCTTGGCCCGGGCAGCGGTGATCGATTCGCGCGCCGTGCGCACGGCAAGCTCCGCCTGATCGACCTGCGCTTGCGATGAAATGCCTTCATGCAGCAAGGAACGCTGGCGGCCCGCTTCGGACTGGGCATAGACCAGCTGCGCCTGATAACGGCTGACGTCAGACAGCTTTTCCTGATAATCAGCCCGTGTTGCACCGATATCGGCGATGGCACCGGAAAGGCTGGCTTCAGCTTGCGAAATCCCGGCCTCGAAATCGCTGGAATCGATGCGGAACAACACTTGCCCGGCCTTGACGAACTGGTTCTCGGTAACCTCGACCGAGACGACCTTGCCGGTGACGCTGGCTGCGACCATGACTTTGCCAGCTTGCAGCTGGGCATTATCGGTTTCAACATAGCGCCCGCCGGAAAGATAGAACCACAGCGCGATGACAAGTGCGACTATCACTCCGCCCAGCATCAGCGGGCGACGTAACCGGGACCGCGATTCTTTGGGCCCAGCGGATTCAGGGGGCATTATTTCGGCGCTCACTCAAATCTCCGTTGCGTGCATGACTCGCAGGCGATGCCGCATTGACCCAAACGAAATACTAAGCAATGCTATAATCAGCAAGAGGGATAACAGCATGGATAGTGATCGGTTGCTGCAACTGGAAGGCGTACACAATTTTCGCGACTATGGCGGCTATGCGATTGTTGGCGGCGGACGGCTGAAGCGCGGCGCTTTGTGGCGCTCGGGCCAGCATTTTGAGGCGACCGATGCTGACCTTGCCGCGATTACCGGGCTTGGCCTGAGCGATGTCTTCGATCTTCGGAGCGACCGCGAGCGGCAGTCGCATCCCTGTCGCAGGCCAATCGGATTCACGGGCGAAATCCATATCGTTTCTGATGCTTCGCTCAACACAGCACCGCATATAGCCGCCATCGCGGGTTCGCGCCGCGATGCTGAAATAACGCGCGCGAACATGCGGACAAACTATCAAGGGATACCCTATCGCCCTAAGCTGATCGAAATGATCCGCAATATGCTGCTTCGGGTTTCACAAGGCGAAGGGGCCAGTTTGGTGAACTGCATGGCGGGCAAGGACCGCACCGGATTTGCCGTGGCAATGCTGCATCATGCGCTTGGGGTGCATCGCGATGACATAGTCGCGGACTATCTGCTGACTAATTCTGCTGGGGATCAGGCGGCGCGAATCGCTTCCGGCAAGCGCACAGTTAACAGTACGCTTGGCGCGATTGATGATGAGGCGCTCAAGGTTTTGATGGGCGTGGAATCAGAATATCTTGAAGCTGCATTTGCTGCGATCGCCGAGAATCAGGGGGCGCTTGATACCTATCAAGCGGAGTTTCTGGGCGTTGATGCGGTGCTGCGCGATCGGTTGCGGGAGCGTCTGAGCGAGGGCTAATCCTTCAGGAATGCCTTCACATCGCCCAGAAACCGGTCAAGCTGATCATGGTGCAGCCAGTGACCGGCCTTGGCATATTCGATCACCTGGGCATTGCAAAAATGGCCTGAGCGGCCATCTGTTGCCGGGTTCGAAGCAAAGCTGTCCGAGCCATAGAGCAACAGCATCGGACAGGTGATCGCCGCCCACAGCTGCTCGACATCGCCTTGCGGCAAGTCCATCGGTGCCCAGACGTTGAGGTAATTGTCGAACTTCCAGCTCCAGGTGCCGTCCTCGTTGCGGCTGGCGGCGTGCACGGTCAGATGTCGGGCCTGTGCGTCCGAAAGGAAGCTGTTTTCTGCCTTCATCCGGGCAAAGGCCGCTTCAAGACTGGGATAGCGTTTGGGCATACGGCCCGCAGCCTGTCGTTTGTTGCCGATCCATTCGCGCATCCGGTCAGCAAGGCTGCGCGCGTCGCGTTCGGCAATCAGCTTGGGGGATGGACCAAGTCCCTCGATATTGACCAACTTTTTGACCTTGTCCGGGTAGAGTCCGGTAAAACGCGTGGCGATATTGCCGCCCAGAGAATGGGCTATGATCGTCACCTGCTCATGCCCCAGGGCATGAACCAGCTGAGCGAAATCATAGACAAATGCCTGGGATGAATAGTCACCATCTGGCGACCAGGCGCTGTCACCATGACCGCGCAGGTCAGGTGCGATCACATGCCAGTCATCAGCCAGCTGTTCAGCCACCCAATCCCAGCTCCGGCAATGATCGCGCCCGCCATGCTGAAGGATCAGCGGCGGCGCGGCAGGATTGCCCCAGTCGACATAATGGAGCCGCAGCCGCTGTGACATGAAGCTGTTTGAAGTGGGGCCTGAAAGAGTCATCTGGCCAGGATGGAGTGACCGGCACGGCGCGTCAATACGAAGACGAAGGCTGATGCGGTAATCTCAGGCTTTTTCTATCCCGAAAAATCGCATAGGCGGACTCGCAATCATGCGCATCGCCGCTTATCTCGCCTGCGAAATTGAAGGATGAAACGCATGACTACCCACACCACCCGCATGCTGATTATCGGTTCCGGTCCGGCTGGGCTTTCGGCGGCGATCTATGGCGCGCGCGCGGGCATGGAGCCGATCGTGGTGCAGGGCTTGCAGCCAGGCGGCCAGCTGACCATCACCACCGATGTCGAGAATTACCCCGGTTTCCGCGATGTCATCCAGGGGCCGTGGCTGATGGAAGAAATGCAGGCGCAGGCCGAGCATGTCGGAACCCGGATGCTGTGGGACACAATCACCGAGGTTGACCTGTCCGGCTCTCCGTTCCGCGCAATCGGCGATTCAGGCGATGTTTATGAAGGCGAAGCGCTGGTCATCGCCACAGGCGCGCAGGCCAAGTGGCTGGGCGTTCCGGGCGAGCAGGAACTGGGCGGCAAGGGGGTTTCGGCCTGCGCCACCTGCGATGGCTTTTTCTATCGCGGCAAGAAGGTCGTGGTCATCGGCGGCGGCAATACCGCGGTGGAAGAAGCTCTCTATCTCACCAACCATTCGCCCGACGTGACCGTCATCCACCGCCGTGACAGTTTTCGCGCCGAAAAGATCTTGCAGGACCGGCTGTTCGCCAATGACAAGGTTTCGGTGGTGTGGAACAAGGCGGTCGATCACTTCGTCGGCGATCCGTTGAGCGGCGGCCTGACCGGCGTCGCGGTGACCGATACATTGACTGGCGAAAAGTCGGTGATCCCCACCGACGGCGCCTTTGTCGCCATCGGCCATGCCCCCTCGACCGAACTGTTCAAGGGCAAGCTGGAAATGGACGCCAATGGCTATCTGCTGGTCGAACCCGGAACGCCCAAGACGGCGATCCCCGGCGTTTTTGCCTGCGGCGATGTGATGGATCACGTCTATCGTCAGGCGGTAACAGCGGCAGGAACCGGCTGCATGGCGGCATTGGATGCCGAACGGTTTCTGGCCGAGCGCGAATTTGCGGCGTTGAAGGAAAAGGTTGCCGGGTGAGGGCGGTGCGCGGGCTTCGACAGGCTCAGCCGGAGCGGATTTTTGTGATAATTTTCAATACCAGGTTCCGCTCAGCCTGAGCCTGTCGAAGGCCGTGCATTACCCTTGCCCCAATGCCTCCAGCAACCGCGACTCCAGCCACAGTCTCGCCTCAGCCTCAACATAGCTGTGCGTTGCCCCTGCACAGCGCGCAATCCGCGCATCAGCCTTGTCCCAGCTCGCTTCGAAAGCCTGAGCAGTGCGATCACGCGACGCCAGCAGGATGCGCACCGGCGCGCTAAACTGCGTCAACCCGATTGCAATCTCCTGCGCCAGCGATGTCGGTGGCGGGGTCGGTCGCAGCGCGCTTTTCAGTGAGGCGAACAGCTGCCCGAGCGAGACCTTGCCCTTGAGCAATCGCAGCAGCGCCTTGGGATCCTTCAGCCGCTGGGCATAGTGCGAACGCAGCGCCTCGGGCACTGCCTCGGCAGCGCCCTCCTCGATGGTCCAGGGGTTTGACAGCACCAGAGCGTCAAATCCCGCACCCTTGGCCAGCATCAGCGCGCTGGCCGCGTCGCAATTGCCGAAAGCGATCACACGGGTGACACGCGGTGCCTCGACGCGGAAGGCGGCAAGGGCAGCGGCAATGTCCGGGCCAGATGAACGAAATTCGCCATTCGGCCCCTCGCTGTCACCCACCCCGCGCCGGTCAAAGCGGAATACCGGAAACCCGGAATCTGCCAATCGAGCTGCCAGCAAAGCCTGCCCGTTCCACGCGCCAGATCGCAATTCGTTACCGCCGCTGACGATCAGCAATCCAGTAGTGCCCTGAGCTTCGTCAATCGTGCCGACGAGGGCCGCTCCTTCGCAGGTGAAGACGATGTGCCGTCTGGTCACAGCTTGATCCCCATGGCTATCACAGCGGCCAGCGCATCGGCCTGATCGCGGTCTTCATCGGGTTCGGCGCGCAGCCACAGCGGACTACCACTCAGCATGTCCTGACCGATGATCGACTGGTTGCTTTCCGGCGGAGTGGCATCCTGCAATGCAGCGATCATGGCCGGTGACAGGCGGTAACCGGCAAGTTCCAGTCCTGCCGTCTGATCCAGTTCCAGCAGCGATGCTTGCGTTTCCTCA
>JANOYZ010000279.1:0-6520 GCA_031429135.1 Novosphingobium sp. | reverse complement strand
ATGAACCGATCTCCCGCCAATGGATCAATGAGGTTCGTGGCAAGGCGGCTGATGACGACGCGCGCATCATGTCAACGCTGCGCCAACGGCTTGAAAAATCAATCACCGATTTTACCCAGACAACCAAAGATGCCCGCACGGCAACAACAGACTACAAGTCGGCACTGGCCAGCCATGTCGATGAACTGGATGAAGTGCAGCACGCCGGAGCCGTGATCCAGGAACTGGCCATGGTCGCCAAGGCCATGCTTGATCGGACGCAGGAAATCGAAGCGCAGATGGTGCGCAGCGAGCACGAAACGAAAAACTTGCACAGGCGGCTTGATGAAGCCCGGCGCAATGCCGAGATGGATCATCTCACTGGCCTGCCCAACCGCCGCGCCTTTGAGAGCCTGCTCGATAGCGAATTTTCGTCTGCGCGGCTGTCGCATGACCAGCTCTGCGTGGCCTTTTGTGACATCGACAAGTTCAAGCTGATAAACGATGTTCACGGTCACGAAGCCGGAGACCGGGTACTCAAGCTGGTTGCCACGACTTTGTCGGAAATTTCCGATGATCGCTGCCATGTTGCACGGCACGGCGGCGAGGAATTCGTCGTCCTGTTTCGCGGCAAAACGATCAGTGAAGCCTTCGATGCACTGGATGCCACGCGTGATAGACTGGCCAACCGCAGGCTGGTTAACCGCGCCAATGACACGCCCTTCGGTCAGGTCAGCTTTTCGGGCGGTATCGCCGATGTTTTCGCCCACCGCGATCCGCGCGCCGCGCTGAAGGCTGCCGATGAGGCGCTCTATGCCGCCAAGGATCAGGGCAGAAACCGGATCGTTATTGCCGGCACCTGCGCCGCAATCAGGGCAGCATGACCGGCCACTGCTAAGATCAGGTAAAATCCCGATTTTTGCTTAACCAGAAAGTAATGGCCCATGCCTAAGCCCCAGCACAGAGGACTGGAAATTTATGGTTGACGGCAGGGTCGGATTTTTCAGGCGAAAAGCAGAACAGGGACAGCTCCACCTGATCGCCATCGGTATCGGCTCAACCGCCGCCATGGTCTGCATGGCAGCTGCGATTGGCGTGTTGCTGGCAGAACTGCCGCCGTCCATCGCATTGGGCTTCGCTGGCCTTGCTCTGACATTTGAGGTCATGACCGGCATCTATGGCCGACGCGAATTGCATAGTCGCAATGCAGTGCTCGCCAGCGCCAGACAGGCAAAAATGCAGACCGATGAACTCTTCGCCATGACCGACATGCTGCAAAGCGCCGATAATTACGAAGATGCAACCGCTGTCCTCACTGCAACTTCTTTGCGCATGTTGCCTGAATTCGGAGCCGCGCTCTATGTCTTCAACAATTCGCGCGACAGGCTTGATCTGTCTGGTTCATGGAACATGCCCGACGGCATCCATACCGCCGAAACACTGGCCCCTGCCAATTGCTGGGCGCTGAAGCGCGGAAAACCGCATATCAACGACCCGGTGAGCGGCACATTGTGCTGTAGCCATCACCTCTCGCAAGTCGGTACGGTCGAAATCCCGATGATGGCGCGCGGTTCGGTCTATGGCCTGCTGGTGCTTGCTTATGAAGGCGAGAACTCGTTTGGCCGGTTGATGGGTATTCGCCGTCTTGGCCGCGCACTGGCTGATTCGATGTCATTGGCGCTTTCCAACATTGCCCTGCGCGAAAAGCTGCGTACGCAATCGATGCGCGATCCGCTGACCGGGCTCTATAACCGCCGCTATATGGAGGATGCGCTTGATCGCTATCTCAGCCTGGCGACGCGGAGCGGAAATTCAACCGCCGTTCTGATGATCGATCTCGACAATTTCAAGCTGCTCAATGACGAGTACGGCCATGCCAAAGGCGATGCCGTATTGCGCGATGTGGCGGCGCAGCTGGTATCCGGCCTGCGCCCTTCGGACGTGATCTGCCGCTATGGTGGTGAGGAATTCCTCGTCATCCTGCCAAACTGCCCGATCGACCATGCCGCCACCAAGGCCGAGCAACTGCGCATCCGCATTGAATCCCTGTCTGATATTCATCAGGCACGAATCGCGGCATCTTTCGGTGTTGCAGCAGTGCCATCAACCGCGACGGCAGCAGACCTCGTAACACAGGCCGATGCCGCGTTGTTTCAGGCAAAGCGTGATGGCAAGAACCGGGTTATCGCGGCCAGCCTGCGAGCTGTTTTGCCTGATGAAAAGCCCCGTCTCGCCGCTGCGGGTTGACCAGAAACACGACATAGCCGCGAAATTGCGGATCGCTCGCCAGTTGCGGCGGCGTTGTCCATTCCCCACCCTGCACCAGCGCCACCTTGTAAGGTAATGGCAATTGCGCAATCCGACTGAAATATGCGCGGTATCCGGGGATCGTCTGCCGCCCCTGATAGGTCTGCATCACCAGTTCATCGACCACACCAGCAAGCTTGGCCAGCGCGGCGGGATCGCCATGGGCGCTCCAGTCCATCAGCCCGGTGACAGACAGGCGATAGCGCGCGGGCAGTCGGCGGCGAAGATCGCTCAGAAATAGCGCATAACCGTCCAGACCCTGCGTTGCGGCGTCAAAATCAATCTGCAATCCGGCCAGTCGATTCCCCGCTGACTCCCATTCCGACAGTGCGCGCAGAACCTGATCATAGGCCGTCTGCTGCCAGTCCAGCCGCTCGACCCGGATGGTCAGCCAGACCTCGGCAGTCAAGACATGAGGAACGGCGCGAAGCGGTACCATCCGGCCAGGATCATCGTGCCGCAATTCGCCAGCGAGGACATAAAGCACTTTCGCCCGGTTCAGCACCGGCTGAGCGCGCACCCCGGCCCAGAGAAAAAAGGCATCGTAATCCGCCGGATCCACTTTGCCGCTCCTCTCGCCGTGGCACGATGTCAGCAGCGCGGCGCAAAGGGCGATGGCGGCAAGCCGGATCACGTTCACCAATAGACGGACAATTTCTTGGCCCAGGGGCTCGCTGGATAGCTTTTTTTCAGCTGAATGAACCAGGCTTTGCGCTGCGATTGCTCCACTTCGTCCCCGCCACAGCCGTTATTTCCGGCAGAAGCATAGCAGCGGAGCGCGCGGTAGAGCGCATAGGCCTTGTCATTCGGATGTGCTTTGGGATCAGCAATGATCGCCCGGTATATCTCCGCCCGCGCCAATGGTTTGCCGGGGAACAGGCTGGCGTGGCTGCCAAGCGTACCCTTTTCTGGTGGGCTATCGAGCACGGTGAAACCATCAAAATCATTGATCCGCAGGAAATCCCCCAGACACAGCCGTGCCTTCACATCCATCGGCACCTTGGAAAGAGTGGCGGCGGTTGTGGCAAGTGCCGGGCAAGCATAGCCATCTGACCAGCGCCCCTTGGTGAAAATGCCAGCGGGCACCACTTCTTCACGGCCGAAATTCCAGAAACCGAAGTCAGTTGAAGCCTTGGGGCCAACCAGCTTGAGATCAGCCACGAAATCGGCATAGCGTCCACGCGTCAACTCCTTGTAGAGCAAGGTGAAAATCGCCGCGTCGCGCTCATGCTGGCTGCGCGCGGCATTGGCCGCGTTGGCGCGCAGAATGTCCGGCCCGGCGGAATGGCTGAGCAGAACCTCGCGCACTGTCTGATCGGTGATCGGTGAATTGGCGGCGAAAACATCGGCAAGTTTGCCGTTCTTCTCCAGATTGAGCGCCAGCCCCAGTTGCGCTGCGGGGCGCTGCCACAACCCGCCCGCACCGCCCAATAACTCCCGCCAGAACCCGGCCTCGTTGCGGTCCCCTAACGCTGCCAGCGCCTGCCCGCGCAGCACCTGGCGGCTGAAGGCGAGGTTATCGTAGCGCGGCTTGCGCGCATCATCGGGCACCAGTTGCAACACGCGGGCGTAATCCTGCGCCACATAGAAGGCGTGGTTCGCCTGCAGAAACGAGAACAGCTCTGGCCGCGTGGTGAAATACTTCTCCTGCGCGGCAAGCTGATCGGTGGTGAGCACTGGCCGGTCGCTCACCGGCTGGCCATCATCGTCCAGTCCGCCGCCGCGCATCGCCATCAGATCGAGCGTGGCGAGCACCAGCGGGCCATCGGCTTTGCTGGTGATGCCATCGGCAAAGAGCAGCTTGTTGTCGATCTCCTCGACCAGATCGGGGGCGAGATCCGTACCCGCTGCAACAGAGCCCAGCAGCTGCTCATATGCGCGGGCCAGACCAGTGAGGTCGCCCGAGAGCCACAGCGCACGGCGCACCAGCCCCTGGGCTGAAGCAGCATAGCGCCCCTGCGGAAATGCCTTCAGGTAGTTCACGAGGGCTGCCCCGGCACGCGCAGCGGCAGTGCGATCAACCTTTTCCGGGCCTTCAAAGTCTCCCCATTGATTGAAGGAGTTGGCCTGCGCTGCATTCAAATCAATGCGGGCGAGCATATAGACTGCGGTTTCCGCCAGCCAGACTTCGCGTGATGTGCCCAGCGCGGCAAAGCTGCTGCGCGCCTCGTCCCAGCGCATGGCATAGAAGGCATAGCCGCCTTTCAGGTATGTCAGCCATTCCTTGCCGCCCTCACTGACAATGCCATCGGGCCAAGCGGGCAGCGCGGGCTTTGCCGCATTCGAAGCATCGTCAGGCGATCCGCCCGCTGTGCAGACCGCCACCAGCCGTTCACGCGCCTTCACCAGCAGGGCGCGCTCATTCGCGGGAACGCTGCTGCTCGCGGCAATCGCGGAGGCAAATGCCGGCCTTGCTGTGGTCAGACTGGCGCAGCGGCCATTATATTCATTTTCCACCACCGTGCTGCCGGGTTGCGGATAGAGCGTTGCGCGCAAGAACTTCCAGTCGAGAAATGTCCGCCCAAAAGGCAGCGTATCCCAATCCTGCTTGGCATAGCTTCCACTGTTGGCCAGCCCGGCCTTGTCACGCAGCAGGAACAGCAGGTTCACACGGCTATCATTGCCCGGTGAAAGCGCACCCCGGCTGGCGCAATCAAGGTTGCGGCTGGCTATGGTCCAGTTCGGGTCACAGCCATAATCGCCGCTGGCGTGAAGAGCCGAATAAGGGGTGAACAGCACCAAAGCCGATGCTGTGACAAGACCAAGTCGCTTCATCGATTCACCTCCGCCAGATCACCTACGGAGATTTCATCGCATCGCGCTGGCTGGCAAGAAAAAAGGGGCCGCCGAAGCAGCCCCTTTCAACATTTGTCATGATATCAGGTGAAGCTCAGTCGTCAGACTTGAGGAACGCCGGGATGTGATCGGGATTGCCGCCTTCACGGGGACCACGATCACCGCCTTCGCGGCGGGGTCCACGATCACCGCCGCCATCCCTGCGAGGACCGCGACCGCGATCACCGCCGGGGCGACGATCACCGCGATCACCGCCTGGACGATCACCACGCGGTTCGCGTGCTTCACGCGGCGGGCGGGTATCTTCCAGCTCGGCACCGGTCTCCTGATCGACAACGCGCATCGACAGGCGAACCTTGCCGCGCGGATCGATTTCAAGAACCTTGACCTTCACGGCCTGACCTTCGGATACCACGTCAGTCGGCTTTTCGACGCGCTCGTTGCGCATTTCGGAAACGTGAACCAGGCCGTCCTTGCCGCCCATGAAGTTCACGAAAGCACCGAAATCAACGATGTTGACGACCTTGCCGTCATAGACCTTGCCGACTTCGGCTTCTTCGACAATGCCGAGGATCCATGCCCGAGCTGCTTCGATCTGTGCCGGATCAGAGCTGCTCAGCTTGATCAGGCCTTCGTCATCGATATCGACCTTGGCACCGGTTTCAGCAACGATCTCGCGGATCACCTTGCCGCCGGTGCCGATGACTTCGCGGATCTTCGATTTGTCGATCTGCATCGTCTCGATACGCGGAGCATGCGCCGAAAGCTCGCTGCGCGAAGTGCCCAGAGCCTTGGTCATTTCACCAAGGATATGTGCGCGGCCTTCCTTGGCCTGATGCAGCGCGGCTTCGAAGATTTCCCGCGTGATGCCGGCAACCTTGATGTCCATCTGCATCGTGGTGATACCTTCGGAAGTGCCAGCCACCTTGAAGTCCATGTCACCAAGGTGATCTTCGTCACCCAGAATGTCAGACAGCACGGTGAATTCCTTGCCTTCAAGGATCAGGCCCATGGCAATGCCCGAAACCGGACGGGTGAGCGGAACGCCCGCGTCCATCATCGAAAGACTGCCACCGCAGATTGATGCCATAGAGGAAGAGCCGTTCGACTCGGTGATGTCTGACACCACGCGGATCGTATAGGGGAACTCTTCCTTGCTGGGCAGCACGGCCTGAAGCGCGCGCCATGCGAGCTTGCCGTGGCCGGTGTCGCGGCGGCTGGGAGCGCCAAAACGGCCAACTTCACCAACTGAATAAGGGGGGAAGTTATAGTGAAGCATGAAGTTCGAATAGGTCAGGCCTTCCAGACCATCGATCATCTGCTCGCTCTCACGGGTGCACAGAGTAGTGGTGAAGATCGCCTGCGTTTCACCGCGGGTTAAGAGCGCCGAACCGTGGGTACGCGGCAGGAAACCGACCATCGATTCGATGGGGCGGAC
>JANOYZ010000278.1:0-18624 GCA_031429135.1 Novosphingobium sp. | reverse complement strand
TACGATAGCGGCTGGAGCGCGCGCTGGCGCGCGTCGACTTTCTGCGTTTGCTACCTAATGCCGAGTTTACCCTGTGGGTGGCCGGGCGGGGAAGCGGACTGGAGCCGTCTCCACCCCTAGAAACAGAACGGAGACCGCCATGAAGCGCGCAATCCTTGGCGCCCCGGCGCTGGTGCCAGCGGCGCTCGCCGAACTGAAAGACTGGCTTGGCATAACGACAGTGGGCGAGGATGCCGCACTTTCCGTGCAACTTCGCACCGCGCTGGAAAGCTGCGAGGCATTTACCGGAACCATGCCAATCGAAAGTGACTGCGAAGAGATATTCGCGGTCAGCGGTGACTGGATGAAGCTGGAAACGCGGCCAGTTCATGCCATCACATCGGTTGACGCTATCCTGGCCAGCGGCTCGCGAGTTTCACTTGCCGCACAAGCCTATGCCATTGATTTTGCCGGCGACGGCACCGGCATGGTGCGCGTCACCGATCCGGGCCTTGCCGCGCGCATTGCGGTGCGGTTCTCGGCTGGACTTGCCGGTGACTGGGCCAGTCTGCCCGACGGCTTGCGCCATGGCGTGATCCGGCTGGCAGCACACCAGTATCGCCAGCGGGAGACCAGAGATGATGAGGCCATGCCGCCTGCCGCTGTCGCGGCGCTGTGGCGGCCATGGCGCCGTCTGCGTCTGACATGATCACCGCCAAGGCCGAGCCAAGTTTTTCCGCTCTCGCCATCCGCCTGAGCGAGCGGGCGAAAGTGCTGGCCGAAGCAAGTGTCGAAGCTGCGGCGCTCTCACGGCGCAAAGCCCCCTCCCGCTGGCGCACCGCTCAGTTGCTCTGGCCGCTGTTTACGAAAGGTTGATACCCATGGAAATCGCCTTGCGCGCGGCTCTGCTGTCATGGCTTGCCGCCGATCCTGCGCTTTCCGGCGCGCTCAATGCCATTGTTGAAGAGGCACCATCGCGCACCGCGCTGCCCTGGCTGGCGCTTGTCGCCAGCGCCGCTGCTGATTGGAGCGCAAAGGACCGTAAAGGCTGCGAAGTCCGGGTCGCGCTGGAACTGCATTGCCGCGGGGACCGGCCTGATAGTGCAGGCAGCCTCATCGGTACGCTTGAAGCCCGAATTGCTGCGATGCCACGCGAACAGGCTGGCTTCGATCTGATCTCGATCACGTTTCTGCGCTCTCGCGCCGAACAGCGCAGCGCCAATACCCGCGCAGTGCTCATCGAATACCGCTTCCGCCTGTTGGCGGCCTGATTTCACCCCTGATTACGGAGAACCAACATGGCAGCTCAGAAAGGCTCAGCCTTCCTCCTCAAGATATCTGACGGTGCAACCCCGCCCGTTTATCGTACCGTCGCAGGTCTCAAGACCACGCAGATGTCGATCACCGGCGATACGGTGGTGATCACCAGCAGAGATAGCGGCGGCTGGCGCGAGATGCTTTCTGGTGCCGGTACTCGCCAGGTCTCGGTCAGTGCCTCGGGAATTTTCCTTGGCAGCGCCGCAGAAAGCCAGATCCGCAGCAATGTGCTGTCGGGAACCATCGACGATTATGAACTCAGCTTCGAAGACGGTGACAAACTGCGCGGCAAGTTCCTCATCCAGCGGCTCGATTATTCGGGCGACTTCAATGGCGAGCGCAATTATTCCCTGGTGCTGGAAAGCTCCGGCGAAATTGCGCCATCGTGACCTCTTCAGCCAATCCCTATCGCGGGGAAGCCGAACTGGTTATCGCCGGAGCGGCGCACAAGCTGCGCCCTAGCTTCACTGCGCTAGTCGCCGCCGAGGAGGAGCTGGGCCCGCTGTTTGCGCTGGTCGAGCGCGCCGGATCGGGTCAGTTGCGGCTTGCAGAAATGGCAGCGCTGTTCTGGCACTGCCTTGCCGCGCGTGATGGTCTGACCCGTGAAGCAGTGGGCGAGGCCGTGGCAGATCAGGGGCTTGCCGCCTGCGCCAAACCCTTGCGCGCGCTGCTGGCCCAGATCCTGCAAGGCGCGCCGGGCCCGTCCGCCCAGCCGTGAGCGAGGAGAGCTTTGGCATCAATGCGCTGCGGCTTTGCGCATTGACTGCGCGTGCACTCGGGTGGCGGCCTGCTGACTTCTGGGCCGCCACCCCGTCAGAACTCGCCGCCATCCTCTCGCCCCCGGGCAAGGGGGCAGAGGGCGTATCGCGCAGTGAACTTAACCGATTGATGGAGGCGGATCATGACTGACACGGTCGACACATTGCTCGTCGATGTGCGCGCCAGCACGCAAGGCTTTGCTGCCGACATCGCCCAGATGCGCGGCACGTTCGATGGCACGCTGGTTGATGGATTTTCCCGTGCCGGTGACGTGCTGGAACGCGGCTTGCTGAGTGCCATCCGCAAAGGCAGCCTGGGCTTTGAAGACCTTCGGCGGATCGCCAGCAATGTTCTCGATTCCATTGCTTCGCAGGCGATTAACTCACTGCTGGGATCCGGCGGTGGCGGCTCGGGCTCGCTGGGCGGTTTGCTCAACCTGGGCGGCCTGATCGGCTCGATTTTCGGACTGCCGGGGCGCGCCACTGGCGGACCGGTTTCGGCGGGCAGGGGTTATCTGGTCGGCGAACGCGGGCCGGAACTGTTCGTGCCCAACAGCTCGGGCAGGGTTGAGGCTTCGACGCGTGGCTCGCCCCAGCGCGATGTCCGCATCGCCATCAATATCAACGCGCCCAGCGCGCGCGCCGCCACGCAAGCTTTGCAACGCTCGTCGCGTCAGGTCGCAAGCGCCGTGCGCCGCGCGCTGCGCGATTTCTGAAGGACACTTAGCTCATGGCCTTCTGGCTCGCCACCGCCCGCGAAGGGCAGGAAACCGACTGGATGCAACGCTTCGATCCGCGCTTCTGGACGGTCAATTTCCCGCGTCCGATGATGGCTTCGGCTGTCACCACCGCGCCTGATGCCTTGCGCGTCGATGCGGTGTTCATGACCAATGGCGATCTCGCCGGGCTAATCTGGGACAGCGCCGACAGCGTCGATCACCCGCTGCTCGCCTACCGCACTGACCGGGATTACACCGGGGCGACGCTGTCCTTCCGCTGGCGTTCCAGTGGCGTGATCCCGCTTGATGCGGTCAACGGCCCGACTCTGACGATTGAGGGCAAGGATGCCGCCGGATATCCGCGCAGCTGGTATGTGCGGCTGTGGAACTATGCCGAAGGCAACTCCGCCGATGCGCTGATCGAGCTGCCGTTTTCGGCATTGGCAGGCGGCTGGATGCACCCGGCAGAGGCCGATCCGGTTTACCCGGCAGCGATAGACCGCATGTTCATCTCACTGGTGCCGCCAGCTTACACACCCGGCGGCACAGCAGCTCTGGCTTCACCTATCGAGGGCTGGGCGGAACTCAGCGGCATTCGCTGCTCGGGCGCGCGTTCGGTGCTGGAACTGGGTGATGTGCTGGTGCCGCCCGGCGGTATCGCCTGCGCCACAGCCTATGACGACTGCTGCAACCAGACACCGGCGCGGCTGGTCCGTAATATGCGCGGCCTCGGCTATCGCGGTAGCGTGTTGCACTATGTTGGCATGAGCCACTTTTTCTCCCTCACCGGAGCAAGCGGCACCAGCTTTCTGGTCGATCCAGCGGCCCCGGGCTTGTGCAAACCCGCCGAGGCATGGCACCGCAATTTCTTCGCCGAGTGCCAGGCGGCGGGCTATGCTCCGATCGCCTCGCTTTCATTCGAGCTGCTCGCCCAGCATTGCCCCGATGGCTGGCAGCAACGCGCCGCCGATGGTTCTCCGGCGCGCACTGGCTGGGTGCCGCCCTCTGCATTGCTGTCTCCCGCACATGGTGAGGCCATGGCTTGGTTGAACAAGGCGGGCACTGCTTTTGCATCACTGATGAAAGAGGCGGGCCTTGCTGTCCGTTTTCAGATCGGCGAGCCCTGGTGGTGGGTCGATGGCTCGCGGCGCATCCATATCTATGATGATGCCGCCAAGGCAGCTCTTGGCGGGAATCCGCCAGATATCGCCGATCTTGGCGCGACGCTGAGTGCGACGGAAAAGGCACTGCTCGATTCTGCGGGGGCAATTCTCGCCAGTGCCACAGCAGGATTGCGCGATGCCATCCGCACCCTTGCTGCGCCGCAATCAGCAGAAGTTCTGCTGCTCACTTTTTTGCCAACGGTGTTTGATCCCGCCACCCCGGAAGCGCGCCGGGCCAATCTGCCTGTCGGCTGGGCAAGCCCGGCCTATGACCGGCTGCAACTGGAAGATTATGACTGGCTGACCGCAGGTGCAGATGCACATCGGCGCAGCGCTTATGCTGCGGTCAACACTCGCCTCGGCTATCCGGCCACTGCTCAGGACTACCTCGCCGGATTTGTCCCGCAGGGAGCCTCGCCTGACTTGTGGCGGCGGATTGATGCCGGGATTGATCAGGCTTTTGCCCGCAACGCCCATGAAATCTTTGTCTGGGCGCTGCCCCAAATCTGCCGCGACGGCTTCGTCCGCCTCCCCCTTTCGCCAGAGGAAGACCTCATGCAGGCCTTTGATGACTTACCCTATCCCTTGGCGCTTGGCCGCGATGCCACGGTAACACCGGAATTCTCGACCAGTGTTTCGGTGACTGCATCCGGCTTTGAACGGCGCAACAGTCTGTGGTCCAATGCGCGGTTGCGTTTTGATGTCGGGCCGGGGGTTCGCTCCGAATATGAACTTGGCGAACTGCTCGCCTTTTTCCGCGCCCGCCGGGGTGCCGCGCGAGGGTTTCGCTTACGCGATCCATCGGACTACAGCTCCAACGCCATGGTCGGAACGCCGACTGCGGGCGATCAACTGCTTGGCACAGGCGATGGCACCTTGGCGAGCTTTCCGCTGGTCAAACGCTATGGCGAAGGTGCTGATGCCCAATTGCGCCGCATCACGAGGCCAGTAGCGAGCAGCGTTTTAATCAGCCTGGCCGGTTCGGCGGTGACGAGTGGCTGGTCACTCGATCAGCTTGGCGTGATCACCTTCACCACGCCGCCTGGAAGCGGCAGCGAAATCCGCGCCGGGTTCCACTTCGATGTGCCGGTCCGTTTCGCTGAAGACAACTTGCAGATTTCAGGCGCAAGTTTTGCCGCTGGCGAAGCTCCGAGTGTCCCGGTCCTCGAAATTCGTGAAGCGTCATGAGCCGTGTCTGGTTTTCGCAATCGCTGGAAACCGTTGCCACCTTCTGGCGCGTGGCGCGGCGCGATGGTGTGACTTTGGGTTTTACCACCCATGATGGCGACCTGTGGTTTGATGGACTGCTGCACCGGGCAGTGCCGGGCATGCTGCCCTCGGCGATCCGTCGTTCGGCCGATTTTGAGCCGGACAGCGCCGAAGTCGAAGGCGCACTAAGCCATGATTCGATTTCATCGATTGACCTTGCCACTGGCCGTTTTGATGGTGCCAGGGTGGCGATCGGACTGGTCGATTGGCTGTCGCTTGATCGCCATGTGCTTTATCGCGGTGCCATCGGCGCGGTGATCGAGGAGGCGGGGAAATTCACTGCTCAGCTCGCTTCGCGCAAGGCTGAATTGCAACGCGATCCGATCCCGCGCACCAGCCCGACCTGCCGGGCACTGTTCTGCGGACCGGGCTGCACACTCTCGCCCGTGCGCTTTACGCATGACGCAGTGCTGATCGCCGCCGATGTTCAGGCAAATGCCATTACGGTGCAGACGGATGTCTTGCCAGACCTGCTGGCCGGCGGATCGCTGCGCTGGATTGACGGGCCTTTGTGCGGTGTCAGCGCGGACATAATCGGTGTATCTGCCGGGACTCTGTTGCTGGGTAGCCCGCTCGATCTCGCATTGCCCTCTGGTCTGCGCCTGACCTTGCGCGAGGGCTGTGATCGCAGGCTTGAAAGCTGCACCAGCCGGTTTGCCAATGCCGTCAACTTTCAAGGTGAGCCATACCTTCCAGGCAATGACCTCATCGCCCGCTATCCCACTTCCAGCGGATGACCGCGCCAGCACTCGCCGCCGCGGCCGAAGCGCTGGTCGGCACTCCGTTCAGGCTGCACGGCAGAGATCCCGAAACCGGGCTTGATTGCATCGGACTGATCGAATGTGCGCTCAAGGCCATTGGCCGCAGCGCGGAATTCCCGAATGGCTACACCATGCGAACTGGCAACTGGCAAGGCCTTGAAGCACTCGCTTCTATTCACGGCTTCCAGCGCATGGCGTCGGATCATTCCATCGATGCTGGCGATGTCTGCCTGTTCCGCCCGTCACCGGCACAATGGCATTTTGCCATAGCAGCGACAGGCCGGGATCGCTTTGTCGAGGCGCATGCCAGCTTGCGCCGGGTGGTTTTGATGCCTGGCCCCTATCCCTTTCCCCTTATCGGACGCTGGCGGCTGACACCTGAATCGTCGGACTCCGGCAGATGATTATTCCTTGCTGAGGTGAACCATGGCTACACTTTTACTTTCTGCCATCGGGACGCTCGTTGGCGGCCCGATTGGTGGTGCCATTGGCGCGCTGGTCGGCGGCCAGGTTGATCGCATGATTATCGGGGGAGGGAGCCGCGAAGGCGCCCGGCTCAAGGAACTGTCAGTCACCACATCCAGTTATGGCTCGCCCGTACCGCGCATTTTTGGCCGGATGCGGGTTTCAGGAACCATCATCTGGGCGACCGATCTCGTCGAACATCGTGAAAAGCAGGGCGGCGGCAAGGGGAAGCCGTCGCTCGTCAGCTATACTTATTCCGCCTCGCTTGCCGTGGTGCTGTCGAGCAGGCCACTTACCGGTGTGGGGCGGATCTGGGCTGATGGCAATCTGCTGCGCGGTGCTGGCGGCGATATGAAGACCGGGGGCAGTTTTCGCTTTCATTCCGGCACCTATGATCAAGCGCCTGACTCCTTGATCGCCGCTGCCGAAGGAGAGGGCGGTTGTCCCGCCTTTCGCGGCTTGTCTTATGTCGTTTTCGAGGATCTGCAGCTCAGCGATTTTGGCAACCGCATTCCGGCACTGACTTTCGAAGTCTTTGCCGATGAAGGCGAACTCTTCCTCGATCAGCTGGTTGCCGGCGTGATTGAAAACGTCGTAGCGGCAACACCGCTTCCGGGGCTTGCGGGCATCAGCTGTGAGGGCGCACTGTCTGACATGCTGGGGCAGCTTGATCCCGCTTATCCGATTGATTGTGATGTCAGCGGTGATCAACTGGTGCTGTCGCGCGAAGCCTCGGCTCCGCTGGTGGCATTGCCAGAAGCTGCTATCTCCGCTGCTGACGATGCCTTTGGGGCTGAGCAGGGTTACAGCCGCAAACGGTTGCCTGCGCCTTCGGCCCGTCCCGAAATCCTGCGCTATTATGACCTCGATCGCGATTATCAGCCCGGCTTGCAGCGCGCGCCCGGTCGACCCGGTCTGGGCCAGCCTTCGGGCACCGAGCTGCCTGCGGCGATGACCGCCAGCGATGCCCGCCGTCTGGCCGAGGCAATCGCGCGGCGTGCCAGCTGGTCGCGCCAGACCATGGCCTGGCGTTCTGCCGAACTGGACCCGGCGGTGCGTCCGGGAAGCCTTGTCACCGTCCCTGATCAGGCCGGGATCTGGCGGGTGAACGAATGGGAATGGCGCGAGAGCGGGGTTGAGCTCGGCCTCTGGCGGGCCTTTACCGCAGTTACCGCCTCCACCGTAACCGATCCGGGCCGATCGAACCCACCAGTCGATGCACCGCTTGGCCAGACAGTGCTTCAGGCTTTCGAACTGCCCGGAGATGGTGCAGGTAACGGTGCGGGCGGCGGCGATACACCGCTGCTTTATGCCGCCATGTCTTCGGCCTCAGCTGGCTGGAGCGGGGCGGCGCTTTATGTCGATCAGGGCGATGGGCAGTTGCAGCCGCTGGGTCCCGGAATGCGCGGCCGGGCGGTGACCGGCCATGCGCTTGAGGCGTTGCTCACCGCATCTCCGCACCTGTTTGACCGGACTTCGAGCCCCACAGTGCAACTGGTGGCTGATGATTTTGTGCTCGCGGATGCCACGCCGCGCCAGCTTGCGTTTGGTGCCAATCGCGCGTTGCTCGGCGAAGAAATTATCCAGTTTGCCAGGGCAATTCCGCTCGGCGGCGGCGTGTGGCGGCTTGAAGGTTTGCTGCGCGGCCGTGCCGGAACCGAATCGGCGATTGCGAACCATGCTGCTGGTGATCCTTTCGTGCTGCTGGATGGTATCGCGACTTCGCTTGATGCGGCGATGGTGGGTGATCTGCCCTCAGCCTTGATCACGGCGATCGGCCTTGGCGATGAAGTGCCGGTGACCAGCCTGATCGCTTGCCGGGGGATCACCCGCAGACCGCTGTTTCCCGTTCATGGCCGCAGGAAAACCGGGCTTGATGGCAGCCTCACCTTGTCATGGACTCGGCGCGCGCGCGGTGCCTGGACTTGGCTCGACGGGGTGGATTCACCGCTCCATGAACAGTCCGAAGCCTATGAAATCGCTCTGGGATCATTCGAAAATCCGGTGGCATCATGGGCAACCATTGTGCCTGAGCTGGCCATAGCATCTGGTCTGCTGACAGAACTGCGAGCCACAGCCCTCGGACAGCCAATTCTGGTTCGGCAGCGGGGCAGTTATGCCCTATCCGAACCCCTTTTTCTTGCCCTTCTCTCCTGAAAATATTGAGGATTCCGTCATGAGTGATCCGATAAATTTCGATTCCACGACACCGCGCTTCGCCTTGCCGCTGCTCTTTGCCGGCCAGGCCCAGAAGGAGGTTTTCGTCAACGAAGCCCTCGCGCTGGCTGATGCTCTGATGCATTGTGCCGTGCAGGGCGAAGCCGCCGCGCCTCCTGCGACGCTGGTCGAAGGGCATTGCTGGCTGGTCGCGAACGCGCCGACAGGGGGGTGGGCAGGTCAGGCGAACAAGATTGCCTGTCGTCAGGCTGGTCAATGGCTTTTCATCACGCCCCGTGATGGCATGCGTATCCTGAATTTGGCGACCGGTCAGGATATGCGGCGAGTGGGGGGTGCTTGGGCTGCTCCTACCACACCGGCCAGCCCAAGCGGTGGCACAATCGTTGATTCGGAAGCGCGCATTGCAATAGTTAACCTGTTGCAAAGACTTCAAGATGCAGGGATATTCCCTGGCAACTAACCAGATTCCGAACAAAAATCGCTGAGACCGCAGGTATCAGGGCAAAATCTGATTCATTTTGTTGACCAATCAGGGGGAAATGCGGCATTCGTGCAACAGCTTGGGCCTATGGCCGCTTGCGCCTTGATTTCTTAGACGATAGATAGACGGCTACTCGGTGGCATTCATTTGCAAAAAAGGGGAATTTCTAATGCGGAAACTGGTCATAGGGATGGCGTTGGCTTCAACTGCCCTCGCTACGCCGGCTCTGGCCCGTGACAACTCGTGGTATGTTGAAGTCGATGGCGGCGCGATGATCGTCGAAGATTTGAATTTCAGCATTGGCACGACGGCAAGCGCGGCTAAGCAGGATCACGAATACGGCTATGATTTTGGCGGTATCATCGGTTACGACTGCGGCATGTTCCGGCTCGAAGCCGAAGCAAGCTTTCGTGAAGCTGACCCTGAAAATCTGACCACCACGGTTCGCATTCCTGCGGCAGGTTCGGTTGCTTCTCTGCGCAGCGGCATCGGCAGCTACAGCTATGTTGCTGGTGATAGCAACGCGCTGAGCTTCATGCTCAACGGCTTGCTGGACTTTGGTCCCGATGATGGCCTTCAGGGCTTCATCGGCGGCGGCGGCGGTGTTGCCCGTGTCAATGTCCATAGCTCGATCAACTCGGCTGGCCCGGGCTTCCTCAATGATTCGGATACCGGATTTGCATGGCAGGCTCTTGCCGGTGTCCGCGCTCCGCTGAACGATCATTGGGATGCCGGTATCAAGTATCGTTTCTTCAACGTGAACAACGTTGATATGTTTGATACTGAAGGCCGCGCCGTTCGCACCAAGTGGCGTTCGCACAGCATGCTTGGCACGCTGACCTATAACTTCGGTGGTGTTGCAGTAGCTCCGCCTGAGCCAGCACCGCCAGCACCGCCACCACCGGCACCGGCTCCTCCGCCGCCGCCTCCGCCTCCTGCGGCACCTGAAGTTGCTTGCAACAAGGGTCCGTACATCGTGTTCTTCGACTGGGATAAGTCGGATATCACGCCTGAAGCGGCATCGATTCTTGACAATGCCATCACCGCATACGGAAGCTGCGCCAACGTGCCGATCATGCTGGCTGGCTATGCTGACCGTTCAGGTTCGACCCAGTACAATGTTGGCCTCTCGGGTCGTCGTAACGAATCGGTTACGGGTTACCTCACCAGCCATGGCGTATCTTCTGGTGCGATCACCGGTCAGGCCTTCGGTGAAAGCAACCCGCGCGTACCGACAGCTGACGGTGTTCGCGAACTGCAGAACCGCCGCGTGGAGATCACTTACGGACCCGGCTCGGGCATGTAAGCTTCGCCATCTGGCAAATGAATTGGGGGCCGGAGCAATCCGGCCCCTTTTTTTGCGCCATCGCTTTGAGAACGGGGTTGGTGCGCAATTTGAATTGCCGCAAAATGATCTGGTAGTGGAATCAGTCGCCAGAATATCGAGTCGGATCGATCAGACCTGCCTGTTCGAATCCAGCCTTGCGCAACCGGCAACTGTCACAGGTTCCACATGCTGAGCCATCAGTCTGCGGATCATAGCAAGACCAGCTCATCCCGGCATCAAGATTGAGGCGCGCTGCCTCGCGCGTGATATCCGCTTTGCTCATGAACTGGAGCGGCGCGTGGATCGTAACTGCCTTGCCCTCAACGCCTGCTTTCGTGGCCAGCGTCGCCAGGTGTTCAAAGCCGCTGATGAATTCAGGACGGCAATCGGGATAGCCTGAGTAATCGAGCGCGTTCACCCCGATGAAAATGTCCGTTGCGCCCAGCGCCTCGGCCCAGGCCAGAGTCAGCGATAGAAAGACCAGATTGCGTGCCGGCACATAGGTGATCGGTATTGGATCGCCGATCTCTCCTTTGGGGACAGCAATATCATCGGTCAGCGCCGATCCGCCAAATTGCCGCAAATCGAGTGGCAGGATGACATGGCGGGCAACGCCTAACATATCAGCAATCATCCTGGCCGACTCAATTTCGCGGCGATGGCGCTGATTGTAATCAATGGTCAGCGCGTTAAGCTGATAACCTGCCTCGCGCGCGAGGCCGGCAGCCACCATTGAATCAAGTCCGCCCGAGAGCAGGATAACCGCCTGACGCGCCGTCAGTTCATCATTTTCCATAATAACGCGCTAGACTGACACGGCCTGATCGGCAAACCGGCTATGCCGGGCAATCGCCTGTCCGGCGTCCTTCTGCGGCAAAATCGAAGGGTAATCCACCCGCAATTCCCTGAGTTTCAATCTGCACCAGTTGATTAGTTTCACGGCGGATATGGGTGCGGCCATAGCCTTGGCCGTGGCAGGTATACTGCACCGTCACCGAATTGGGTGAATCTTCGACGATCAATCGCTCACATCCCAGAGCGGGATGCCTGAGTTGAATCAGGCTGTCACCGCGTTTCAGGCAGAGTCGCTCAACGTGCTGCTTGTCCCCGCGATCACGCAGTTCCCAGCGACCATCGATCAACTGATCAAGCATGGCCAATGCAGGTTTCTGGCCTTGCGCTGGCGTCATCACGCCCATAACCAAGCTGGTCATTGCCAGCACCGGTAGAGAGATCCAGCCAAGCCACTTCATCGCAAGTGATTCCTCAAAGGTTACCACTTGGGAAACCAATATGGCCTCACTATAGCAATTTGAAACGCTGCGACCAACAGAGTTTTTACAAAGTTAAACCGCAGTCAGATGACGATGCGAAATTGCTTCGAGCAAAAGGCGCAATCAATAGAGACAAGCCCGTCATCATCGCGCATCTCTTTGCGTTCTGCTTCGGGGAATCGCGCCAGAACTGAATGGTAGTAAGCTTCGTCGCAGCGACAGCCGCGTGACAGCTGCGCGCCTTGTTCGACCCTGATTTCCCCCTCATCATGGAACAGGCGCCAGATAATCTGATCGAGTGAAAGCACACCATCGACCAGTTCATCATGCTTCACTGATCCGCCCATGATCGAGATGTGTTCCCAATCAGGATGGTCCATCCGCACATGCAGCCGCTCGCGGCCCTCCTCGCCTTCGGCCAGGTGCTGGGCCAGCAGACCGCCGGCGGTGCAGCTGCGACCTTCTGTCCGTACGCCAACGCGAATAATCGTCGGCACCTGTTCGGATTGCGCGAAATAGGATTCGCAGGCTTGTGACAGCGAATCGCCCTCAAGCGGAACGATGCCCTGATAACGCTGGCCGGTTGTCCCGACATCGAAGGTGATCGCCAGATAGCCCTTACCGAACAGTGCGAAGAGCGATGGGTTAGCCCCCAGTCCTGCCAGCCGATCGGCATCGAACTTCACATAGCCGCGCATTTCCCCGCCGCGGTAATCACAGGCCAGCAGATCGACGATCCCGCCTTCGGTCTGTGCCTGGATGGTGAGCTGACTGCCAATATCCTTCAGCAGTGACCCGAGCAGCACGGTAACCACCAGCGCCTCGGCAAGGAGATGGCGGATCGCCGGGGGATAATCATGGGCTGACAGGATGATGTTAAGCGCCGGTCCCAGCCGTACGGCGCGCCCACGGGCATTGCGACCGGGAATGGTGAAGGACAGGATTCGATCAAAAAAGGTTTCACCCACAGCCTGTGCCTTGTCCGCGCTCACAGCTGACCAAAGGCCCAGAGCAATACGCTTTTCTGAGCATGAATACGATTTTCGGCCTCATCCCAGACGGCCGACTGCCCGCTGTCAATCACCGCATCGCTCACTTCCTCGCCGCGATGAGCGGGCAGGCAGTGCAGGAAGATGGCGTCTGGTTTTGCAAGGGCCATCAGCTTCGGGTTGACCTGATAGGGAGCCATGGCCGCCAGCTTGGCCTCGGCATGTGCTTGCCCCATCGAAATCCATGTGTCTGTGACAACAACATCGGCCCCGCGCACCGCCTCAGCCGGATCGCGCACAGTGCGTACATTGGCACCCGCTGCCACGGCCGCAGCGACAAAACCCCCATCACAATCATAGCCTTCGGGCACACCGATGCGGACATTGAACTTCATCAGTCCCGCCGCCTCGACAATCGAGTTGAGCACATTGTTGCCATCGCCCAGCCAGGCCAGTTCAAGCCCGGGCAATGCTTTGCCGTGTTCGATCACGGTGAGCAGGTCGGCCATGATCTGACAGGGATGGGATAGATCGGTCAGGCCGTTGATCACCGGCACGCTGGCATGTGCAGCGAGTTCCTCGATCTTGGCGTGATCATCGGTGCGGATCATGATCGCATCGACCATGCGGCTGAGGACTCGCGCCGTGTCGGCGATTGATTCACCCCGGCCAAGCTGCATCGAGCCAGCCTCCAGGATCATCGCAGAGCCGCCCAGCTGGCGCATCGCCATGTCAAAGCTCACGCGGGTGCGCGTCGAGCTCTTCTCGAAAATCGTTGCCAGCACGCGTCCGGCCAGCGGCGCATCGGCGTCTGGCTTACCCTTGGGCCAAGCGGCGCGCGCCGCCTTGCGATCAAGCGCGTCATTGATCATTGCCGCCATGGCATGGCCGCCAGCATCCGACAGGTTCAGAAAATGCCGCAGCATCACGCGGGTTCCTCATGCTGGTAGCTCGCCGAAGCGGCTGAGAGCTTATCCATGAATTCATCAAGATGACCATCATCGATCACCAGCGGCGGCACCAGCCGCAGGGTATTATCTCCGGCTGAAACGGTGAGCACCTGGTGATTATCGCGCAGATGCGCGACGAAGCCGCGTGGCTCGACCTTCATCTTGACCCCGAGCATCAGCCCGCGCCCGCGCACTTCGCTGAACAGATCGGGGTAATTGCCGATGAACTGCTCAAGCCGGGCTTTCAGTCTTTCGCCCATCGTGCGGATCTGGCTGAGGAATTCCTCATTCGCCACCGCATCGAGCACCGCCTCACCGGCGGCCATCGCCAGCGGATTGCCGCCATAGGTCGAACCATGCGCGCCAATGCCCATACCGCGCGCCGCCTGTTCTGTGGCGAGGCAGGCACCCAGCGGGAAGCCGCCGCCAATACCCTTGGCAGAAGCAAGGATGTCAGGCGTGATGCCATAATGCTCATGGGCATAGAAGGCTCCGGTGCGGGCATAGCCGCACTGCACTTCATCGAGCACCAGCATCAGATCATGCTCATCGGCAAGTGCGCGCAAGCCCTGCATAAACGCCTGAGATGCCGGGCGGACCCCGCCTTCACCTTGCACGGGCTCCACCAGGAAGCCTGCGGTATTGGGCCCGATGGCTGCCTTCGCGCCATCAAGATCATCGAAATCGACATATTTGAAGCCGGCCAGCAAAGGCAGAAAACCCTTGTGCATCTTTTCCTGATTGGACGCGCTGATCGTCGCCATGGTCCGGCCGTGGAAGGCGTTCTTGAAGGTGATCAGCTCATACTTGTGATCATTGCCCACGTGGCTGTGATAAGCGCGTGCGGTCTTGATCGCACATTCAACCGCCTCTGCGCCCGAATTGGTGAAAAACACCGTATCGGCAAAGGTCAGATCGACCAGCCGCTGTGCCAGATGTTCGCCCTGCGGGCTGCCATAGAGGTTCGAGACGTGCATCAGCGTTTCGGCCTGACGCTGGATCGCGCCGATCAGTCCGGCATGGGAATGACCCAGGATATTGACCGCAATCCCGGCGGCGAAATCGAGATAGCGGCGACCGTCCTCACCGATCAGGTGGCAGTGGTCACCCTTGACGGGCCGGAAGGCGCACCGGGGATAGACGGGCATCAGCGGAGTGATCGACATCGTAACGATCCTTTGCACAGATCAAAAACAGAAACAGGAAACGACAAATGGCGGCCCCCTTTGCTCAAAAGAGCTGGGGGGCCGCCATTTGCGCGCATTTATGCCACTCGCCAGGTTCTGGTCAAAGACCAGCGATCAGGCGCTCGGGATCAACCCTGATGCGGCATCAGGTTGACCGCCGAGTACTTGCCTCGTCGATCAACTTCGATGTCAAATTCAAGCCGGTCACCCTCATTGAGTTCGCGCATTCCGGCGCGCTCGACGGCGCTGATGTGAACGAAAGCATCGGGCTGTCCATCATCGCGGGTGATGAAGCCGAAGCCCTTCATGGCGTTGAAGAACTTGACCGTGCCGGTCGCCTTCTCGCCGGTCAGCTCACGCTGCGGTGCTTCTGCTTTCTTCTCAACGGCGATCACGTCACCAACGACCGAGATGTCGCTGGCGGAAATCTTGCCGCCGCGATCAACCAGCGTGAATTCCAGCCCCTGACCTTCGGCGAGGCCTTCAAGGCCAGCCCGCTCGACCGCGCTGATATGAACGAAAACGTCTTCGCCGCCACCCTCTTGCTGGATGAAACCGAAACCCTTGTGTGCGTTGAAGAACTTTACGACACCCTTGCCCTGGCCAACGACCTGGGCCGGCATACCGCCGCGATCACCGCCGCCGCCGCTTCGTGGGGCACCGCCGAAGCCGCCGCCGCCAGCGCGATCGCCGCCGCCAAAGCCGCCACGCGGGGCACCGCCGCCGCCGCCGAAGCGATCACCGCCACCGCCGCCGCTAAAACGGTCACCACCACCAGCAGCGAAACGGTCACCACCACCGCTACCGCCTGCGAAGGGGTCAAAACCGCCTTCAGAACCGAAACCATCCCGCTTGTCGCGACCACGTCCGCGACGACCTCTATCGAAACCCATAAACCTAGTATTACCTTCGCTTCGCCCAGCTATCTCTGCCCAGACGGCGCGGACGAAGCCCGCCGGGCGACAGTATCAAGCAGGCGTGGAAACGCGCAGGCTCTCCTCTGCATGTCGCGGCATAAATCAAAAACAGCGCAAATGCGAACAGAATTCACCAGAGCTTAGACTCGAACGGGCGATGAGTGACATTTCTGCACATCAGCGTGCGAACAGGTGGCAAGCCTGCCAGTCACGCTTGCCAGTTCAGGGAACACTTGGCAGAGAGCGGACATGGAACTTCTTGCACTGTTTTCCGATCCGGCGACCTGGCTCGCGCTGCTCGCGCTGATTGCGCTCGAAATCGTGCTGGGCATCGATAATCTGGTGTTCATCGCCATCATATCCAACAAGCTGCCTGCCGCCCAGCAGCACCGTGCCCGGCGGATCGGGCTGACCTTGGCGCTGGTGATGCGGATCGGCCTGCTGCTAGTGATCGGCTGGATCGTGACGCTGCAACAACCGCTGTTTGACCTCGGCATTGTCGGCTCACCAGGCCCGGGTGGTGAACCCGGTTTTGAAACCGCCTTCTCCGGACGCGATCTGATCCTGATCGGCGGCGGGCTGTTCCTGCTGTGGAAGGCGACTAAAGAGATCCACCACAACTTCGATCCCGAAGGGGTAAGCGGCGAGCTGCTTGATCGTGACAAGGGCGTCGCCCAAATCGGATTCAATGCTGCGATCGCGCAAATCATCGCGCTCGACCTGGTCTTTTCGGTTGATTCCATCCTTACCGCTGTGGGCATGACTGACCATGTTCCGATCATGGTCATTGCCGTTATTTTCACCGTTGGGGTGATGATGCTTGCTGCCGACCCGCTGTCGCGGTTTATCGGGGAGAACCCGACCCTGGTGATGCTGGCGCTGGCCTTTCTGGTGATGATCGGGGTGGTGCTGCTGGCGGATGGCTTCGGGGTGCATATCCCCAAGGGCTACATCTATGCCGCGATGGGATTTTCGGCGCTGGTCGAAACGCTCAATATCATCGGTCGCAACCGCCGCTTGCGCAGATTGCGGGATGGGAAAGGTTAGGCTGGCCATGTTCCGCCCGTTAACCCAGACCATCTTCGCCAGCCCGCAGATCAACCTTGATGATGTGGCCGGCGCGGCGCGCGATGGCTTTGCGCTGATTATCAATAACCGGCCTGAGGATGAAGAACCCGGCCAGACCCCCGGCGCGGCTATCGAGGCAGCGGCGAAAACGGCGGGGCTGGGTTATGTCGCCATTCCGGTGACTCACGCCGGTTTCAGCGAACCCCAGGTTGCGGCCATGGCCGAGGCGCTGGCGGGCAGCGCAGGCGGCAAGGTGCTGGCCTATTGCCGGTCTGGCACCCGCTCGACCCTGCTGTGGGCACTGGCCGAGGCGAGCCGGGGTGAGAATCCTGATGGCTTGCAGGAAGCCGCCGCTGGTGCCGGTTATGATCTGACCTCGATCCGTTCGCTGCTCGATATGCTGGCGGCACGGGCCAAATGATACAGGTGACATAGTGGCGATGGCGATCCAGCTTGCGGGGTCACTGGTCGCCATCCTGCTGCTCGCCGCGCTGGTCGGCTGGCTGGGTTTGGGCGGCGATGTCCGCCTGCGGGGTGAGGCCGAGGCGCGCGAACTGGCGCGCGCGGCGGATTGCACTTTCGATCCGGTCGAGATTGCGCTTGACCGCGCCGGGATCGGCGCGCTGCTGCGCGATGCCAGCGGGCGGGTGATGCTGCTGCGCCGCCACGGCGTCCATTTCGCCGCGCGCCAGATCACCAGCCATCAGGCCACGCGGCTGGACCGCAATTTCCTCACCATCGCGACGAGTGAATCGACATTCGGTGCAGTGACGCTTGATCTTGGACCAGAAGCGGCGGCCTGGGCGGGCTCTCTGCGGCGGCTGGGAGGCGCATGATGGGCTTTGACCCGGTGCCTTATGCGATCCCCTTTTTCATCCTGCTGATCGTTATCGAGATGGTCTGGGCGCGAAGCCGCTCGCCCGCCGCCTATGAACCGCGCGATACGCTGACTTCGCTGGCGCTCGGGCTGGGCAGCACGGCGGCGGGGATAGCGGCGGGCGGCTTCGTATTCGCCGCCGCGCTGTGGCTTGCACAATTCAGCGTCATTACCATTGGCTGGGCCTGGTGGGCTTGGCCGTTGTGTTTCGTGCTCGACGATTTCAACTATTACTGGGCGCACCGCACCGGACACCGTGTCCGCTGGTTCTGGGCCGCCCATGTCAATCACCATTCCAGCCAGCACTACAACCTCTCGACCGCGCTCAGGCAGACCTGGACCGGTTTCTTTGCGCTCTCCTTCGTGTTCCGCATCTGGCCGGTGCTGCTGGGCTTTGATCCGGCGATGATATTCGCCGTGGGCGGCATCAACCTGATCTATCAGTTCTGGATTCACACCGAGGCAGTTGACCGCTGCCCGCGCTGGTTCGAGGCGGTGATGAATACGCCGAGCCACCACCGCGTTCACCATGCGGTCAACCCGCAATACCTTGATCGCAATTATGCCGGAGTGTTCATCGTCTGGGACCGGCTGTTCGGCACTTACCATCGTGAAGAAGCGGGCGTGCGCAACCACTATGGCGTGGTCAAACAGCTCGGCAGCTTCAATTTATTGTGGGCAGCGTTCCATGAGTGGATCGGCATCGCGCGGGACGTGTGGAAGGCGCCGTGGAAAGCCAAGCTGGGCTATGTCTGGCGGGTGCCCGGCTGGACCCACGATGGCAGCCGCGAGACGAGTGACATGATTCGGGCGAAGTGGCTGGATCTAGGGTAGGCATTCGAACTTGGTTGACCACCGGAGAGGGGCGGGCTGAATATGGATTCCTTCGACTATATCGTTGTTGGTGCAGGCAGCGCCGGCTGCGCTGTTGCCGCTCGGCTGGCC
>JANOYZ010000277.1:0-2189 GCA_031429135.1 Novosphingobium sp. | reverse complement strand
GCCTCGAGCAGTTCGACCGCTGTATGGCGATCAATGTGCGCGGAGTGTTCCTCGGCTGCCAGCTGTTCATGGGTGAGATGAAGGCGCGTGGATCAGGCCACATCGTCAACACCAGCTCGGTCAACGGACAACTGCCGCACGGCACTTTCGCGGTCTATTCGGCGAGCAAATTTGCCGTGGCGGCACTGTCAGAATCGATCCGGCAGGAGCTGGAGCCCTGCGGAGTCGGCGTCTCGATTCTCTATCCCGGGCTTACCCGCAGCCGCATGTCCGATGGCCATATGGCCGTTCTGCCCGACGAGATCAGGAAAGCCATCGACGGCAAGATGATGGAGCCGGTCTGGCTTGGCCGCGCGGTGGTGCGCGCGGTGGAAGAAAACCAGCTCCACATCGTCACGCACCCCGATCATCTCGATATGCTGAAAGTGCGGATCGAAACACTTTACGCCGCATTTGGCGAACCCGCGCAACCCGATTTCGCCGGTGGGCGGATCAGCGGCTGAAGTCAGAATGGCAGCAGCTCTTCCAGCAGCTCAGGTGAAGGCGCACCCGGAACCGGATGGCCAATCCGCGCCATGAAGGCATGGCGAACAATCTCCGCCTGCTGCTCGATGCCATAGCGCGCGAATGGCCGCCCGGGTTTATATCTGTAATCATAGCGGCAAAATGGATGGCGCATCAGTGGCAGATAGAAACGGCCTTTCACTTGCGCCTGCCAGACATGGACCATCTCATGAATGAACAGACCTTTCAAATCTGAGGATTCAATAGCAAAATCATCACTATAAACTAGACTTCTCGGGTGAAAATGCAAGTGGCCGCACGGCGCCATGGTCACGCGCAGAGGTTGAAATGGCCACCATTTGCGTCGCCGGATACGTACGCGCTCCGTAGCTATCGCAGCACCAAAAACCCAGTCGACAAGCCCAGTTTCGCCCGCAGTCAAAGCGCGCTCGCCGCCCGCCGGGCAGGGGCAATGCATCGCCTAGCCTGCTGGTTTCTCAGCCGCACCCGGCGGGACAACCGGCAGGGCGACTGCGGCCTTTTGTCCATCGTCAAAGGTGATCGTCAGCATGGTACTGGTCCCCGCCTTGACCGAGGGAGCCAGGCCCGTGACCATCACGTGTTTGTTTCCCGGTGTGAATTCAAGCGACTGATGCGCCTTGACCAGCGGGTTGGCGAGCGGCTGCATCGTTGATCGCCCGCCCATATCCAGCGTTTCGTGCATCATCGCCATATCTGCCCCCTCGATATCGATAGTAGCGATCTTCGCATCGGCATCGGATTCATTGCCGACAAGGAAATAGGCGGCGGCAGGATTTCCTGCCACCGGTGGCATCACCAACCGTGCATCGATGATGACAATACCATCCTTCGCATTGGCTGGCCTTGGTACGTCCGCCTGCTGATTGCAGGCCGAAAGCGCGATAGCAGCGGCCAGCAGGGGAAACAGACGAAAGCCTGGCATTTTTTATGGACCCTTTCGGAACAGTTTTGAATTGAGCGCCTAGCTAGTGCTCCCAATCCCTTGTGCCAAGCAAAAGCGAACCTATATCGCCCTCTAATTGAACTGCGTAATCGAGCCGCCGATGCGCCTTGCCTGTCCAGGGAGGTGCCCAGCGCGGCGTCAACATATGAAGCGAGGAATGGGGTTCTAATGGCTAAAGTTATCGGCATCGACCTTGGCACAACCAACAGCTGTGTTGCTGTGATGGATGGCGGCAAGCCCAAAGTTATCGAAAATTCGGAAGGCGCGCGCACCACGCCGTCAATCGTCGCCTTTACCAAGGATGGCGAACGCCTGATCGGCCAGCCGGCCAAGCGTCAGGCTGTGACCAATGGCGACAACACGATTTTCGCGGTGAAGCGCCTGATCGGCCGCCGCTTCGATGATCCGGTGACCAAGAAGGACACCGAGCTGGTTCCCTATCCGATCGTCAAGGGCAAGAACGGCGATGCCTGGGTGCGCGCCGGCGGCGAAGACTATTCGCCTTCGCAGATTTCCGCCTTCATCCTGCAGAAGATGAAGGAGACCGCCGAGGCCTACCTCGGCGAGACGGTGACCCAGGCCGTCATTACGGTTCCGGCCTATTTCAACGACGCTCAGCGTCAGGCAACCAAGGATGCCGGCCAGATCGCCGGGCTTGAAGTCCTGCGCATCATCAACGAGCCGACTGCGGCGGCGCTGG
>JANOYZ010000276.1:0-5320 GCA_031429135.1 Novosphingobium sp. | reverse complement strand
AAAGATATTGACCGAGGCCAGCACCACCGCCAGCAACCCGAGCCACTTGGAAGTCGCATTACCCGCCGCCGCCGAAGCGACCAGCGCGCCCACCACGATCACCGACGAGATCGCATTGGTCACCGCCATCAGCGGCGTGTGGAGTGCGGGGGTGACCGACCAGACGACGTAATAGCCCACGAAACAGGCCATCACGAAGATCGAAAGGATTGAGATGAAGTCCATTTGCAGTTCTACCTGTTCCTCACTCCAAGTTCGATTTCATGATTTCTCAAGATCCGAACAAATGTGCGTTCACGATCACTGTGTCGCCCGGTGCGGCAGCTCCAAACGAGCGTCCCGTCGACCAACTCGAAGGGAAGTTCAGGGAATGGCGTTTTTGCGAACATCGACACGTATTTCAGTCGCAATGCTTCGAATCGCGTTCCATAGTTTCTGGCGAACCACTGAACCGCGTCTTTGTCATTGCACGATCGTTCCCAGCGCGACCACTTGGCGGCCCAAAAAAGCTCATTGTAAGCTTTCGAATCGATCGCCGGCACGCCAGTGGTAGTCGCCGCGGCGGCGGGCGCAGCAATCGTCGTGGCTAGCCAGAACCAGAACCAGCCCCCCCTCATCCCAGCAACCTCTCGCTCACAACCTTGCCACCAAGGTCAGCCGCACGGCATTGCCAATTTCATCATCCAACACAATCTGCCCCCAGCAACATTCACTCCGCAGCATGCTGCACCGGATGGGTCATATCTCCATATCCGGCAAGCAAACCGGCGACCGAAATGTCCTCGTCAATTTCATCCCAATGAATACCACTCGGGCTCAGAAAGAAGTCTGCCCGCTGTGCAGGCGTCGCGTGGAACAGGCGCGGGAACCATGCGAGGGGAACTCCCACAGTTCGGGCATCTTCAAGATCGACCCACAGCATGTCTTCGTCGCAACGGACGGCTTTTGGCCTAGGTGGAGAAGTGTGCATTCCAAGCCTCTTCGATCTGCGCTTGATGGGTTTCGACAATCTTGATCAACCGCCGGATTTCATGCGCGCTGAAACCATTGTTATAGGCCAACCTGACCTCTGGATACAGCCAGAACTTCGCATCGACATCGGTTTTGGCGACGTGAATGTGGATCGGCTCACGCGGTGCTCCCTCATAGGAATAGAAGTGGAACCGCATCCCTTCGAGGCGAAATACCACCGGCATCAGCTTGCCAGCAACCTCGCGCTCACAACCTTGCCGTCCCGCGTCAGCCGCACGGCATCGCCGATCTCTTCATCGAGCACCGGACGCCCGGTTTCCTTGTCCCAGAACGCCGAGAGGAAATTATACAAATTGCGCGAATACAGCGCCGAGGAATCTGCCGCGAGATGGGCTGGCGTGTTCGAATAGCCCATGATCTTCACCCCGTGTTTCACCACAATCTCATCGGGCACCGAACCTTCGACATTGCCGCCCTGCGCCACGGCAAGGTCAAAGATCACCGAACCCGGCTTCATCGTCGCGATCTGTGCGTCGGTGATCAGGCGCGGTGCGGCGCGGCCCGGGATCAGGGCGGTGGTGATGACGATGTCCTGCTTGGCGATGTGACTGCTCACCAGCAGGCCTTGCGCCTTCTGGTATTCCTCAGACATTTCCGTGGCATAACCGCCTGCGCCTTCGCCCTCGATGCCAGCGACGTTCTCAACGAAAATCGGCTTGGCACCCAGCGACATGATCTGCTCTTTGGTCGCCGAGCGCACGTCGGTCGCCGAAACCTGCGCACCCAGACGCCGGGCGGTGGCGATGGCTTGCAGCCCGGCAACGCCGACGCCCATGACGAAGGCCTTGGCCGCAAAGACGGTTCCCGCTGCGGTCATCATCATCGGGAAGGCGCGGCCATAGACGTTGGCCGCCTCGATCACCGCCTTGTAACCCGACAGGTTCGACTGGCTGGAGAGGATGTCCATCGATTGCGCGCGGGTGATGCGCGGCATGAATTCCATCGCGAGCGCCTCCATGCCCAGTTCGGCATAAGCGTCAATGCGTTCCCGCTGCACGAACGGATCCAGGCTGGCAACGATCCACGCCCCGGCCCGCGCGCCTGACAGCGCCTTGAGCTCTGGCCCTTGTACGCCCAGCACGATGTCCGCCCCGGTCAGTGCGCCTGCGGAAACCTGCGCTCCGGCAGCTTCATATTCAGCGTCGGATATGGACGCACCAGCGCCTGCGCCCGCCTCAACCGCAACCACGGCCCCCAGAGCGATGAACTTCTTCACTGTTTCCGGCGTGGCGGAGACGCGGGTCTCCCCGCTCGCCCGCTCTTTCAGAACGGCGATTCGGAGGGGTTCGCTCATGCCCGGCTCAGGAGATCAGAGCGACGACAACGATCGTGATGATCGCAAGAACCGGAATCGATACTTTGATAAGCGAAATGAAGCCGCTGTAGGTTGCTTCTGCGGCCTTGATGTCGTTGCCCGATGCCATTTTTGCCAATCCCCGTCGCTGGGCCCGCATGCGAGCCGGATGAATTCCACCGGCCATCTATCGCCACCCGACGCAAGGCTCAAGCAGTAACAGGTCCGCAACAGGCTTAATCGGCTCTTTACCCCCTCGCGTTATGAAGATGTTCGCGGCTGCTGATTTGCAGGCGTCTGTGAATTTGAGGGTGCAACGGGGTTTGATGACCGAAATCGAACAGCGATTGTTGATGCTGATCGACGATGAGCCGGCGCAGTGCCGGCTGATCACGGCGCTTGCCGCGCGTGAGGGCTGGCGCGTGCTGGTCGTGCGCGATTCAGAAACCGCGATTGCCACGCTGGGCACCCGTCAGGGTATGCAACTCAGCGCAATCGTGCTCGATCAATGGGTGCCGGGTGACGATGCCTGTGCGCTGATCGCCGAGCTGAAAAGCCGCCGTCCGGCTCTCCCCATATTGATGCTCACCACCAGTTCTTCACCGCTTTTGGCAGTAGAAGCGATGCGCGCGGGGGCCACCGATTACCTGATCAAGCCGGTTGCCCCAGACCGGCTGATGCTGGCGCTGCGCACCGCTACCACCCGCGAAAGCCCGCAGGACGAGCTGGCTCCGCTGACAGAAAAAATGGGCGCTACGCTCGATTTCGATTCGATGATCGGAGCCGCGCCAACATTCCGCACCGCTCTGGCGGTGGCAGCCAAGGCGGCGCGCGGCCATGCGCCGGTGCTGATCGAAGGCGAAAGCGGCACCGGCAAGGAGATGCTGGTGCGCGCGATGCACGCCGCATCTCCGCGCAATCGCATGCCGTTCCGCATCATCAATGTGGGTGGAGTTCCTCCCAATTCGGTAGAGTCTGTTCTGTTCGGCCATGAACGCGGGGCCTTTCCCGGTGCCTTTGACCGCCAGATCGGCGCGCTGCAACATTGCGATGGCGGCACCCTGGTGCTCGATGAGATTGATCGCCTGCCCGACACGATCCAGCTGCGGCTGGCCGAATCGATAACCCGCAGCGATGTCCGCCCGATCGGTGCGCGGCACAGCTTCAAGGTTGATGTCCGCCTGATCGCGGCAAGCAACCTGCCCTTGCGAGATCTGGTGGCGGCGGGGCACTTCCTGCCCGAGCTTTATTCCACGCTTTCGGCAACCACCGTGATGCTGCCACCCCTGCGCGCCCGGGCTGGCGACATTTCGGCGCTGTCCCGCCATTTCCTCGCCCGCATCGGCGATCAACCGGGGCTGCGTCCGCTCGGCATTACCGACAGCGCGCTGGCGCTGCTCGCCGCCTATGACTGGCCGGGCAATGTTCGCCAGCTGCAAGCCGTGCTGTTCCGCGCCGCCGTGTTCTGCGATGGCGATGCACTGACGTCCGAAGATTTCCCGCAGCTTTCCAACCTGCTCGGCAGCGATCCGCATGGCTCTGCCCCGCCCTTGCAGGAAGGCGTCGGCGTGATGCTCTATTCGGCGGACGGCAACCTGCGTCCGCTGGAAGAGATCGAGGCCGACGTGATCAGGTTGGCGATCGGCCATTACCGGGGCCGCATGACAGAAGTGGCGCGGAGGCTGGGGATCGGGCGCTCGACGCTGTACCGCAAGCTGACCGATCTGGGGATTGATGGGGCGGCTTGATCAGGCAGGCAACTGCCCGAAATCCGTCAGCGCCGTGTCGCGCATTCCGCGCCACACATCCCTCGCCTGCACCGTTTCCGGCACATCGTGCACACGCAGCAGTTGCACGCCGGCGTCCATCGCTTTCATCGCCAAGGCCAGTGAGCCACCCATGCGCTTGTGCGACGGAGCCTCATTGCTCAACGCGCCGATCATGCGTTTGCGGCTGGCCCCCACCAGCAGCGGCTGGCCCAGCGCGTGGAACAGCGGCAGGGCATTCAGCAGCGCGAGGTTTTCCGCCACCGTCTTGCCAAAACCAATGCCGGGATCGAGTACGATCCGCTCGCGCGCAATGCCCGCAGCAATCGCCGCATCGCGTCGCGCTTTCAGCCAATCGAACACGTCGAGCACGACATCGCCATAATCACCGCCGCTGTGCAGGTTCTCGCCCTCTCCGGGCGCGTGCATCAGCACCACCGGCACGGCAGAATTGGCAGCGAATTCCAGACTGCGCGGATCGTGGCGCAGGCCCGAGACATCGTTGATAATATGCGCGCCCGCAGCCAGTGCCGCCTCCATCACCGCCGGGCGACGCGTATCAATGCTGATCGCCGCGCCCATCGCCGCCAGATGTTCTACCGCCGGGATCACGCGCTTCAGTTCGTCCCCCTCCCACACCGCCACCGCGCCGGGCCGGGTGCTTTCACCGCCGACATCGATCATCGCCGCGCCTGCCTCAAGCATCATCGCGGCATGGGGAAAGGCGATTTCGGGCTGGTCAAAGAACTCCCCGCCATCGGAGAAACTGTCCGGCGTGAGGTTGAGAATGCCCATCACCTGCGGCGATTCGAGCCGGATCGTGCGCGCACCGCAAATCAAGGCCGCGCGCGGGGCTTTGAACGCCTCCCATTGCACGGCAGCCTCATCTGGCAGACCGATCAGCGCGGCTTCCAGCTGTTTTGCCGAGAACCGCTCACGCCGCGTAATTTTGCCGCCTTCGCGCACGATCAGCGCGAAACGGCTGGCATAGACCAGCCCGCCCGCCAGCCGCAGCGCATCCCCCTCCTCGCTTTGCGGCGATTCAGCGAGCGCGATGGGGCGGAGGTAAATGCTGTGGGTCATAGTGCGGCCTTAACAACCACATCCGTCATGCTGAACTGAGGACTGTAGTCCTGTATTATGTTGATATTGCTCAGTAAATATCGACATAATTTGCCTTTGCAGGAACTGTGTAGAATAAATTAGGGTTCCGTGCAGATTGTTGCAG
>JANOYZ010000275.1:0-12799 GCA_031429135.1 Novosphingobium sp. | reverse complement strand
GTTGTTGATGATGAAGTGGATGCAGCCGCCGGTATTGTAACCGCGCACTCCTGAAAAGCCAAGGCATTCCCAGACAATGCCTTGGCCGGCAAAGGCGGCATCGCCGTGGATCAGCACCGGCAGCACCTGTTTGTGCTTGCCCTTTCCGACATCATCGCGGCCCACCTGATAGGCGCGAACCTTGCCCAGCACGATCGGATCCACGGTTTCCAGATGGCTCGGGTTGGGCATCAGGCTCATGTGGACCTTGATGCCGTCAAATTCGCGGTCGGTGCTGGTGCCGAGGTGATATTTGACATCGCCCGAACCGCCAACATCGTCGGGATTGGCGGTGCCGCCCGAGAATTCGTGGAAGATCACCTTGTAGGGCTTGGCCATGACATTGGCGAGCACGTTGAGCCGGCCGCGATGGGCCATGCCATAGACGATTTCCTTGACGCCCAGCTGGCCGCCATACTTGATCACAGCCTCCAGCGCCGGGATCATCGATTCGCCGCCATCAAGACCGAAGCGTTTGGTGCCGACATATTTGCGGCCGAGGAACTTCTCGTACTGTTCGCCGCGCACCACGGCGGCCAGGATCGCCTTCTTGCCTTCGGGGCTGAAGTGGATGTGCTTGTCGGCACCTTCCATCCGGTCCTGCAGGAAGCGGCGCTCCTCGACATCGGAAATGTGCATGTATTCAAGGCCGACTTTGCCGCAGTAATTGGCGCGCAAGGTCTCGACGATCTGGCGGACTGTGCCCCATTCAAGGCCAAGATAACCGCCAAGATAGATGCGCCGGTCAAGATCGGCGGCGTGGAAACCGTGGAATTCGGGCGTGAGGTCGGCGGGCAGATCCTGCTTGGCCAGCCCCAGCGGATCAAGATCAGCAGCGAGATGTCCGCGCACCCGGTAGGTGCGGATCAGCATGACCGCGCGGATGGTGTCCGATGCGGCGGCTTCGAGCGCCTTGTCATCAAGCGCCGGAGCCAGGCCTTTGACACCGGTCTGCTTGATCGCCGCCTTGATCGCCAGCGGATCGAGCGCCTGAGTTAGATCATCCTCAGCACCGCCCGCCAGCGGCCAGCCGGCGCGCTGCCAGCTGGGCCCGGGCTGCGGGCCAAATTCATCGGCACTCGGGTAGAAATCAAGGTTTTCATTGCCCATGATGCTTTGCCTTGTGTCTTCTGTCCTCCCCTCCTCTATTGGAGAGGGGCTTGCATCGCGTTGCCAGTGAAGTCCCGGCTAGTACTTACACAAGCTCCCTAAGCACTTCGGCCAGCGTGGTGCCCAATTCGCTTGGTGAAGGCGAAACATGGATTCCCGCTGCTTCCATCGCCGCAATCTTGTCTTCGGCGCCGCCCTGCCCGCCCGAAACGATGGCACCGGCATGGCCCATGCGGCGGCCCGGAGGCGCCGTCAGCCCGGCGATGAAGCCAACCATCGGCTTGCTGCGACCGCGCCGGGCCTCATCAGCGATGAACTGGGCGGCTTCTTCTTCGGCGCTGCCGCCAATTTCGCCGATCATGATGATCGACTTGGTGGCATCATCCGCCAGGAACAATTCGAGCATGTCGATGAAGTTGGTGCCGTTGACCGGATCGCCGCCGATGCCGACTGCCGTGGTCTGGCCAAGTCCGACCATCGTCGTCTGATGCACCGCTTCATAGGTCAGCGTGCCGGAGCGTGAAACCACGCCGACTGACCCCGACTTGAAGATGGAACCCGGCATGATGCCGATCTTGCATTCGTTGGGGGTGAGCACACCGGGGCAGTTCGGGCCGATCAGGCGGCTTTTGGAGCCCGAGAGCGCGCGCTTGACCTTGATCATGTCGAGCACCGGAATACCCTCGGTGATGGCGACAATCAGCTCCATCCCGGCGTCGATCGCCTCAAGGATTGAGTCCGCAGCGAACGGCGGCGGCACATAGATGCAGCTGGCGGTCGCGCCGGTCGCCGCCTTGGCTTCTGCGACGGTATCAAAGTTGGGCAGGCCGATATGCATGGTGCCGCCCTTGCCGGGAGTGACGCCGCCAACCATCTGCGTGCCATAAGCCAGCGCCGCTTCGGTGTGAAAGGTGCCGGTGGCACCGGTCATCCCTTGCGTGATGACCTTGGTGTTCTTGTTGATGAGGATGGACATATCGAAAGCTCCGGGGAGGCATGTGAAGGACGGGCCGCGACACTATCGCCTCAGCCATCTGCAAGGTTTAGCCGAGGCTCGGCTCAATCGCCTTGCAGGCCACCAGCAGTTCCTTGACCGCATCGATGGACACCTGAAGTCCGGCCTTGGCCGTGTCATCCAGGGCGATCTCGATCACCTGCTCAACGCCGCCCGCGCCGATCACCACCGGCACACCAACATAGAGGTTGTCGATGCCATATTGCCCGGTGAGATGCGCGGCGCAGGGGAGGACGCGCTTCTGATCGCTGAGGAAGCTTTCGGCCATGGCGATGGCCGATGCGGCGGGCGCATAAAATGCTGAGCCCGTGCCGAGCAGGGCAACGATCTCGCCGCCGCCATTGGCCGTGCGCTTGATGATGGCGTCGATGCGCTCTTGCGTGGATTTGCCCATCTTGATGAGGTCGGGAACCGGGATGCCCTTGACGGTCGAATATTCGGCCACCGGCACCATGGTATCGCCGTGGCCGCCGAGCACGAAGCTGGTGACGTCGCGCACCGAAACGCCGAACTCTTCGGCAAGGAAGGTGGAAAAGCGCGCCGAATCGAGCACACCGGCCATGCCGACCACCATATGATGCGGCAGGCCGGAAAATTCGCGCAAGGCCCAGACCATGGCATCGAGCGGGTTGGTGATGCAGATGACGAAAGCGTTTGGCGCGTTGTCCTTGATGCCTTCACCCACGGCCTTCATCACTCTGAGGTTGATGCCGAGCAGATCGTCGCGGCTCATGCCCGGCTTGCGCGGGACACCGGCGGTGACGATGATCACGTCCGCTCCAGCAATGTCGGCATAGTTGCTGGTGCCGGTCAGCTTGGCGTCAAAGCCTTCTACGGGTGCGCACTGCGACAGATCGAGCGCCTTGCCCTGCGGCACGCCATCGACGATGTCGAACAGGACGATATCGCCCAGTTCCTTCTGTGCTGCCAGATGAGCAAGGGTGCCGCCGATATTGCCGGCGCCAATGAGGGCGATCTTCTTGCGTGCCATGGTCTTTGCATTTCCCTGATACGGGAGCGTCTCGCGCAGAAGGCTGGCCTCAAGGTCCCGCAAGCATGGCGGCCGCCCGGTGAATGCTGGGTGCCCTAGGCGCGTGGGCGCGGTATTGCAACCCGGTAAAACACCGGAGTTACGAGATTATTTGATAACAGTTCGCATTAGCAATAAACTTGATCCGGCTGTTGCTTTTCGCAATGGCTCTACCGCCCGCTGCTTTCCAGCCGCCGGGCCAGTCGGCGATCAAGCTGGCGGCAAATTGCCAGCCAGTGGCGATAGACCTCTTCCTCACCCGAGCGATGGGCGGCTTCGGCATTGCTGCGAGCCTGATCAGCTGCGGCCAGCCCGTGCTTGGCGAAGTGCAACAGCGTAGCGCGCAGCACCTCGGGCTTGCCCATGATTTCACCCAGCGGGCGGCCATTGTCATTGGCTGCACGAACCGTGCGCGGGGACGAAAGCGTGCGCGCCAGAATAGCGTCGTGACCAATGCGGGAAGCTGCGAAGTGGAGTGGCATGGGGGGATCGGCTCACAGTTGCTGTCGTTGAAAACTGCTCTAGCGCACCCGCGCTAAGGCTTTGTCTTTTAGTATGGTTTAGATGCGTTTACCAATTCCCATGACCGCAGTGTTGCCACGGTCAGGCTTGATTTGTGGTATTTAGCGGCTTTGCGTTTAAGAATGAATCGCTCGCCCTCTCGCCTTGAGTGGAGAGCGACTATCTGTTCCGCCCTCTCGATAGGGCGGTTCACCCCCACCCAACCTCCCCCTCAAAGGGGAGGATCAGGTTGCGTATGTATCAATCAGTAAAGCCTCTAGTGATCTGAACCTAAGTTCCCGGTTGAGAAATCCAGGTGCCGCTGTTCTGGAATTCAGGTTTGATGCCATGCGCTTCGGGCAGCTTTTCCCCGCGATAAAGCTTGTCGCCGCCGCGTGCCTGCACATCGGGGGCATAGCTTGGTGCGGGGGCTGAGCGCACAGGAGAAAGATTTCCGTCCTGCGCCTCTTTAAGCCCGGCGGCATAGGCGCGCTGGATCGCCAGCGGATCAAGCGCTGCATCGGGCGTCGCCGGCCCGGAGCTGCGCGGACGCGGCGCGGCGGCAGGTTCGTTGCCGGTATAGACTGCGGTATTGAACGTTGCCGACGATCCCGCCGGACCCTTCATGGCATAAAACCGGTGCGCCCCGATGGTCATCAGATAGTGCAGGCTGGGTGCCCAATAAGGGTGGACGGCGATGGTGTGATAATGGGTCGCCAGCCCAATCTGCCGATAGACATAGCCCGCCATCGCCGCACGCGCGACATTCTCTGCCCGCAGCCAGAACATGCGGCTGGGTACACGGTTCAGCGCGCCATCGCAGGTGAAGCTGAACTGGCAGCCGGTGACGCGCTCTGATCCTTGATAGACCACGCCGCAGACCGAATTGGGATAGGCGGGGTGCGCCACCCGGTTAAGCACCACCTGCGCCACGGCGCGCTGGCCATCGTCAGGCTCGCTGGCGGCCTCATAATAGATCGCCTGGGTCAGGCAGGTGAGCGCGCGCATCTGATCGACCGGGCTGCCGGCGGCGCGCAGCGAACGGGCCGCGGGGCCACCAAAGGGATTGGCCTGTGTCGGAGCATCCTGCGCATCGGAATAGGCACCGCTATCAAGCGGCGGCGGTTCATCGCTGGTCAGATAATAGAAGGCAGAACCCGGAAAGCTCTCACCGGTTTTTTCAAACGGCATTGGCTGCAATTCGATCTCGGCCTTGCCGGCATCACCGATCGCGAAAGTTTGCCACGCACCGGGAGTGGCAAAGGCCGGGACAGCGATAGCAGCGAGCAGCGCCAGCGCCCGGCGGCCAGTGTGCTTGCGGCGGCGCGAACCCACACCCGGTGCGCGCCGATCCAGCCTCGCGCCAAAATCGCGCGGCCTGAGTTCGGAAAACGGGACGGGCAATTCGTTCATGGACTCCACTCGCTGGGTACGCGCGAAGGCGCGTAGCCCCGAAACCCGCCCCCATGCGACAGCCGAATCCGGTCCGTGCCGAATGGGGACAAGCCTGTGACCTAACGTGAATCGGTTAACGGAAGCCCAGATCAGCACATGCTTGCCCAATTCGCACTTGCAGCCTAGAGGGCCGTTCACGTCATGGGTGTCCGGTAACGGACCTAAGAGGGAAGTGAGTGTGATGCTCACGCTGCCCCCGCAACTGTGACCGGGGAGCCTCGCGTCCTATATGCCACTGGCTTGTCAGCTGGGAAGGCGGGCGCGAAGCATTGATCCGGGAGCCAGGAGACCTGCCTTTGACCGTCGTTCCGCAGCCGGGCGGGGTGCACCGGATGTAAGCAGGGGCTCGCGATTTCGTGCGGGCAGCCTCGCCATGAACGGCATTCGTTCATGATGAAGGCTATAGCTATGAAATATCTGTTTTTACTGGGCTGTTCGTTTGCTTCCTCGGTTCCTGCCATGGCGCAGGATCAGGGCGATGGCATGGATGAGATCGTCGGCTTATTCGAACGTCTACCGGATTATATCGCGCCCGATGACACTATAACTGTCGTCGCTTCAGGCACAAAACTGAACGTCGATCAGGTTGGTCAGTCGGTCAGCGTGCTGGGGCAGCGCGAAATCGATACGGTTCAGGGACCGGATATTACCCGCGTGCTTGAGCGCCTTCCCGGCGTTACCATCACCCGCAATGGCGGCCTTGGCAATTTCACCGGGGTTCGCGTGCGCGGTGCCGATGCCGAGCAATTGCTGGTGCTGGTCGATGGCGTGCGTGTTGCCGATACTGCCTCGCCGGCTGGCGGCTATGATCTTGGCAATCTGGTCGCTGGTCAAATCGGCAAGATTGAACTGCTGCGCGGATCGAACTCTGTGATCTGGGGCAGTCAGGCGATTGGCGGTGTGCTGGCTGTTACAACCAGAACCCCCGATCACCTCAATGCCTCGGCTGAATATGGCGCGCGCGATACATTTTCCGGGCAGGCGAGCATGGGCCAGCGCGGCTCGGGTTATTTCATCGGGCTGACCGGCGGCTATCTTCGCACCGATGGTATTTCGACTGCTGCCGTGGGAACCGAAGCTGATGGCTTCCGCCAGTGGTATGTCTCTGGCCGCAGCAAGTTGGAACTGACCGATGGCCTGACCGCTGGCATCACCGCCCGCTATGCTGACAGCAAGCTCGACATCGATGGCTTCCCCGCGCCGTTCTACAGCTTTGCCGATACCCCCGAATACCAGACCACGCGCGAAGTTTCGGGCCGGGCAGGTCTGGAATATCAGACGAGCGGGTTCTCTCTGAACGGCGGGTTTGCACTCAGCGACACCCGCCGCGCCTATTTCGATCCGACTTTCGGCACCGCCGCCAATTACGAAACTTTTGGTCGCAGCGAACGGGCGGAGCTGAACGGCCATGCTGATCTGCCCTCCGACTTCTCGATCGACTTCGGGGCGGACACCGAATGGACCCGCTTCCACTCCAGCTTCGATCCGGTCCACAAGGCGCGGCTGTCCAGCGGCCATGCACTGCTCGGCTATCATAATGGCGGACTCAATCTGGCTGGCGGTGTGCGCGTTGACGATCACTCGCAGTTCGGCTCGCACTGGACTCTGGGAGCGAACGGCAGTGTCGATCTTGGCGGCGAATGGCGGGTGCGCGCCTCCTATGGCGAGGGCTTCAAGGCACCAACGCTGTTCCAGCTGCTTTCCGACTATGGCAACACCGCGCTCAGCCCTGAAACCAGCCGCAGCTTTGATGCCGGGATCGAGAAGGGCGACCGTAATGGTACGCTGCACTTTGCCGCCACCCTGTTCCGCCGCGACAGCACCGATCTGATCGACTTCGTTTCCTGTTTCGGGCTGAGCACCGGCATCTGCACGGCACGGCCTTTTGGCACCTATGACAATGTCAAATCTGCCCGAGCTGAAGGTTTTGAACTCGAAGGCGATGTCCGGCCCACCGAGAAACTCTCGTTCCGCGCAGCTTATTCCTTTGTGAAGTCGGTCAACCGCACGACTGGCAAGACCCTGGCCCGCCGTCCGCGCCATGCTCTGAGCGTCTCGGCGGACTGGACCACTCCGCTCCATGGGCTGGTGCTCGGTGCAGACATGCGCATGGTATCTGACAGCTTTGACGATGCCGGAAACTTCTCGCGGCTTGATGGCTATGCCCTCGTCACCCTGCGCGCCTCGGTGCCGCTCGGAGACAAGTTCGAGCTTTATGGCCGGGTCGAGAATCTGGGCGGGGTAAAATACCAGACCGCCGCCGGTTACGGCACTGCCGGGCGCAGTGCTTTTGCCGGCGCGAGGGCGAAGTTCTGAGCCGCTTGGCGCTCTTGCTGATGCTGGCGCTGGGGGCATGCTCCCCAGCGCCGCATGCCGCTGCACCTCGTCACTACCCCACCGTGGTCAGCCTAAACCCCTGCACCGATGCCATCCTGGCCGAAGTGGCTGATCCGCAGCAGATCCTTGCCATTTCGGCCTATAGCCACAACGCGGCTTCCAGCTCGATGGATCTGGCCGTGGCGCGGCGCTTCCGGAAGACTTCAGGCGCGGTGGAAGAGGTGCTTGCATTGCGGCCAGATCTGGTCGTGACCAGTACTTTTATGCCGCCTGCCACGCGCAGTGCGATGACCGGTCTGGGGCTTAGCCTCGAAGAAGTGCCGATCGCCTCGACTGTTTCTGAAAGTATTGCGCAGGTCCGCCGTCTGGCCGCAATAACCGGTCATCCAGAGCGTGGGGAGGCACTGGTCAGCCGGATTGAGCTGGCGCTGGCAGATGCGGCTGCTCCGGCGGGATGGCAGCCGATCCAGACCGTTGTCTGGGAATCAGGCGGTATCGTCCCGGGTGACAACACCCTGATCGCCGAGCTTTTGCGCCATGCTGGTTTCACCAATTTCAGTGCTGCCAAAGGCATGCGGCAGGCTGATCTGCTGCCGCTGGAGCGCATGCTAGCCGATCCGCCGAAGCTGATTCTGGTCGCGGGCAACCCGCGCTCGGGTGAAGACCGGCAATTGACCCACCCGGCGCTGGCGGCGCTGAAAAATGCCCGGCGCGAGCGGCTCGATCCCGCGCTGCTCTATTGCGGCGGGCCAACGATTATTCGCGCTGCCGAGCGGCTGGCACAGGTGAGGGCTTCGACAAGCTCAGCCAGAGCGGGAACTGTGGAAAATTCAAGAAGTCCGCTCAGGCTGAGCTTGTCGAAACCCGCGCGCAACAGCGGCCCCACCCTATGACCCGTCTCAACCTCAGCCTCATCGCTGCACTGGCAATCGCCGTGCCGCTGTCCTTGCTCGCCGGGCAGGTGTGGATCGATCCGTTCCACCCGGCGGTTCCCAATGCCACGGTGATCCTGATGGAACTGCGACTGCCGCGCGCGCTGCTGGCGCTGAGTGTTGGCGGCGGCCTTGGCGCAGCGGGAGCGGCGATGCAGGGCTATTTGCGCAACCCGCTGGCCGATCCGGGACTGTTCGGGATTGCGCCTTGTGCCGCTCTCGGCGCGGTGCTCTCACTATGGACGGGCGCCATTGTCCCTTGGGCAGCCGCCGCATGGACCCTGCCGCTGTTCGCGCTGATCGGCGCGGGGACGGCCATGGCGCTGCTCAGCCTTATCGCCGGGCGAGAAGGCGGAGTGGCAACCTTCACACTGGCCGGGATGATGCTCGCCAGTCTGGCCGGCGCGTTGATGAGCCTGGCCATCAGCCTCGCGCCATCGGCTTTTGCCCTGTCCGAGATTGTCACCTGGCTGATGGGCGCGATTGCCGACCGGTCCTGGCACGATGTCTGGATTGCCGCGCCGGGTGCGCTGCTGGGCATTGCCGTGTTGCGCTTTGCCGGACGCGGGCTTGATGCGCTGCTGCTGGGAGAGGCGGTGGCGCGCTCGCTTGGGGTTAATCCGGCGCGGCTTCAGGCCATGCTGATCATCGGGGTCGGGCTGACTGTCGGTAGCGGCGTGGCGGTGGCGGGGATCATCGGTTTCGTCGGGCTGGTCGTGCCGCATCTGGTGCGCCCGCTGACCGATCGGCGGCCCAGCCAGTTGATCCTGCCAAGCGCGCTCGCCGGAGCACTGCTGCTGCTGATCGCCGATTGCCTGTGCCGGGTGCTGCCGCTGGCGGGTGGTGAACTGCGGCTCGGCATCGCGCTCAGCCTGATCGGCGCTCCGTTCTTTCTTGCCCTGCTGCTGCGGATGCGGCGCGGAGCATCTGCGGATGGGGGCTGGGGCTGATGCTGGCTGCCCGCGATCTTGCCGTGCCCGCCCGCCTTGCCGGGGTGACGCTGGAACTGCGCGGCGGTGAAGTCACCGCGATCTGCGGGCCGAACGGCGCGGGCAAATCGACCCTGCTCGCCTGCCTCTCTGGCCTGCTCGATGGCGGCCATGATGCGGTGACTATCGGCGGCGTGGCGCTCGATGACATGCACCCCGATGAGCGCGCGCGCCTGCTCGGCTATCTGCCGCAGTCACCCGAAGTGGCGTGGGATGTCACAGTCGAGACGTTGATCGGCATCGGCCGCCTGCCATGGCGCGGCGCGCCTGCCGGTGAAACTGCCGAGGCGATTGCGCGGGCCATAGCCGCAATGGACCTCGAAGACCTGCGCCAGCGCCCGGTATCGCGCCTGTCCGGCGGTGAGCGCGCCCGCGTGCTGCTTGCCCGGGTGCTGGCCGGAGAACCGCGCTGGCTGCTGGCGGATGAGCCGCTGGCCAATCTCGATCTCGCCCATGCTGCCACCTTGATGGCACGCTTCAAGGCAGAGGCGCGATCAGGACGCGGCGTGGTGGTGGTGCTTCACGATCTCGCCGCCGCAATGAACCATGCCGACCGGGTACTGGTGCTGGACCAAGGGCGGATTGTTGCCGATGGTCCGCCGCAGCAGGCGCTCGGCGAGGAAATACTCGCACAGGTCTGGGGCGTCGACGCGCACTGGCTGGGCGAGGCAGGCGCGCGGGCACTGGCCATCACGGAAACTCCTCTGGCGGCTCATTCAGCTTGTGCTAATCCGGTATGAACGAGATTGAAGCCAAGATTAAAGGGGAGAGACAGATCATGATCAATTTTCGCACAATCCTAGCCACAACCATTGCCGCGCCGCTGGCGCTGATGGCCAGCCCGGCGCTGGCGGCGTCAGACTATCTGCTCGAACTTGACGGTATCAAAGGTGAGAGCTCCACGACAATCGAGATTGAATCCTGGTCGTTCGGTGCGACCAACCAGAGCTCGGTTGGCTCAAGCGGCATGTCTTCCGGCAAGCGCACGCACAAGCCGATCCGGCTTTCCTCACCCAATCTTGACGGCGGCACGTTTGAGGTCGTCGCACCGCGCGATGTCGCAACCGGTCAATCAAGCGGCAAGAGCAGCTGCGCCACCGGCAAGCATTTCCCCCGGGCCGTGCTCAGCACGCGCGCGCTCGCTTATGAGTTGAAGGAAGTGTTTATTTCCAGCTGTGCTGCAGGCGGCATGACCTTCACTTACAAGTCTGCCGTTCAGCTCGACCCGGCGGCGGCAAGAGCAGGGATCAGCACTTCTCGCTCGAACCTGAGGAACAATTGACAGGCCGCGCGGTCAGCTAGACCGCGCGTCACTGTCACCAGATCTTCGCGCGCTTTTCAGGCGAGATGTACATGGCGTCGCCCGGCTTGACGCCGAACGCCTGATACCAGGTTTCGATATTGGGCAGCGGGCCGTTGACGCGGAAGCGGGCCGGGCTGTGCGGGTCAGTCGCCACCTGATTGCGCAGCGCATCGGGCCGCTGTTTGGTCCGCCAGGCTTGCGCATAGGCAAGGAAGAAACGCTGATCGCCGGTCAGCCCGTCGATCAGCGGGGCCGACTTGCCGCCCAGTGACTTGTGATATGCATCAAGCGCCACTTCCAGCCCGGCGAAATCGGCAATGTTCTCGCCCATGGTGAGTGTCGGGTTGATGAAGGCACCGGGGGCGACCTCAAACCTGGCATATTGCGCGCCGAACACCTTGGCCTGGGCATCGAAGCGGGCGCTGTCTTCCTTGGTCCACCAGTCCCGCACCGCGCCGGTCGCGTCGATCTTGCGCCCCTGATCGTCAAAACCATGGGTGATTTCATGGCCGATGACTGATCCGATTGCGCCATAATTCACGGCATCATCGGCGGCCAGATCGAAGAACGGCGGTTGCAGGATGCCGGCCGGGAAGACGATCTTGTTTTCCAGCCCGCCATTATAGGCATTCACCGTCTGCGGGTTCATCGCCCACTTCATCCGGTCGACCTTTTTGCCAAGGTCCTGCATCGCATAGTCGGCATTGAACCGGCCCGCGCGCTGGACATTGCCATAGAGATCACCCGCATCGATGCGCAGCGCATCAAAATTGCGGAACTTGTCAGGATAACCAACCATCACGTCCATCTTGCCCAGCTTTTCCTGAGCTGCTGCCTTGGTGGGTGCGGACATCCAGTCATTGGCGCTGATCCGGTCAGCCATGGCCAGCTTCAGATTGACCACCAGTGCTTCCATCTTGGCCTTGGCGGCGGGCGGGAAGTGGGCGCGCACATAGTCCTGCCCGACCAGCTCACCCAACGAGCCATCGACCAGCCCGACCGCCCGTTTCCAGCGCGGGCGCAGTTCTGAAACGCCAGACAGCGTCCTGGTATAGAGGAAGCGGCTGTCGACCATCGCCTTGTTCAGATAGGGCGCGGCCTGATCGGCGAGATGAAATTGCTGCCACAGCTTCAAGGTGGCAAGCGGGGTGGCAGCATAGACCTTGGCCAGATCGCGGATCGCGGTGTTTTCACCAACGATCATGCGTTTCTGCGCCGGGATTTTCGCCCCCGCCATCCATGCCGACCAATCCAGCCCCGGAGCATAGACGGCCAGCTGGGCGCTGCTCATCGGATTGTTGACCTTATCGATATCGCGGCGGTCAGCCACTTTCCAGCTCTTGGCCGCCAGCGCGGTTTCAAAGGCGATGATGGCATTGGCCGAGCCCAGCGGTTTTGGCAGGCCAAGCGTCTTGATGGTGCGCGCGATATAGGCGCGGTAGGCATCAAGCTGCGGCTTGAACTGCTTGTCGAAGTAATATTCGCGCTCGGGCAGGCCGATGCCACCTTGCCCCAGATAGAGCACGTTCATCGTCGGATCGGCGGTATCGGCACCGATGCCGAAATCAACCAGCGAAATGCCGAAAGCGCCATTGGTGCCGCCCATGAAGCGGGCGAAATCACTGCGCGTGCGAATAGCGGCGACTTTCGCCAGATCGGCCCTCAGCGGGGCAATACCCAGCTTCTCGACCTGCTCTTCACCCATGAAGCTGGCGTATAATGCGCTGTATTTGCTCCCTGTCCCGCCAGTGAGGAGCAGACTGCGCAGATCATCCTGAACCCCGTCAAATACCTCGTTGCCGCTGCCGATGGCGGCCTTGTCCGATGGGATGACGCTGTTCGTCAGCCATGTGCCCGATGCGTGTTTCTCAAAGTCGTCACCGGGTTTGACCGAGACATCACGGTTATCCAGCGCCACGCCCCAGGCGCCGTAATGGTCTGGCGCGGTGGCGGATGCAGTCTGTGCGAGCGCGGTGTGGAACGGTGCGACCGACAGCAAGGTCGCAGCGGCGCAGGTTGTGAACAGGCTGGAAAGTTTCATGAGCGTCCCCTTGGACCGTGGCCGCCATGGCTGCCCGGATCGAATGC
>JANOYZ010000274.1:0-17817 GCA_031429135.1 Novosphingobium sp. | reverse complement strand
AGCGGGTATTTTCCCATGGCCCGCTCATGCTGAGCCTGTCGAAGCACTCGCACCAAGCTCACCCCAAGCCCATTCCGCCGCATCGGCCACCGCTGCATCGGGATCAGCCCTCAGCGCCTCGACCTGCGCCAACAGCCCCGTATCGCCGCTGTTACCCGCCGCATAGAGGCAGTTGCGCACCATGCGGTCACGCCCGATGCGCTTGATTGGCGAGCCGGAGAACAGCCGCCTGAACCCGGCATCGTCGAGCGTCAGCAAGTCCGCGAGCCGTGGTGCGGCCAGTTCGGCGCGGGGCAGGAAAGCGCGGTGCGACGATGCGCTTTGGGCAAATTTGTTCCACGGACAGGCGGCAAGGCACAGGTCGCAGCCATAGATCATATTGCCCATGGCCTTGCGAAACTCTTCCGCCACCGGGCCTTTGTGCTCGATGGTGAGATAGCTGATGCAGCGCCGCGCATCGAGTTGGTAAGGCGCGGGGAAGGCCTTGGTCGGGCAGGCGGTCTGGCAGGCTTGGCAGGAGCCGCAGTGATCTTCGCCCGGTGAGTCGGCTGCAAATTCAATCGTTGTGTAGATAGCGCCGAGAAATAGCCAGCTGCCGTGCGTCCGGCTGACCATATTGGTGTGCTTGCCCTGCCAGCCAAGCCCGGCAGCCTCGCCCAGCGGCTTTTCCATGACCGGCGCGGTATCCACGAAAACCTTGACGCCCACTTCACCCAAACCCCGCCGTTCCGCCTCGGCCACCAGCCAGCGGGCGAGTGCTTTCAGCGCCTTTTTCACCGTGTCGTGATAGTCACCGCCCTTGGCATAGGCGGAAATCCAGCCACGATCCGGTTGTGCTGCCAGCGCCAGCGGATCGCCCTCAGGAGCATAGCTCATGCCCAGCGCGATCACGCTTTTTGCTTCTGGCCACAGCGCCTGCGGTGAGCGGCGGTGGTGAAAGCGGGTCTCCATCCACGCCATCTGGCCATGCTTGCCCTCGCTCAGCCACTCTGCCAGCCGCGCAGCGCGTGCCGGATCCTCGCCCGCAGGCGCAATTCCGCAAGCGGCAAAGCCCAGCGCCTTGGCCTGCTCGGCCAGTGCCGCCTTTAATTCACCGGTTACGCCTGCGTTAACCAAATTTGGCGCGCTCCTCTTCACAGGGCGTGGTTAATGCCGCATCCCATGAAGATGGAACTAGGCCAATGGCAAGCAGCGGGCAACGCACCGCTTTCGGGTGAGGGTGCCAATCGCCCGCTGGCAATCGAGGCGAAGGGTCTGGTCAAACGCTTTGATGGCTTCACCGCCGTTGATGGCGTCGATCTGGAGGTGCCCGAAGGCGCAATCTACGGCGTGCTTGGCCCCAATGGCGCGGGCAAGACGACGACGCTGCGCATGTTGCTGGGGATTATCGATCCCGATGCCGGCCTGCGCCGCGTACTGGGTTCGGAACGCCCGCATGAGGTCGCCCATGCCATCGGTTACCTCCCCGAAGAGCGCGGGCTCTACCCTTCGATGAAAGCTTACGAAGCCATAGCCTTTGTCGGCGCACTGCGCGGATTGCCGCTGGCCGAGGGGCGCAAACGCGGGCGCGCGCTGCTGGAAGAACACGGGCTTGGCTATGCTGCCGACCGGCAGATCCGCCAGTTGTCCAAAGGCATGGCGCAGCAGGTGCAATTGCTGGCGTGCCTGGTCCACGAACCGCGCCTGGTCATTTTTGATGAGCCGTTCTCGGGGCTCGATGCGCTCAATCAGGGCAAGCTGGAGCGCATGATGCGCGCGCTGGCCGAACGCGGCACGACGGTGATCTTTTCCACCCACGTCATCGCCCATGCCGAGCGGCTGTGCGATTCGGTGGCGATCATCGCCGGGGGCAAGGTGCCCTTTGCCGGCCCGGTCGATGTCGCGCGTGATCGCATCCGCCCGCAAGTGCGGCTGGAAACGCGGCGTGATGGCGGCGACTGGTGCGCGGCTATCCCGGATGACGCCCGCCGTGAGCGCAAAGCCGATGGCAGCGCTTTCTGGTTTTTCCCGCTTCCTGAAACCGGGATCGAGCCGCTGCTGCGCGCGCTGATCGAAGGCGAGGCGGGGATCCTCTCGCTCTCGATCGAACGCGCTGGTCTGCACGATGCCTTTGTCGCCATTGCCGGTGAGGCAGCAGCGCGCGCACTGGAAGTAACCGCTGAGGAGCTTGGCCGATGAGGAGCGTTTGGGGAGGGTGTCAGCGCGTGGCCTTCGACAAGCTCAGGCTGAGCGGGTTCAGTTCCTGGACCACAACATCCGCTGATGCTGAGCTTGTCGAAGCACACGCGCAACGTATCGGAGCCCCAAGATGACCGGCCGCCTGTCATTGCTGCAAGCCTCACTGGTCATCGCCCGCCGCGATTTTTCGGCGATCCTGTTCAGCCGCAGTTTCTTTTTCTTCCTGCTCGGGCCGCTGTTTCCGCTGATCATCGGGGTTGTCGCCGGCAGCGTCAGCAACAAGGTCGAATCGGCGGCTGCCCGCCCCGTGCTGGGTATTGCCATGAGCGCCAGCGATGCCAAGGCGATGATCGCGGCGGGCAAGGCGCTGGAAAGCGGCCTTGGTAATTCTGCACCCGAGATGACGATCATCCAGAACGTCAGTCCGGGCGAGAAAATAGACGCGGCGCAAGTGCTGGGTGAGCAGCGCGGCAATATCGCCGCCATGGTCACTGGCAGCCCGCGCGCGCCCTTGCTCACCGGCACCGAGGGCCAGATCAATTTCTGGCGCGGCCCGGTTTCACTGATCGCCGCGCAGGCACTCGGCAATGGACCGCAGACCTTCCCGGCAGTCGCGCTCGCCGCAACCGCGTCCAGCACCGCCAGCGAACGGCAGGGCCGGATGCGCACCGCGCAGGCCGGACAGACGCTGCTGTTTCTGCTGACCATGATGCTGGCCGGCATGGTGCTGTCCAATCTGGTCGAGGAAAAGGCCAACAAGATCATCGAGGTTCTCGCCGCCGCCGTGCCGATGGACGCGGTGTTTTTTGGCAAGCTGTTCGCCATGCTGGCGGTATCCTTTGTCGGCATCGCGGTGTGGGGTACGGTGTTCGGCGGAGCCGCGCTGATCAGCGGCCTGTCGCTGTCGATCTTCGTGACGCCAGCGGTGGGCTGGCCGATGTTTATCGCGCTCGGCATCGCCAATTTCGCTATGGCCTATCTGTTGCTCGGTTCGGTGTTCCTGACCATCGGCTCGATGGCATCGACCGTGCGCGAGGTGCAGACACTTTCCATGCCGGTCACCATGTCGCAGCTGGTGGTGTTCTTCTTCGCCAGCTTTGCCGCTGCCCAGCAGGGCTCCATGCTCGCCTTTGCCGCCGAGGCTTTCCCGCTGAGCTCGCCGTTTGCCATGCTCGCTCGCGCGGCACAGGATGGGGCGGTGATGCCGCATGTGCTGGCGCTGGTGTGGCAGGCGGTCTGGGTGGCGCTGTTTGTCCGCTATGGTGCCAAGCTGTTCCGTCGCCGGGTGATGAAGAGCGGTCCGGCGGTGGTGAAGGTCAAGCGCGGTCTGTTTGCGCGGCTGGCCCGCGATAGCGCAAAGCCAGCAGCAAAACCGGCGGGTTGAGAAAATGACAAATAACTGAAACCTTTTCCCGCCCGCAAACGTATATGCAGGGTAAGGAGAACAGGATCATGGCTCATTCACCCACCCGCCGCCGCTTTCTGACCTTGCTCGGCGCATCGGCAGCTCTGCCGGTACTTGTCAGTTGCGGTGCAGGCAGTCCGGCAGAAGCGCGCGGCTATCCGATAACCCTGACAGATAAGGAATGGCGCAAGCGGCTGACCCCGGCACAATTCCGCATCCTGCGCGAAAAGGGCACCGAGCGCCCCGGAACTTCGCCACTGCTGAACGAACACCGCAAAGGCACTTTCACCTGCGCCGCTGATGGCCAGCCGCTGTTTTCATCAGTCACCAAATTCGACAGCGGAACCGGCTGGCCCAGTTTCTGGAAGCCGCTCCCCGGGAGGGTGATCACCGTGCGGGACAGCAGCCTTGGCGTCTCGCGCACCGAGGTGCTCTGCGCACGGTGCGGCGGGCATCTGGGGCATGTGTTTGACGATGGCCCCAAGCCGACGGGTCTGCGCTATTGCATGAACGGGCTGGCACTGGCCTTCAAGCCCGGCTGAAGAACACGCCGAACCGTAATTGTCATCGACCTAACAATACTGCTTAATTTACAACCATTTTCCCAGTTCCCTACGGTCATTCGCGTAACCCCTCTCCTGTTCCGAGGAATTCGCGATGCCGTTCGCCCGGTTGCCGGAACCCGTGGCGGAACGCTGAGCGCGCTATTCGATGGGCTTTACGGGCTTGATCGCGGCCAGATCAGCACTGCCATGCATCAGCTGAGCGGCGAAATCCACGCTCACGGTTTGCAGATGGCGCAGTCAAGCGCGCGTGAAGTAGGTGTCCTTGCCCAGGATGCGGCGCAGGACCTGTGGGATTGCGCCAGCAGTTCCGATCGCAAGTCTCCCGCCGGATCAAATCAGGGTGCGGGTGATACCTGCGGCAGCGATGGCCGCCGCAACCGCCCGGTCGTCTGGGGCCGCGCGCTTTCGAGCACGACTCAGGCCAGCGACGATGCGACCTCGGGCCGTTATCAGGCCAAGATCAATGGCCTGATCGCCGGGTTCAACGTGATCGACAACGACAACACCCGAACTGGCCTTGGCGGTCGCTATTCCGAGGGAGACATCGGTGCAGCCTTGGGGGCCAGAGCGGAAATCGACGGTGGTTCAGTCTTTGCTTACGGTTCACGCCGCATCAGCAAGCTTTCGATCGGCGCGGCAATATCATCAGGCGCGTAAATCCGGCTGTGATCCGTGAGGGGGCAGGCCCAGTCAGGTCTGCCCCGGCATCGCTTTCAGCCCATCCGTTTCGCATTGAAGATGGGATCTTCCTCTTCTGGAATCGCCGGGCCAAATGGCTGTATCTGGGCGATATGACGGGCGAGCTCATCAAGCTTGAAGGTCTGCTCAAAGCTCAGTCCCGCATGGGAAGCACGGCGCCACCGCACTTTGGCATCGATTGCGGGGAGCCCTTGCGGTTCAAGCCGCAGTCGCTGATTTATCGCCAGAGCCAAGTCGCATTCAATTCGCCCGCCATATTGTGAGAAATCATGCAGCGTGGCCGGCATGGTCACGCCCGCAGTAGTGATCCGCGAAGGCACCTCAAGCCGCATCCGCACCGGGCGCTTGTGAAAGCTGCTGCGCTCCTCCAGCAGATGCTCAAGCTGGGTGGGATGGATGAAGCTGAAACCGGCCTGGTTGTCGCGCTCCCACAGCTTCTCAACCTCATAGCGATCACCATTGCTCAGTTCGAGAACCACCATTGTCTCTGGCGGGAGCGGGTGGAACAGCCGTAGCCGCACGCCCTTGGTGGCGACATCGCGCAGGATACACAGATACTCACCGCTGCTGGTGATGACTTTGGCAGGCCGCAACAACAGCACGAAACGCGGCGCTTCGCGCTTTTCCAGCCCCGAATACCCCAGATTTTCCGCAGCATCTTCGGACATGGAATCCCCCTGCTTCCAGCCCATCCCCAGATGTGCCGTTACAGATGGTAACTATCCCCCGCGTCTGAAATCGGTCCTACGAACTAGGCTTAATGCGCCATTAGGAGTTCGGTGAAACCATCCTGCGCTGCGTAACTGTGGTGCGGACGGCGGGACTCGAACCCGCACGAGCTATGCTCAAGGGATTGGCAAGCCAGTCAGCGTCATATTCAAAGGACGCGCTCTCGCGATTACGCACCTGGCGCGCCCACAGGCGTCCGACAAAGTGCGCGGCGCCCGCCAGATCGACATAGACCAAGAGCTCGCCAAGCTGCTGCACATGATCGGGCTGTCGCAGCTGAGCCCGCATCACCGCAATCGCCATCGTTCCCTCCTCGAATGCCGAGAAGGAATCGAATCACAGTCAGCCCAATTTGGGAATTCCAGCCAGAGTCATATCAACAGACGATTGGTATTATCCAGCAAGCTCTGCCGTCGTGCGCGCGATGTGGGCCAGGAGATCGAGCTGCGCCACCATCGCTCCTGCCTGGGCGGACGCGGCATTGCCGCGCAGCATCCTGCCTTTGATGCCGTGGATTATCGCCGCCATACGGAACAGGTTGAATACGATGTAGGTATCGAGGTCGGGGATATTCGCGCGCCCGGTCCTGCGGCAGTAATCGGCAACATAGCTGGCTTCGTCGGGTAGCCCAAGCGCGGCGAGATCGCGGTCTGCCAGCCCCCACGGCAGCGCCGAAGGCACCCGGTACATCAGCAGCGAATAGGCGAAATCGACAATCGGATCGCCGAGCGTCGATAGTTCCCAATCGAGCACGGCGATGATGCGTGGTTCATCGGGATGGAACACCAGATTGTCGATCCGGTAATCGCCGTGGACCAGGCAGGTCGCAGCGTCTTGCGGGACGCGCGCTTCCAGCCACTCGGCGACGGTATCCATGTCGGCATACTGACCGGCGGCTTCGTCGGCCCGGTACTGGGCTGTCCAGCGGTGCAGCTGGCGTTCGAAATAGCGTTCGGAGCGGCCATAGTCACTTAAGCCCAGCGCGACCGGATCGTAGCTGTGCAGCTGAGCAATCGTTGCCGCCATCGCCGACTGGTAGGCACCGCGCTCTGCTTGCGGCACGCCAGGCAAACCGCCATCCCAGAATATGCGGCCATCGGCAAAGTCCATGACGTAGAAGCTGGAACCAATCACCGCCGGATCGGTGCACAGCGCCTGCACGCGCGGCACGGGAAACCCCGCGCCGCTCAGCGCGCCTATGACACGCGCTTCGCGGTCTACCGCATGGGCCCCCTTCAAAATGGGGCCCATCGGCTGCCGTCGCAGCACATAGCGTCCACTGACAGCCGTCAGCAGGTAGGTCGGATTTGACTGGCCGCCGTCGAACTTCTTGAGAGACAGTGGCTCCGCAAATCCGGCAACATGCTCGGTCAGCCAGGCCGTCAGACGGTCGATATTGATGGCTGCGTCGCTCGTTATGGTCATGCTTGCCGTTCCCGCCAATCGCGCTTGACTTTCTTGGCGAGGCTCCATTTGTGAACCTCGGTCGGCCCGTCATAGATGCGAAAGGCGCGGATTTCGCGGAACACCTGCTCGACGATGGTATCGCGGGTAACACCGGTGCCGCCCATCACCTGAACGCAGCGATCAGCCACCCGCATCAGGGCTTCACTGACCGCGACCTTGGTCATCGAGCTTTCGGCGGTGCCCAGGTTGCCGGCATCGAGCACATCGGCGCACCAGTCGATCATCAGTTCGGCCTGTTTCAGATCGATGAGGTTTTCGGCCAGCATGAAGCCGACGCCCTCATGATCGACCAGCAGCTTGCCGAAAGCGCTGCGGCGGCAGGCGTAGTCGGAGGCGATCTCGTTGGCGCGTGTCGCCGCCCCGTGCCAGCGCATGCAGTGCGACAGCCGCGCGGGGGACAGGCGCACTTGCGCATAGGCAAAGCCCTCTCCGGGCGCGCCGAGGATCTGGTCGGACGGCACCCTCAGCCCTTCGATCACCACCACAGAATGGCCACCGGGCGACGACGAATCGATGGTATCCATGATCCGTTCGATACGGATCGCCGGATCGGGCAGTTCGACCAGAAACATGCAGGCCCCGCCTGCGGAATCCGGCTCGGCGGACTTGGCCATCACGATGCCGACGCTGGCACCCTCGACGCCCGTGATGAACGCCTTGCGCCCGTCGATGACCCAGTGGTTGCCGTCGCGGCGGCAGGTTGTGCGCATCATCGACGGGTCGGAACCGGCACCGTTTTCGCTCGCCGGTTCGGTCATGAAAAAGGCTGATCGGGCCTCACCCGTGATCAGCGGTTCGAGAAAGCGTACTTGCTGCTCTGGCGTTGCGACCTTGCCAAGCAGAAACATGTTGCCCTCGTCCGGAGCCATGGTGCCCAGCGCCACCGGCCCCAGCATTGACAGGCCCGAGGCGCGCAGGATGGCTGCCGTCTCGCGCTGGGTCAGGTGCGAACCATCGGGGCGTATATGCGGCGTCATCAGCCCGGCAGCGCGGGCTTTTGTGCGCATCTCCGCCACCAGATCGCCCGCTGGACCATGCGCGCCGCAGCGGGGGTCGCGCTCATAGGGCACGATTGTTTCCCGCACGAACATTTCAACCCGCTGAGCCAGTTGGGTGACTTCGGCAGAAAGAGTCATTTCGCGGGCGTCAATGTGAGGTCTCGCTCGATTGCAGCGTCGTTGCCGATCCAGTCGCGCAGCACGTCCATGTACTCGAAGGGGCCGCCGCCATAGTTGCTAAGCCAGATCGAGTCGCGCTGGTCCTTGCCCTCATTGTTGTAATAGCCCGGGGTGCATTCGCGCAGGAAGGTAATGTCCTCCTGTGCCTTTTCCGCCAGCACCGCGAGCCAATCCTGCTCGGCCTGCTCGGTCGCTTCGAAATTCACGCTCCGATCGAGGCAATGCTTCACCAGGGCCGCGAAGTGTTCGGCCTGGCGGCGGTTCATAAAGGTGATGCTCCAGGTGATCCCGGCGTGCTTCAGGCCGCTGATGATGCCCATGTTGGGAAAATTGTGCGACAACATGCCATGCAGCGTTTTGCGGCGCGGCGACCAGTATTCGGACAGCGTGATGCCCCCGACACCCTTCATATCGAAGCCGGCGGTGCGGTCTGGCGGCGAGGCGACTTCGAAGCCGCTGGCGTAGATGATGCAGTCGACTTCGTATTCCTGCCCATCGAACACGATGCCCTTTTCGGTGATTCTGTCCAGGCTGCGGCCCTCGGTGTCGATCAACTTTACGTTGGGCCGGTTGTAGGTTTCGAAATAGCCATCGACGAACAGCGGGCGTTTGCACATCCAGTTGAAATAGGGCTTCAGTGCCTCGGCAGTCACGGGATCCTTGACGATGTTGGCGATCCGCGTGCGCATTGCCTCCATCTTCTCAAAGTCTGCTTCCTGCCGCAGCCGCGCCATCTCCTCAGGCGTCTCGCCCTTGTACATGGCATGGGTCATCTTGCCCCAGTTGCGAGTCCAGCCGTCCTGGACCAGGTCTTCGGTCTGCGGGATCGAATTGACGAAGCCTTCGAAATTGAGTGCGCGCTTTTCCCACCAGCCGGGTTCCTGGCTGTTCCACCATTCGGGGTCGGTGGGCACATTTTCGCGGTCATCAACCGCAGCTGGCGTGCGCTGGACGACGTAGAGCTGCTTGCACCATTCACCGAGATACGGGATCGCCTGCACTGCGCTGGCACCGGTGCCGATGATCGCGACACGCTTGTCTTTCAGCCCGGTCAGCCCGCCGGTCGTATCACCCTTGGTGTAGTCGTAGTCCCAGCGCGAGGTGTGAAAGGTGTGGCCCTTGAAGTCGCGTGCGCCGGGAATGCCAGGCAGCTTGGGACGGCTGAGGATGCCGCTGGCCAGGCAAACAAATCGTGCGCGGATCGTGTCGCCCCGGTCGGTGGTGACGATCCAGCGGCCAGCCGCTGTATCCCAATCGGTGCCGTTAACTCCGGTTTGCACCAGGGTCTTTTCTTGTATCCCGGTGCGGGCGGCAATGCGTTTGGCATGGCCGAGGATGTCGGGCGCGCGTGAATAGCGCTCCTTGGGCATCGCGCCATGATCCTCGATCAGCGGCAGATAGGTATAGGCGTCCACATCGCAGCGGCAGCCGGGATAGCGGTTCCAGTACCATGTGCCGCCAACTTCGCTGCCCTTTTCGATCACCCGGATGTTGGTCACGCCTTCCTTGAACAGGCTGGCGGCGGAGAGCAGACCCGAAAAGCCGCCGCCGACAATCACCACGTCAACATCTTCGCTGACCGGTTCCCGCTCGATCCGTGCGCCGGCATAGGGGTCATCGATTTCGCCGATGAAGGGGTTATCGACCGCGACATATTGGGCAGTGCCGTCGCTGCGCAGGCGCTTGTCACGCTCGGCCAGGTACTTTTCGTGGAGCGCGTCAAAATCGCGCGTGAGGGTCTGGGTATCGGTCATATTTAACTCCCGAGTTTGGTGGAATCATGGGTGTGCAAGGTGCCGTCTGCGATCAGCGCGTTGATCTGGTCTGGGTCATAACCGAGCTCAGCCAGCACGGCCCGGCTGTGCTCGCCAAGCGCAGGCGGGCGCAGCCGCAGCGCGAGGCGCTCACCGTCCGCGCGCAGCGGCGATGCGACTGTCTGGAAGCTGCCGTCATGCAGCACCATGCCCGAAGCTTCGGTGTGCGGATGGCCAGACAGCTCACCCAGTGTGTGGACTGGCGAGCAAGGAATGCTGCGCGCAGCCAATTCCGCGAGCCACTCGGCACGACTGCGGCGGGCGAGAATGCCCGAGACTACCGGTATCAGCACGGCGCGGTTGGCGACACGATCACCGTTTGTAGTGAATCTGGCATCCTCGCCCAGCGCCGGTTCCCCGGCAAGCTCGCAGAAAGCGCGCCAGAAGCTGTCGTTGGCGATGCCCAGGATGATCGGCGAGTCAGCCGTTGCAAAAGCCTGGTAAGGGCACAGCGATTCGTGGCCGGAACCGGGCCGCTCTGGCTCTGTCCCGCGCACCCAGTAGTTCTGCAGGAAATAGCCGAGCAGGCCAACGGCGGAATCGAACAAGGATGCTTCGATCTTCACCCCGCGACCGGTTTTGTCCCGCTGCATCAGCGCGCCCATGATGCCGATCACCGCGTGATAGCCTGTCGCCTGATCGACCGGTGAGAAGGGTGAGCGCGCAGGCGGGCCGCCCGGCTCACCCGTCAGCGACAGCATGCCGGTAAATGCCTGGGCGATCAGGTCATAGCCCTTGCCGTCTTTCATCGGCCCCTGCGTTCCGTAGCCCGAGATGCTGGCATAGACGAGCTTCGGATTGAGTGCGGACAGCTGATCCCAGCCGATTCCCAGCCGGTCGGCAGCGCCGGGACCGAAGCTTTCGACGACGATGTCAGCATCGCGGGCCAGGGCGTGAGCGATGGCCAGACCTGACCTATTGCGCAGGTTCAACGCGATCCCGCGTTTGTTACGATTGACTGCCGTGAAGATCGCCCCCACGCCTGTGGCGAATGGCGGCCAGGCGCGGGTGTCGTCGCCGCCCGGCGGCTCCACTTTTACGACATCAGCTCCGAGATCGGCGAGATATTGGGTGCAAAGCGGCCCGGCGAGGATTTTGGTGAAGTCGAGCACGCGCACGCCGGCAAGCGGTTGGAATTTTCCGACGTTTGCGTCAATAGAGTCCATCCGCCCGATCCTTCCCAAGGAACATTTGTTTATGGTCCAACAATTGACTTGTCTAGTCTAAAGAGTATAGGATTCGCGCATGACCACTGATCTTTCGCCGACGAACTCACATGCGGAAACCCTGCTGGAGGGGCTTGGGCGCATCAAAGTACCCAAGTCGAGTGACGTTCTGGCCGAACGGCTGAAACAGGAAATCCTGGGCGACGGGTATAATCTGGGTGCGGCGCTGCCGACCGAGCGGGAACTGGTATCGACAACGGGGCTGAGTCGTGGATCTGTGCGGGAAGCATTGCGCATCCTCGAAGCTCAAGGGCTGGTTAATACGCGCGCCGGCCGCTACGGCGGGACAACCGTTTCCCAGCCGACCGCTGATCAACTGGCAGGCCATATCAACCTTTACGTCAAGGGGCGCAGCGTCTCGGTCCGCGCGCTGGTTGAGGTAAGGCTGGCACTGGAGCCGATGGTGGCGGCACTGGCTGCGGTGCGGCGCACCGATGCCGATTTGGCGAACTTGCACGCGATTGCGGAACGGATCGAATGGGCATCCGACAACGATCTGAGCGCGTTCCTTGAGGAAAACGTCAACTGGCACGAGGCGATCGCTGCGGCCAGCCACAACGATCTGCTGCACGCCTTCGCATCCTCGGTCAGCGGGCTGATGTTCGAAGCCTCGCAAATCAAGGAGTTCGCATCTGCAGAAGTGCGCCAGCGGGTGCGGTACGCGCATGCGCGCATTCTGGAGGCGATCGAGGCGGGAGATGCTGATCTGGCGCGCCGCCGCGTCGAACGGGATGTTCAGGCATATGCAACCATTCTGGAAGCCGTTCTGGCGGCTGCAGCCGACGTGAGTTCGGCGAGCGAGAACTAAGAGTTGTTGAAGATTGAGGATCGTGACGGTCGGATGGACGGGGGACAGCTGAGAGCCGAGGTGCACTGGGACCGCGTGGTTACTTGCTACCCCGAACGCGCCACCGACTTGGCCAATCAAATCGCAAAACTTGCGGCCGAGCGGCCTGATACAGTGGCCGTCGTCGAGGGCGACGAACGGCTGAGTTATGCTGACTTGAATGCCCAAGCGGGATCGCTCGCCGCATTGCTGGCGGCGCGCGGGGTCGGCGCTGGTGACCGGGTTGCGGTGATGCTGGCGAACGGCATTGATGCGGTTCGGGCGGTGGTAGCGATCCTGCGGCTTGGGGCGGTGCTGGTCGCGGTCGGCAGCCGTTCACGCGGGGCAGAGCTGGACTATATCTGTGCGGACTGCACTCCTTCGGCCATCATTTACGGGCCCGAGTTTGCTGATGTTATCGAAGCAGCCCCGGCCGCACCCGCCGCGCGCTTTGATGTCTCGGCATCCGCATGGCGCGCAGCGATTGTCCTCGGCGATTCTCCGCCGCCCGCTGCGCCTGCCGATGAAGAAGCCCTGTTCGCGATCCTTTATACTTCCGGCACCACAGGCAAGCCCAAGGGCGCGATGCTCACCCATCTGGGTGCAGTCCATTCCTGCCTGCACTGGCGCGACGCCTTCGGGCTCGGCGATGAAGAGCGCACGCTGGTGTGCGTACCGTGGGCACATGTCAGCGGTTTGTGCGGCGTCTTAATGCCCTTCCTCTATCTGGGCGGCACGCTGATCATGCTGCCCGAATTCAAACGCCGCGCCGCACTTGAACTTGCCCAGCGGGAACGCATCACCCACGCGCTGATGGTCCCGGCGATGTACGGGCTGTGCTTGCTCGAGCCAGACCTCGCTGACTTCGACCTAAAATCATGGCGGATCGCGGCCTATGGCGGCGCGCCGATGCCCGAGCCGACCATTGCGCGTTTTGCCGCCGCCTTTCCGTGGCTGGCGATGTGTAACGCCTATGGCGCGACCGAGACGACATCGCCCGCGACGATCATGCCGCCGGGCGAAGGCACCGCGCGGGCGGACAGCATCGGCCGCGTGGTGACGTGCGGGGATATCAAGGTGATGGATGATAAAGGCCGCGAAGTGCTGCCCGGTACCGATGGCGAACTCTGGATCGCGGGGCCGATGGTGATCCCCGGCTACTGGCAAAACCCCGATGCGACTGCAGCCTCGTTTTCCGGCGGCTATTGGAAATCGGGCGACATCGGCAGCATCGATGCCGACGGCTATGTCCGCATCGCCGACCGCAAGAAGGACATGATCAATCGCGGCGGCTTCAAAATCTATCCGGCTGAGGTCGAAAGCGTGCTTGCCGGGCTCGACGGGGTGGTTGAGGCGGCCGTGGTCGGGCGCACCGACCCGATGCTGGGCGAAGCGGTGGTGGCGTTCGTAACGGTTGCGGATGACCAGCTGACGCCGGATCGAGTCCGCTTATGGTGCTCGGAACGACTGTCCGACTACAAAGTGCCGGGAGATGTTGTGATCGAGACGATCGCATTGCCACGCAACGCGAATGGCAAGATCCAGAAAGCCGAGTTGCGCGAACGCGCGGCGGCGCTCTGCGAGATCGCCGCATGAGTGCCGGTGCGATCCCCCCGCACACGCCAGTGCTCGTCGGCGTCGGTGTGGCGATGCGCCGCGAAGAGGATCCCGCGCTCGCGCTCGAACCCATTGACCTGATGCTGGAGGCAGTGCGCGCGGCAGGCGCGGATTGTGGTGTGCCTGCTCTGCTAGGCCAAGTCCGCGGCATTGCGGTGCCGCGCGGGCGTTGGCGCTATCGCAACCCCTCGGGAGAAATTGCCCGCGCCATCGGTGCGACCGGTGCGACAACGATTGTGTCGAACGTCGGTGTGTTGCAGCAAACGCTGATCGCCAACGCCTGCCAGGCGATTGCGGACGGCAAGGTCGACAGCGCGCTCGTGACAGGATCGGATGCGGGTTACCGGATATTGCGGGCAAAGCTCGCCGGAACACGCGCGGACGAACGCGATCAGGACGATGAACCCGATGTGCGGCTGGAACCCAAGGCCGAGCTGCGCCATCCGGCGGAGGTCGCGGCGGGCCTGAAGATGCCGGTCGGTCTGTATGCGATGCTGGAAAGCGCGCGGCGGGCGGCGGGCGGTCTGTCGGTCGATGCCCATCGTGACCGGCTGGCGGCGCGCTACGCCCGGTTTGCGGAAATCGCGGCGGCCAATCCCGACGGCTGGACACGTGTCGCCCTCGATGCGGCGACGATCCGTGACCACGGCCCGCGCAATCCGATGCAGGCCTTCCCCTACACCCGCGCGCATTGCTCGACCTGGAATGTCGATCAGGCAGCAGCGCTGCTGCTCTGTTCGGCGGAGCGGGCAGAGGCATCGGGCATCGACCGGTCGCGCTGGGTGTTTCCGCTCGCCAGTGCGGAATCGAACCATATGGTTTCGCTCTCGGCGCGTGCCGATCTCATCCGCTCGCCCGGCGCCGATGCGACCGCGCGGGCAGTGCTCGAAGCGGGCGGAATGGCGGCGAGCGATATCGACCTGATCGAACTCTACAGCTGCTTTCCCATCGCAGTCGACACTTTCGCCGACGCGCTCGATCTACCGCCGGATCGCGACACGACCATCACCGGATCGATGGCTTTCGCAGGCGGGCCTTACAACAATTATTTCTTCCAGGCGACGGCACGTGCGGCCCAGTTGCTGCGTGCCGGTGCCGGGCGCACCGCGCTGCTTTCCTGCGTGTCCGGCATCCTGACCAAACAGGCCTTTGCTTTGTGGTCGAGTGAACCGCCGCGAAACGGCTTCGTCAGCCGCGACGTGACGGCTGAGGTCGCCGCAGCGGCAGCTGAGTTGCCGGTGGTTCTGGATTACACCGGGGCTGGTCGGGTTGCGGGCTGCACGGTGTTGCACGTACGCGGCGAGCAACCGCGGGCAGTGGCGCTGATCGATACCGACGATGGCGCGCGCGCGCTCGTGGTGTCTGACGTGAATGAGATCATCGCGGGGATGCAAAGCGAAGAGTGGGTTGGACGCCGGGTGCAAATCGTTGCCGGGGAGCTTGCGGCATGAGCGAACAGGCCGACGACGTCTGTGCACTGCCGCTCGTCCGGCGCATGGCCGCATTGCTTGACCGCGATCCAGCAAGCTTCAAAGAGGGAGACCCGCTGCCGCGCGGCTGGCATGTGGCGCTGTTCAATCCGCCAACCCCTCAATCAGAACTGCGCGCTGATGGCGCGGCGCATCTGGGCGTTACCTTGCCCGATCTGGGCCTGCCGCGCTTGATGATGGGCGGACGGAAGATTGATTTCATCGGCGATATCCCCATCGGCGCGCGCGTCCGCCGGACGAGCCAGCCGGGCGAAGTCACCATCAAGACCGGCAAGTCAGGCCGTTTCGCGCTGGTCGATGTCGAACATCGGATCAGCCTGGATGGCGATGAAACACCGGTTGTGATCGAGACAACCAGCTATGTGTTGCGCGAGGAGGAGGAAAGCAGCACGCAAGCGCCACCTCCGGCACCGGCTGCAACGCCAATCCCCCGGGCAGACGTCTTACGCGTCGTGACCCCCGACGAGACGATGCTGTTCCGCTACTCGGCGATCACCGACAACCCGCACCGCATTCATTATGACCTCGCATACGCACGGTCCGAAGGCTATCCGGCGCTGCTCGTGAACGGGAGCGTTCCGACCATGCTGCTGCTTGAGATGTTCCGTGCGCATGTTGGCGGCAAGCCAGCGGGATTGCGCAGCCGAAACCTCGCACCGATGCTGTGCGGCGCACCGCTGACGCTGACACTTTCGCGCGACGCCGACGAATGGACATTGCGGGCGCACGGGCCTTTGGGCGAAGTTGCGCTGGAAGCGAAGGCCTGGCAATGACCGCAGCAGAGACATCCACGCAGACCCCTGCGCTGTGGCCGGGCGCACTGGAGGAGGCACGCGAACTCATTGGCGTCGAGCTGCGCCGCACCGGACAGCAGTGGAACACCGAAGCCTCGCCCGATGCAGTGCGCCACTTCTGCTGGGGTCTCGGCGACGACAATCCGCTGTTCACCGATCCGGCCTATGGCGCGGCGTCAGCATATGGCTCGGCGCTGGCCCCTGGCTGCTTTCTCTACACGATTGATACGACAGTGGTCGCGCCCAAGCTGCGCGGCATTCAGTGGCTCTATGGTGGCACTGACTTCGAATGGTACGCGCCGATCCGCCACCGTGATAGCTTCACGGTGAGCGCCAAGTTGCTCGACGCGGTCGAGAAGGCTGGCGGCAAGGCGGCCAAATTCATCATCCAGACCGGCGAGACGCGTTACACCAATCAGCACGGGGCACTGGTCTGTGTGGCGCATGGCCATACCGCACGGACAGCGCGATCAAAGGCGAGCGGGGGCCTCAGCTATGCGCCGCGCGAAACGCACAGCTATTCTCCGCAAGAGCTGGAGGCCATCGCCCATGCGATTGAGACCGAGGAACTGCGAAGGAGCCGCCCGCGCTTCTGGGAAGATGTCGAGGTCGGCACCGCAATCCAGCCGATGCTCAAGGGTCCGCTCAACATCACCGACATGATCTGCTGGTATTCGGGCGGCGGCCACAGCTACCAGTCACACCGCCGCGCCGTGATGCACCGCAAGCGCCACCCCGCTGACGCTTTCGTCAATCCCGAGACCGGCGCGCAGGACAGCGCCGCGCGCGGCCACACCGAGGGCAAGATGGCGCGCGAGGTGGGGATGCCCGGAGGCTATGACGTCGGTCCGCAGCGCATCTCGTGGATGGGGCAGCACATGACCAACTGGATGGGCGACGGCGGTTTCCTGCGCCGCCTGAACGTCTCGGTGCGGCGGCCGAACATCTTCGGTGACGTTTCGTGGTGCCGCGCAGACATCGTCGAAAAGCGCGTTGATGACGGCGCGCATGTCGTCGATCTGACGCTGCGGGTGGAGAACCAGCTGGGCGAGGTTACCGCGAAGGGGGGGGCGACGGTGGTGCTGCCGACCAAGACGTCGTTCGCGTAGTGTCCAGGTGCTAAATTAGTAGCCGGGTAGTCGGCTCGGGTTTCATCCTGCGGTCGCCATTTGATGCAGGGCACAAAGCTTGTTTCCGTCAGGATCGCGCAAATACGCGAGATACAGGTCGCCCAGCATGCTATCGCGCACACCCGGCAGGTCCTCGATCGAAGTGCCGCCATGCCCGACCCCGGCCTTGTGCCAAGCATCGACCTGCGCGGGACTATTGATGGCGAACCCGATCGTGCTGCCATTGCCAAAGCTCGCCGGAGCGCCATTGATCGGCTTTGTGACAACGAACATGCTGCCATTGTGCATGTAAAACAGCCGCCCAAGCTCATCGATGGTTGCCGGAGCGCCTCCGACAGCGCCAAACAGCGCGTCGTAGAATGTTTTTGATCGGGTCAGATTGTTGCTGCCGATCATCATGTGACTGTACATGGTTTACTCCCAGTCAGACCCGAACCTGGCTGCGATCCGCTGAAACCCAGCGAATCGCAGCTATGGTCGCAATCAGTTCTTGATGCTCAAGGTAATGCCGTAGGTGGCTGGCTGCCCCACAAATCTGACCGTCGTGTCGAGATAATGGGCGGCGTTCGTGACGTAGTATTTGTTGAAGATGTTTTTGCCCCAGACCATCACTTTGTAACGGCGGTCGCCAAACTCGTAACCCGCGCGCGCATCAACGACCGCATAGCTTGGGATCACGAAGGGCAGGGCAATACCCG
>JANOYZ010000273.1:0-3161 GCA_031429135.1 Novosphingobium sp. | reverse complement strand
GATCAGCTCGGGGGCGACCTTGGCGTCGATTGCGCAAAAGCTGAAGGAACGGCCGGCGGGATCGCGGGTGCTTGGCTTCAACTTCGATACGGGCGAGCGCTATCTGTCAGTGCCGGATTTCCTGCCGGAATGAGCGCGCTCGAACAGGTCGATTAACCTGACCGCATCCCGCTTTAGTCCTCTAAACCTTCCACACCAGCGGCAGGTTCCTGATCGAAAGCAGGAACGGGTACACCGAGGTGTCTGCCCCGGGTTTGACGGTGAAGTCCGGTATCCGTTTGAGCCACTCATCCAGCAGGATGCGCAGTTCCCGCCGTGCCAGCGGTGCGCCGAGGCACAGATGTACCCCGGCGACAAAAGTGAAGTGGCGGTTGCCCTTGCGGGTCATGTCAAATTTGCGCGGATCGGGAAACTGTGCGGGATCGAAGTTGCCCGAGGGATTGAGGCACTGGACCGTGTCCCCGGCTTTCATGCTGACGCCGTGCCATTCGAAGTCTTTCTTGACCGAACGCCCGGAGCTCAAAATTGGCTGGGTGCGCAGAAACTCCTCAACGGCGGAAGGAATCAGATCGGGATTGGCGCGCAGCTGGCGCTGAATTCCGGGTTCCAGCGCCATGCGGCGGAACATGTGGCTGATCGTTGCGGCAACGGTATCGAGGCCGCCGAGCCACAGGAACCAGACCATGCCGATTTTTTCATCATCGGTCAGCGGCTTGCCCTCTATCGTGCCGTGAACAATGGCCGAAACCAGATGATCGTCGGGCGTAATTTCCTTTTCGGCAATGAATCCGCGCAGGAAATCCAGCACACCGCGCAGCGCGGCTGACATCTTTTCATGCGAATTGGAGTGCAGGATATCCCATTCCCAATCAAGGAACTGCTCGAACATCGGGGCGGGAAAACCCATCAGACTCATGAAAATGCGTACCGGAAACACCCGGCCGAAATCCCAGGCAACGTCCACCTCGCCCTTGTCCGCAAAGCTATCGATCATCTCGGTAACCACTTCGCGAATCTGGTCCTGCATCTTGTTGACCCGCGAGGGCGAGAAATGGGGCATCAGGAACAGGCGGTATTTGCTGTGTTCAGGCGGATCGATCGCCAGCGGAATCGAACGGAAGTTTTCGCCGATCATGCGCTGAAATTCGGCCGTGCCCTTGTTTGAAAAGCAGTCATTGTCCGAATAGACTCGCTCTATGTCTTTGTAATGCGTGACTACCCAGGTGCCGCGCGAACCTCCGGCAGCGCCAAATCCGGCCTGGCCATCGGGCTTGGCGGGGTTGAACAACAAGCGCGGTATATCTGCCCCGCTCAGCCAGCCACACGGCTCATAGGGGTCCACCAGATCGTTGGCCGTCATGCCCAGTGCCCAGCTCAGGTCCACGCGCAGGTTTGCGGGCACATTATCTGGCGCTGGCCAATCAACCCGGATCGAATCCAGTCTACGCTGCTGCATCAGATGTCTCTCCCGGTTCAGGCAGTTGATGCCATCACGTGAGCGCGCAAGCAATCCATGCCGCTCAAGCGTCGCGGCAGCGATACTGGTGTTTTCCCGGAGATGTCAGGCCGTGGCAAAAGCCTCTTCTGGCAGTTCCATCATCGTCCCGCTGCCCGCTTCGATCTTGCGGCGCAAGGCACCTGCATCGGGGGTGAAACGCTCTCCAAAGTAGCGTGCAGTGACCAGTTTGGCTTCGTAGAACGATTTGTCCCCGTTGCCTGCTGCCAGAGACGCAGCGGCCACCTTGGCCATGCGCAGCCACATCATGCCGAGTGCGACGATGCCCATGATGTGCATGTAATGATGCGCGCCTGCTCCGGCGTTGTTGGGATTGGCCATGCCGTTCTGCATCAGCCACATGGTTGCCGCCTTGAGTTCACCATTGGCTTTCTCGACGCGAGCGGCGAGGTCTGCCAGTTGCGGCTCAGCCTTGGCCTCGGCGCAGTCCTTGTCGACCATGGCGAAGAAGGCCTGCACGGCCTTGCCGCCATTCTGGCCAAGCTTGCGGCCGACCAGGTCCATCGCCTGGACGCCGTTGGCACCTTCATAGATTTGCGCGATCCGAGCGTCACGGACGAACTGCTCCATGCCGTTTTCGGCAATGTAGCCGTGGCCGCCCCAGACCTGCTGCATGTTGACAGCGGTATCGAAGCCTTTGTCGGTGCCATAGCCCTTGATCACCGGGGTGAGCAGGCTGATCATTTCGTCAGCCAGTGCGCGCTCTTCCTCGGTGGCGGCCTTGTGGCTGAGATCGACTTGCAGAGCGCCCCACAGGGCGAAAGCCCGGAAGCCTTCGGTGAAAGCCTTGGCATCCATCAGCATCCGCCGCACATCAGGGTGGACGAACAGCGGATCGGCCTTCTCATTGGGTTCAGCCGCGCCGGTCAGCGCCCTGCCCTGCCGCCGTTCCTGCGCATAGATTACCGCGTTCTGATAGGCGGCCTCTGCCTGCGAGAGTCCCTGCACGCCAACGCCCAGCCGCGCCGCGTTCATCATGATGAACATGGCTGCGAGACCCTTGTTCTCCTCGCCGACCAGCCAGCCCTTGGCCTCATCGTAGTTGAGTACGCAGGTGGCATTGCCGTGGATGCCCATCTTGTTTTCGATCGCGCCGCAAGTCACCGGATTGCGCGCGCCGGCATTGCCATCGGCATCAAGCAGGAACTTGGGCACGATGAACAGCGAGATGCCCTTGGTCGAATCGGGCGCATCGGGGGTCTTGGCCAGCACCAGATGGATGATGTTCGATGTCAGATCGTGCTCACCAGCAGAGATGAAAATCTTGGTGCCGGTGATGGCAAAGGAACCATCGGCCTGCGGCACTGCCTTGGTGCGGATCATGCCCAGATCGGTGCCGCAATGCGGCTCGGTCAGGTTCATCGTGCCGGACCATTCGCCCGAGATCATCTTGGGCAGGTACATCGCCTGCTGCTCAGGCGAACCTTTGGTCATGATTGATGCCACCGCACCATTGGTCAGGCCCGAATACATGGCGAATGCCTGATTGGCCGAGCAGAGAAATTCCTCGACCACAAAGCCCAGCACATGCGGCATGCCCTGCCCGCCAAATTTCTCGAGGTGGGTCAGCGTTCCCCAGCCGCTTTCGCAGTAGGCGTCATAGGCTTCCTTGAAGCCCTTGGGCGTGGTGACCGAACCATCAGCA
>JANOYZ010000272.1:0-6928 GCA_031429135.1 Novosphingobium sp. | reverse complement strand
ACCACACAGCAATCCAGCCGCCAGAGCCGCCGCCGCAGGTGCGGTCTGGATGCCGAAGCCGCCCTGTCCGGCGAACCAGAAAAAACGCGCTTCACTCAGATCAAAGCCATAGACGGGCAGGCGATCAGGCGCAAAACTCCTGAGGCCGGCCCAGCGATGCTCGACGCGTTCGACCTGCCAGTTTACCACCGTTTGCATCCTGTCGATTGCCTCGGCCACCGCCAGTTCTTCAGGTGCGGCGTCGCAGGGCGGGCTGAGAACCTCGTCATGCGGGCTGAGCCAGAGCTTGCCCGCTTCGGATTTGAAATAGAACTGCTCCCCCAGATCGAGCACCAGCGGCAGAGCGGCAACGGGAGACGGCGCGGTGCGCAGCTGGACGATGGTGCGGCGATAGGGCGTGATGCCAAGCCGGTTCACCCCGGCAAGCTGCGCCACCTCATCCGCCCAGGCCCCGGCGGCATTGACCAGCACACCTGCATGGGCCTGCCGCCCGTCAGCACAGGTTATGCGCCAGCCATCGGCCTCTCGCGCTGCGCTGGTTAGCCGGGCCAAGCACCACAGCTGCGCCCCGCCCTGGCTTGCCGTGGCGAGGTAATCCTGATGCAGCCGCGCCACATCAATATCGCTGCAATCGGGCTCCAGCGCGCCCAGCGTCCAGCCCGGCTGCAATCCGGCGATATGCTGTTCAAGTGCCGCGCGGCCCAGCACCTCGACCCGTACACCCTGTGCAGCGAAGCTGGCGGCGAATTGCTCAAGCTGTGCCGCTTGCCCCGCGCGGGCAATGGTCAATGCGCCGCGCGGTGTCAGGTAGCCACCGTCCCGCAACACCGCGCCCGATGCGCTGGTCAGCGGCTGCACCCCCGGTCCGCCATAGCTTTCGGTCCAGAATGCCGCCGAACGGCCGGTCGCATGATAACCCGGCGCGTGCTCCGCCTCGAGCAGCAACACCCGCGCGCCGCAAGTTACCAGCGCGGCGGCAAGGCTGGCCCCGGCCATACCAGCTCCGGCAATGGCAATATCGTAACGCGCGGTCATGGCATGATCAGTTGCGATTAGGAGCCTTGCGGTCAAGAAATTCGTCGATCTGTGCCAAGGCCCGATCCCTTACCGCATCTACCTCGCGCAGGATTTCGTGCCGCGCTTCCGCGCCGAATGCCGCCAGTTCGCCATGCGGCAAACGGTGCGCGGCGCGCGCGCTACCCTTGAAGCTGACCAGCTTGTCATCGCTGGTGGCGACCAACATCACCGGCGTCTGCACCTTTTCCAGCACTGCGGGGGCATCGATCACCCGCATCGAGGCATAACCGCGCTCCACCCAGCCCCACGAGCCCGGCCCCATGACCAGTTCGCTGCGGGTGTCGCGCCAGAACATCTCGTCAGCATAGCGATCCGCATCATGGGTGAGCAGCAGATCGCGGCCTTCGGGCACCTGCCCCGGCTTTTCGCTCCACTTCCACGCCGGGCGGCGAGGATCACCCAGCTTGCCCATCAGCCGCGCCCCCAGATGCATGAGGCCATTGGGTACGCCGTGATTGAGAAACCCCAGCATCGGCGCGGAGATCACCATTGCATCGGGGTCAACGCGGCCCTCGGCCAGTGCGCGCAGCACCAGATGGCCGCCCATCGAATGACCGACCAGCACATGCGGACCCGGTGTTTCGGCCTTCCAGCTTGTCCAGAAACCGGCAAGATCATCGATCCACTGGCCAAAATCGCTGATGTGGCCGGTGACGGCATCATTGCCCAGCCGCCCCGATCCTGCCTGTCCGCGCCAATCGCAGGCGGTCACCCGCCAGCCGCGCCGGTGCCAGTGATCGAGCGTTTCGAGATATTTCTCATAAAAATCGCCGCGCCCCGGCATGAACAGCAATGAACCGCGCGGGCGGACAGGGGCTTCCCAGTCAATCCGGCGGACCGGCCAGCCATCACTGGTCAGCCAGCGGGATTCTGTCGCTGCCGCCGGGATCGCCCGGCGATTGAAGTCTTGATTGAATGCAGCGCCTGCCACCGTCTGGATACCTAACACCGGCCTCATCCCTCTGGTTACTATTTGGTAAGCACTCCCCGTTAGACCTGCCTGCTGAAGACCGGGCTAGGGGCATTACCTTGCGAAGCGAGTATCTTACGTATGGACTGATCGGGGCCTTGGCAATCGCATTGCTGATTGCCGCCTTCACCGATTTCCGCCGCCGTCAGATTGACAACTGGCTGAATGCTGCCGTTGCTCTTGCTGCACCTTTGTTCTGGTGGTCGAGCGGCCTTGGCTGGCCGGACATCGGCTGGCAGCTGGGCGTTGCGCTGGTCACCTTCATCATTACTGCCGTGCTGTTTGCCATGCGCGCCATGGGCGGGGGTGACGTCAAGTTGCTGACTGCACTGGCCTTGTGGATAGTTCCGGCAAACTTCCTGTTCCTGGTGATCGTCATGGCCTTGCTGGGCGGCCTGCTCACCATTCTGTTCGGTGCCCTTCACGTTATTCGCCGCCAGACCGGGCGGGTCGCCATTCCCTATGGAATTGCCATCTCAGCGGCCGGGCTTTTCACTCTTGTCGGCAAAAGCTTGCCGATGCTTGGCGCATCCGGCGCAGGGTGAACCTGATTTTAACCATTTGGAACCATTCTTAGGGCTTAATCCTACGAATTCCACTTTATCCTAGAATTCCTCAAGGGGGCTTGCAAAGCCATGGACAAGAAGAAACTTCTGCTGCTGTTTGGTGCTCTGGTCATCGCGATCGGCACGGCGCTGGCCGCACGCAGTCTGTTTGCCGGCGCTTCCGCTCCGCAAGCTGAAGCCAATGCGAAACAGGTTCCGCAAGGTCCCAAGGTACTGGTTGCCCAGCGGGCTCTGCCTGCCGGCACGATCATCACCGCAGATTCGATCGGCTTCCAGCTGTGGCCCAAAGATATGGTCCAGGATGCCTACTTCGTTGAAGGCGAGGCCGATATGAGCAAGCTGCTTGGCACGGTCGTGCGTTTTCCGACCACGGCCGGTCAACCGCTCACTCAGGGCGCACTGGTCAAGCCCGGCGACCGCGGCTTCCTTGCCGCCGCTCTTGGGCCTGGTATGCGCGCCATCACGATCAACGTGTCCTCGCGCACCGGTGTCGCCGGCTTCATCTTTCCGGGTGATCACATTGACCTGATGCTGACCCAGACCGTCCGCGGCGGGGGCGATGATGCGCAAGCACTCAAGGCCACCGAAACGATCTTGCGCAATCTGCGTGTGCTTGCCACGGATCAGTCAACCGATAGCGAAGTGGTTGATGGCAAGACGGTGGTTCGCGAATTTCGCACCGTCACACTCGAAGTGACACCGCGCATTGCTGAAAAAATCGCGGTTGCCGAAACCATCGGTACGCTCAGCCTGGCGCTGCGCTCGATCGCCGACAATCAGGTCGAGCTGGAACGACTTATCGCCAGCGGCGCGGTCAAGGTGCCTGAAAACGCGAGCAAGGAAGAAGAAGATCGCATCCTGACGCTGGCGATGAACAAGCCCAACGACAACAGCTTCGGCACATTCTCCACCGGCGGCGATGTCTCACGCTTTCAGCGCCGCACTGCACCGGCAATGGGCCGTGGTGGCATGGCCACAGCAGGACCCGCTGTCCGCAGCTCGGGCCCAGCCATGCCGTTCATGAATGCCGGTCCGGTAATCCGTGTCACACGCGGCAAAACCACCACCGACGAGCCGGTGGGGAAGTAGCACCATGACCATTCACCCAGATACTTTTCACACAGGCACCTGCCGCATAGCGCTTTCGAGGGGCAAAACCATGAAACGCCTGATTTCCACGCTGCTCTCTGCCGCCTGCCTCTCCGTTCCGCTGGCCCTGGTGCCCGCTGCTTCAGCTCAGGCCCAGTCAGTGACCCGTCCTTCGCAGGATATCAATCTGTCGATCGGACGCGGCCAGCTGATCAATGTTCCGGGGCGTATGAGCGACATTTTCGTTGCGGACGAAAAAGTTGCCGATGTTCAGGTAAAGTCGGCCAACCAGCTCTATATCATGGGCAAGGGCGGTGGTGAAACCACGGTCTATGCCAGCAACGCTGCGGGCCAGATCGTCTGGTCAGCCAACATCCGTGTTGGTTCTAACATCGACAGCGTCGATCAGATGATGCGTCTGGCCATGCCCGATGCCAAGATCTCGGTATCGAACATCGGCACCGGAACACTTTTGCTGACTGGCACCATCGGTGCGCCCGAAGATGCCGCCGAGGCCCAGCGCCTGGTTCAGGCATTCGTCGGCAAGGATATGAACATCATCAGCCGCCTGAAGATGGCAACGCCAATGCAGGTCAACCTGCAGGTGAAATTTGCCGAGGTCAGCCGTTCGCTGGTGCGTTCGCTGGGTGGTAACCTGCTCAGCCGTGATACTACCAGCGGGTTCAAATTCGGCGTTGCCAGCGGCCGCGGCAGTGCGCTGACGATCACACCAGGCACGCCCGCCACTGGCGTCACCCCGGCCGTACCAGGCTCAGTGAGCTTCAACGGCATCAGCGGCAAGACCACGCTGGGCGGCTTTGGCAAGTTCCTTGGCCTTGACCTTGCCGCCGCCTTTGATCTTGCCGAGCGCGATGGCCTTGTCACCACGCTGGCCAGCCCCAATCTGACCGCGCTTTCGGGAGAAACCGCTGATTTCCTGGCGGGCGGCGAATATCCGATCCCGATCAGTCAGGGGCTTGGTTCGACTTCGATCGAGTACAAGCGTTTCGGGGTCAGCCTTGCCTATACGCCGACGGTGCTGTCAAACGGCCGGATCTCGATCCGCGTCCGTCCCGAAGTTTCCGAGCTTTCAAGCGAGGGCGCAGTTTCGCTGAACGGCTTCCAGGTTCCGGCACTGACCATTCGCCGGGCTGAAACCACGGTGGAGCTGGGTTCAGGCCAAAGCTTCATGATCGCCGGTCTGATGAGCAATAATGCCCAATCAACCATCGATAAGACACCGGGGGCGGGCGACATCCCGATTCTGGGCAATCTTTTCCGCTCGACTGAGTTCCGCAAGGGCCAGACCGAACTGGTGATCATTGTCACACCTTATCTGGTCAACCCGGTCAACGCCAATGACATCAAGCTGCCAACCGATGGCTTTGAGGCGCCGAATCTGGGACAGCAGCTGCTGGGCAACATCCAGACCGATGGCAAGACCGGCGGCGACCGGCCCAAGCCGAGCATGGCACCCGATGCCAGTATCGCGCCAAAGATAGGCCTGCTCGATGAGCCAGCCGCGCCAATGACCGCTAAAAAAACCGGCCCAAATAAATCCGGCCCAAAGAAATCCGGTGAGGCCCGCAGCGCGGAAGCGATTGCGCCCAAGCCCGGCTTTTCGCTGAACTGAGGAAGGTGAGAACCATGACCAAACTTTTCCATCGCAAGGCGGCCACCGCCCTCCTCATTGCTCTGTGCAGCAGCGGCCTGGCCGGCTGCACCAGCCCCGGCGTTCCGATCAACAGGGGTCTGGAAAGCGTCCACCAGCCGGTGGTCCAGCGCACCAATTACACCTTCGATCTGGCCAGCGGACCCGGCGGCATAGCCCCTTCCGAACAGCGCCGGCTCAGCGGCTGGTTCGAAGCCATGGACCTGCGCTATGGTGATCGCATTTCGATCGATGATCCGGTGAACAGCACTGCCGCCCGTGCCATGGTTGAAGCCGTCGCCTCGCGCTTTGGCATATTGGTAACCGACGATGCTCCCACCACACCGGGCTATGTCAATGCCGGCACTGTGCGTGTGGTCGTGACCCGCTCCTCCGCTTCGGTGAAGGGCTGCCCTGACTGGGGCACCAAGACCGATACCAACATGCATAACGCCACGACAAGCGGCTATGGCTGCGCGGTCAACGGCAACTTTTCTGTCATGATCGCCAATCCCGAGGATCTGATCAAGGGCGTCAAAGGCCCGAGCCAGAGCACTGTGTTGAGCAGCACCAAGGCTATCGACACCTATCGTGAAGCCGCGCCATCGGGCGGCGGCGGCAAGACACTTAAACAGACTTCTACGAAGTCGGGGGAATAAACCGATGAACGCGCCCTGGAAAGCATCCATGCCTGGCAATCGCGATCCCTTCGCCGCATTTCTGTGCGATGAAGCAGCACTCGAAGTCCTGCGCCCGGTCATCATCGAGATGGGCTGGCAGCCGGAAAAGTGCAACAAGGGCGGCCTGCGCAACGCGGTGCAATCACTCTCGATCGCCGCCAGCCCGAACATCCTGATGGTCGATCTGTCGGAAAGCGGCGATCCGCTCAACGACATCAACGCCCTTGCCGAAGTCTGCGAGCCTGGCACGGTGGTGATCGCCGTCGGTCAGGTCAACGATGTGCGGCTTTATCGCGATCTGGTTGCCAGCGGTATCCATGATTACCTGCTCAAGCCGCTTTCACCAGGGCAGATCCGCGATTCGCTGATCCAGGCGCAGACGGTATTCTCGGCGCCGCGCCATACCGATGCTCATGCCGCCAAGCGCCACATCTCGACGGCAATCGTCGGCACCCGCGGCGGGGTTGGCGCTTCGATGCTGGCGACCTCGCTGGCCTGGTTGTTCAGCACCGATCACAAGATGCCGACGGCTTTGCTTGATCTTGATGTCCACTTTGGCACCGGCGCGCTCAGTCTTGATCTCGAGCCAGGTCGCGGATTGACCGACGCCATCGAAAACCCGAGCCGCATCGACGGTCTGTTCATTGAGCGGGCGATGATCCGCGCCAATGATAATTTGTCGATCCTGTCAGCCGAGGCACCGATCAATTCGCCGCTGATGACCGATGGCTCTGCCTTTGTGCAGCTGGAGGAAGAATTCCGTCAGGCCTTCGAAATGACGGTCATCGATCTGCCGCGCAACATGCTGATCAACTTCCCCCATTTGATGGCGGATGTGAATGTCGTGATCCTGGCAACCGAATTCACGCTTGCTTCGGCGCGCGATGCGATCCGG
>JANOYZ010000271.1:0-24595 GCA_031429135.1 Novosphingobium sp. | reverse complement strand
CGCGGCCATCGGCTCCTTGCCGGGCTTGAGAACCATCAGCATCCGCTCCTGGCTTTCCGAGAGCATCATTTCGTAAGGCGTCATGCCCTCTTCGCGGCACGGCACCGCATTCATGTTCAGGCGGATACCCGCGCCGCCCTTGCTCGCCATCTCGACGCTCGACGAAGTCAGTCCCGCCGCGCCCATATCCTGGATCGCAACGATCGCGTCGGTCGCCATCAGTACGAGGCAGGCCTCGATCAGCAGCTTTTCGGTGAACGGATCACCAACCAGCACGGTCGGGCGCTTGGCTTCGGAATCTTCCTCGAAATCGGCGCTGGCCATGGTCGCGCCGTGGATCCCGTCGCGCCCGGTTTTGGAGCCGACGTAAACGATCGGATTGCCGAGGCCGGTAGCGGCCGAATAGAAAATCCTGTCCTGATCGGCAACGCCCACGGTCATCGCGTTGACCAGGATATTGCCGTCATAGGCGCGATGGAAATTGGTCTCGCCGCCGACGGTGGGCACACCCACGCAATTGCCATAGCCGCCAATGCCCGCAACCACGCCTTGCACCAGATGCTTCATCCTGGGGTGCTTTGGATCACCAAAGCGCAATGCGTTGAGATTGGCGATTGGCCGCGCGCCCATGGTGAAGACATCGCGCAGGATGCCACCAACGCCGGTCGCTGCGCCCTGATAAGGCTCGATATAGCTCGGGTGGTTGTGCGACTCCATCTTGAAGATGCAGGCCAAATTGTCGCCGATATCAATGATCCCCGCATTCTCACCCGGCCCGCAGATCACCCAAGGGGCTTCGGTGGGCAGCTTCTTCAGATGCAGGCGGCTTGATTTATACGAGCAATGCTCTGACCACATCACCGAGAATATGCCCAGTTCGACCATATTGGGTTCACGGCCCAGTGCATGGAGCACGCGGGCATATTCTTCTTCGGACAGCCCATGGGCGGCGACGACTTCGGGGGTAATATCGGCCATCCGCGCGCCTTAGCCGTGCGGCGGGCAATCGGCTAGTCCGGTTGGGGCAGCATCGGCCTGCTTTTCCCCATCAACAACGTCGCAACCATCGCGGGAAAGCTTATCATTTTATATCATGGTTGCCCCTTGGCGAGCATGCCCACTGCCCATGCAGCAATCCCGCTGGCCAGAGCGGTGGCTGCCGCGCCCCAGGCGATATCAATCAGTGTCACTTGCATTGGCCAGACTTTCATCGTTGCCTGATTGGTCAGATCATAGGTGCCATAGGCGATCCCGCCAAGCAGCGCGCCATTGAGCACCGCGAAAGGCACACCCTGTTCCAGCCCCGGTCGCACTGCGAACCAGACCATTGCTGCAATATACAGCACATAGAAAATCAGTGCGGGGGCGACACGAAATGTGGGGGCAAGCAGAACTCCCAATGCCGGACGATAAAGATTCGGTCCGGCCCAGCGCAGCCAGAGAAAATCGAGCACCCCGAATGACAATCCGGCAGCGGCGTAGGCAGTAATCCACTTCATTTGCATGTTCCTTTGTTTCGTCGCAGCTTGACCCTTGGCCTCTGCCCGGTCAATGCTCTGCGGCGATGGATAACCTTGCTGCTGATAATTCTGCCCTGAGCTTTGAAGATGCGCTGCGCGCGCTGGAAGAAGTGGTGCGCAAGCTGGAAAGCGGGGAAGTGCCGCTTGACGAATCGATCACGCTTTATGAGCGTGGCGAGGAACTTCGCAAACTTTGCCAGACCCGGCTGGATGCCGCCAGCGCGCGGATCGATAAGATTGTCGCCGGAGCGGACGGTCAGCCGGTCGGCACACAGCCCTTTGATGATCCCGCAGCGTGACCATGGCCGGAGCGGCGATCATGCCTGATCTGCTCGGCAAAGCCTTGCGACGGATTGCTGCCGATGTCGATGCCGGTTTCGATGCGATGCTGCCGATGCCGCAGGATGCGCGGGCGCGATTGGTCGAGGCCATGCGTTATGCGACGATCGGTGGTGGCAAACGGCTGCGACCTTTGCTGCTGACAGCAACAGCAGAGCTTTATGGAGCCGGGCGCGAACTGGCTGTGAGGGCCAGTCTCGCGATCGAGGCGATCCATGTTTATTCGCTGATTCATGATGATCTGCCCTGCATGGACGATGATGCGATGCGCCACGGCAAACCCACGGTCCACCTCGCCTTTGATGAGGCAACCGCAGTGCTGGCGGGCGATGCGCTCCATGCCTTTGCTTTTGAAGTGCTGTCCGATCCCGCGACAATCGGCGATCCTTTCACCCGTGCGGAGCTGGTCTTTGCGCTGGGCACCGCCAGCGGCATGAACGGGATGGCGGGCGGCCAGATGATGGACATCGTTGCTGAAGGACAGGCTTTTGACCTGCAAACAGTCACCCGGCTTCAACAATTGAAAACCGGGGCGCTGCTTGGGGCGGCGGTGGAAATGGGCGCAATCCTGGGCCGCCTATCACCCGAAGGTCGCGGGCATCTGCGCGGCTATGCCCGCGATATCGGCCTGGCCTTTCAGATCGCCGACGATCTGCTTGATCACGAGGGCGACGAGGCTGTCGCCGGCAAGGCGCTGCGCAAGGATGAAGCGCAAGGCAAGCAGACCTTCGTCTCGCTGCTCGGACCGGAACGCGCGCGCGCGCAGGCAGAAATGCTGGTCGAACAGGGGATCGGCCACCTCGCCCAGCACGGCGAGGAAGCGGATCTGCTGAGGGCATTGGCGCGCTATATCCTAGAAAGGGACCATTGAGGTGGGGGGCCATTCCGCTACTGGACGCATTGGCGTCTATCCCGGCACATTCGATCCGATCACGCTGGGCCATGCCGATATCATCCGCCGCGGTGCCAAGTTGGTTGACCAGCTGATCATCGGCGTGACCACCAATCTGTCCAAGAACCCGATGTTCACTCCTGATGAGCGCATCGCCATGGTGCGGCGTGAGGTTGACTCACTCGGTATCCTGAATGTCGCAGTCGTTGGCTTCAACGCCTTGCTGATGAAATTTGCCGAGAAGCAGAACGCCTCGGTGATCATCCGCGGGCTGCGCGCGGTTGCCGACTTTGAATATGAGTATCAGATGGCGGGGATGAACCAGCAGTTGAACGCCAGCATCGAAACCGTATTCCTCATGGCCGATGTCAGCCTGCAACCGATCGCCTCCAAGCTGGTCAAGGAAATAGCCCTGTTTGGCGGGGACATTTCCCGCTTCGTCAGCCCGGTGGTGTGCCAGGATATGATTCAACGCGTCAATGAACTGGGCCGCCTTGGCGAAGATTGACCGGTATTTGGCATATTCCTGCCTCAAAAACGATGGATTGGCCTGGCCGAAGGATACTGATCTTTCTCCATTCATTGCCATGACAGTAATGCCTCGCTATCTCCCGCCACGCCCGTTCCTGCGATGAGAGTAACCCGATGAATCGCCGCCACCTGCTTGTTGCCCTGACATTGGGCCTGTCGCTTGCCACCACACCGGCCTTCGCCAAGAAGAAGGTACCTCCGGTTGCACCCGCACCGGCGCTGATCATCGCCGTCGATACCGATCAGAGCCATGATCCCGACAATGTGCTGCTGCTTGATCTGTCAACTGGCGGGCGCATTGCCATCCGGTTGGTCCCGGCCTGGGCTCCCAATCACATCGAGCGAATCAAGACGCTGACAAAGCAGGGTTTCTATAACGGGGTGATCTTTCATCGTGTGATCGATGGCTTTATGGCGCAGACTGGTGATCCCAAGGGTACGGGTGAGGGCGGGTCTGATCTTCCTGATCTGAAAGCCGAATTCAATCGTGTACCGCATATGCGCGGATCGGTTTCGATGGCCCGCACCAATGAGCCTGATACTGCCAACAGCCAGTTCTTCATCGTGTTCTATCCGCGTTTCGCGCTTGATAATCGCTACACCAATTTTGGCCGTGTCATCGCGGGTATGGATGTTGCCGATGCCATCGAACGGGGCGAGCCACCAGCCAAGCCGACCAAAATTCTTCAGGCATCGTTCGCCAGTGAAAACAAGGCACCCCCGGTGATCACGCCGCCAGAGCCTGAACCCGTTTTAAGTCTGATAGCACCGCCACCTACTGAGCCTGCAATAGCTCCGACACCAGCTCCGGCACCAGCTCCGGCACCAGCTCCGGCGGTCAAGCCAAAAGCAGCACCAAAAGCAAAGTCGAAGCAGAAGCTGAACTGAGGGTCGGACGCTGCGGCTCAAGCTGAGCGGGTGTTGTTTCCGGATATTATCCAAACCCCGCTCAGCCTGAGCTTGTCGAAGGCCACGCTCAACAGTAGCCCAACACAATGCGCGTTGATTCGTTTGATTTTGAGCTTCCGACAGAACTGATCGCCCTGCGTCCGGTGCGCCCGCGCGATTCGGCGCGTATGCTGGTGGCGAATGGCGCGGAACCTTTGGCTGACAGGGTCGCGAGCGATCTTCCGCAACTGCTGCGCAAAGGTGATGTGCTGGTATTCAACGATACCCGCGTCATTCCGGCCCAGCTTGAAGGTCGGCGTGGGAACGCACGGATCGGCGCGACGCTGCACAAGCGGATTGATCTACGCCGCTGGCAGGCTTTCGTGCGTAATGGCAAGCGGCTGCATGCCGGCGATGCGATCACCTTTCCCGCAAGTGTCACCGCCTTGGCCGAAGCGCGCCACGATGATGGCAGCTGGACCCTGTGCTTTTCGGGCGAGGAACCCGTCGAGGTGCTCCTCAAACGCGCCGGAACCATGCCGCTGCCGCCCTATATAGCTGGCAAGCGCCCCACCGATGCGGCTGACCGCGCAGACTATCAAACCATGTTTGCCCGCGAAGATGGCGCTGTTGCGGCACCCACGGCGGCGCTGCATTTTACCCCCGAGCTACTGACTGCGCTCGATGCTGCGGGCATCAGCTGCGAGACGCTGACTCTCCATGTCGGGGCTGGTACTTTCCTGCCGGTCAAGGTTGACGATACCGCCGATCACCTGATGCATGCTGAATGGGGCCGGATAGAAGCGGAGACCGCCGCTCGTCTCAATGCAGTGCGCGCAGCCGGTGGGCGGATCATCGCAGTGGGAACAACCAGCTTGCGCCTGCTTGAAAGTGCGACTGGCGAAGATGGCGTGATCCAGCCATTCGCGGGCGACACGTCGATCTTCATCACCCCCGGCTATCGTTTTCGCGCCATCGATGGCCTGATGACCAACTTTCACTTGCCGCGCTCAACCCTGTTCATGCTGGTCAGCGCGCTGATGGGGCTGGAGCGGATGCAGGCAGTCTATGGACATGCCATTGAAATGAATTATCGTTTCTACTCATATGGGGACAGCAGTTTGCTGCTTCCCGAATAACACAAGGAATGCGGGGATGCGTCGTTTTGCAATTGTACTGGGGATGGGTTCACTCATGCTCGCCAACGCCGCCATGGCAGCTGAAGAAGCAGATCCCGCAGCCAGCTCTGAAGCCCTGTCAAAGTGCCTGACTATGAAATCCACCGGGCAAGATCGGCTCACTTTCGCCAGCTGGATGGTGGCAGCGTTGGCTTCGGCCCCGCAAATGAAAGATGTGGCGACAATAGCACCGGGCAAGAAAGACCAGCTTGATCGAGAATTTGCCCGCGTTTTCACTCGGCTTATAGCCGTTGATTGCGCCGAACTATCGCGCCCGTTGCTGAAAGGGCGAGATAAGGAAGCCTTCCGCACCGGTGGCGAAACATTGGGCCGCATGGCGATGCAGGAATTGTTGAGCAATCCAGATGCAGCAAAGTCGATGGAGGCGTTTGCCAAATATATCGATCCGATGGAGTTCCTTGCCTCCGGCAAGTAACGGTTATTACGGCACAGACTGGTGTTGATGCGGCAAAGCGGCTAGGCGGCGCGGACCATGCCACCCCGCTTCGCCTTCACCATTCACGCCCGCGACGGCAAGGCGCGCACCGGCACGATTGCCATGCAGCGCGGCGAGATTCGCACACCCGCTTTCATGCCGGTGGGCACGGCGGCAACGGTCAAGGCGATGAAGCCCGAAGCGGTGCGGGCAACCGGCGCTGATATCATTCTGGGCAATACCTATCATCTGATGCTGCGCCCCGGTGCTGAGCGGGTGGCGCGGCTGGGCGGTCTGCACACGTTCATGAACTGGCCGCGCCCGATCCTGACCGACAGCGGCGGTTATCAGGTGATGAGCCTGTCAGACCTGCGCAAGATCACTGAGGAAGGCGTGACTTTCGCCAGCCACCTTGATGGCTCGCAACATATGCTCAGCCCCGAACGCTCGATGGAAATCCAGCGCCTGCTCAGCTCCGATATCGTCATGGCTTTTGACGAATGCCCGCGCGCCAATCAGCCGCGTGATGAGATTGCCCGGTCGATGGCAATGTCAATGCGCTGGGCGCAGCGCAGCCGTGATGCGTTTGATGCTGGCGGTGACCATGCGACAAGCGCGGCACTGTTCGGCATTCAGCAAGGCGCACTGGATGAAGGACTGCGCAAGACAAGTGCTGACGCACTGCAACAGATCGGTTTCGATGGTTATGCCATCGGCGGACTTGCCGTGGGTGAGGGGCAGGAGGCGATGTTCAATACTCTCGATTTTGCCCCCGGTCAGTTGCCAGATGATGCTCCGCGCTATCTGATGGGCGTGGGCAAACCTGATGACCTTGTTGGTGCGGTGGAGCGCGGGGTCGATATGTTCGATTGCGTTTTGCCCACGCGTTCAGGTCGCAACGGTCAGGCCTTCACCTGGAACGGCCCGCTCAACCTGCGCAATGCCCGCCATGCCGAAGACTCTGCCCCGCTCGATGCGCGCTGCGCCTGCCCAGTGTGCTGCACCTACAGCCGGGCTTATGTGCATCACCTGATAAAATCGGGAGAAATCCTGGGAGCCATGCTGCTCACCGAGCATAATCTGTCGTTTTATCAGCAGCTGATGCAAGCGATGCGCGATGCGATTGGGGAGGGACGGTTTGCGGCGTTCGCTGCCGATTTCCGCCGCAATTATTTCGCACACTAGAACGCACTCGGATCACCCCATTTTCGAGCAAACACCTGCGATCAGTTGATAATTTGCTTGCTCTTGGTGGCTTATCTGACGCAGCATCACAGGCTGTAAATGGCAAGCGGGGAATCAATCATGAGCAAGCGGGCGATGATGGCGGGGGCGGCATTTTTTGTCGCTCTGACAAGTTCTCCTCATGCTCAGGATGCCGCTAGTCTGGCCAGAAAATTTGGTGCGCTCGAATCCTTGCAGGATATCAGCCTGTCACCAAAGGGCGACCAGGTCGCCTATATCTCGCCTATGCCCGATCAAAGCACTGTGCTCTATGTTGCCAATCTCGATGCAGGCGGCACGCCAAAGCCGATACTACGGCAAAGCAACAAAGGCGAATCGCTCAGGTGGTGCAGCTGGGCAACCGACACCCGGCTCGTCTGCCAAATTCACACAATTTACAATGATGTAGGCCAGTTGCTGGGCTTCACCCGCATGATCGCCGTCAACAGCGATGGCACACAGCTGGTGATGGTGACGCAGAGAACCAATACCCGCTCGATCGGCTTCACCCAGAATGGTGGCAGCGTGATCGATTGGGATTTGCCGGGCAAGCCGGGCCATGTCCTGATGACGCGTGTGGCGGTGCCGGAAATTTCAATCGGCACCAACATCGTCAAGAATGAGGAAGGGCTGGGCGTTGACGATGTTGATCTTATCACTCTGTCGCGAAAACCGGTGGAGCGGCCCAAAGGGGATGCCGTCGAATATATCAGTGATGGCCACGGCACGGTTCGCATCATGGGAATGCAGTCGCGCGATACTGGAGGCTATGTCCGCAGCAAGCTGACCTATTTGTATCGCCAGCAGAATTCTCGCGAGTGGGAGCAGCTTTCGAAGATATCTATCGGGGCTTCCAGTCTGAGCAGCGGCTTTGATCCCTATGCGGTCGATAGCTTCAAGAATGTCGCTTACGGCTTTGATGACAAAAATGGCTTCACGGCGCTCTATTCTATCTCGCTCGATGGCACCTCTACCAAGACCCTCGTACTATCGCGGCCCGATGTCGATGTTGACGAACTGATCCGCATTGGTCGTGACAACCGGGTGGTCGGGGCAAGCTATGCTACCGAACGGCGCATGATCGAATTCTTCGACCCCGAGCTCAAGAAGCTTGGCACAGCCTTGGGCAAGGCACTGCCGGGCCAACCGGTGATCTCTTTCGTCGATGCCAGCATAGGTGAGACCAGACTGCTGCTCTTTGCATCGAGTGATACCAATCCCGGCCAGTTTTATCGCTATGACAAGACGACCCGCCAGCTTGAGGCTATCCTGCCAGTTCGCGCCGAGCTTGAAGGTGTGGCGATGGGAAAGATGAACCCGATCACCTACTCCGCTGCTGACGGCACAAAGATACCGGGCTATCTCACCCTGCCACCGGGCAGCAACGGCAAAGGACTGCCCGCCATCGTCATGCCGCACGGCGGCCCTGGATCGCGTGACGAATGGGGTTTTGACTGGCTGGTGCAGTTTTTCGCCGTGCGCGGCTATGCCGTGCTCCAGCCTAATTTTCGAGGGTCCACAGGATATGGTTCGGACTGGTATCAGCGCAATGGCTTTCAATCGTGGAAGCTTGCGATTGGCGATGTCAACGATGCCGGGCGCTGGCTGATCTCGCAGGGCATTGCCAAGGCTGACAATCTCGCCATCGTCGGCTGGTCCTATGGCGGTTATGCCGCTTTGCAATCATCCGTTGTGGATCCTGATCTTTACAAAGCTATCGTTGCCATTGCTCCGGTGACTGATCTGGAAAAGCTCCGGCAGGAATCGCTCAACTACGTGAACTACCCACTGGTCGATAAGTTCATCGGCAATGGCCCGCACGTGCGTGAAGGTTCGCCCGCCCAGAATGCCGCACGGATCAAGGCTCCCGTGCTGATGTTCCATGGCGATATGGATCAAAATGTCGGGGTCGATGAATCACGCCTGATGGCTGACAAATTGCGCGGTGCGGGCAAGCAGGTGGAATTTGTGCGCTTTCCCGGGCTTGATCATCAGCTCCCTAACGCAGCAGCACGAACCCGGATGCTGGCAGATAGTGACGCGTTCCTGCGCAAGTCGATGGGAATGCCCGCTAACTAGGGTCAGACCCGATCCTGCACCTCAAGCCGCGTCTCTTTATAGGCAATGAATTCACCTGACTTGGCATCCAGAAATCCCGCACCAATCATGCATGCCTGCTGCTGAGCAGTGCTCAAGTCAGAATACCATTTGCCGGCCCGGTGCGGCGTGATGAAGCGGTACATGGTCATAGTTCTGGTATAACCCTGATGGGACAGATGGGTTCCTGACTGCCCCCTCGCTACAGTGTGCTTATGAGGCCAGTCCGGTGAATTACTGGCCAACAAACATGGCAGACAAATGAAAAAGGCGAGGCACGCAGCCCCGCCTAACTCATCATCAACTCTTATTTCAGATTTAGCGCGAGTAGAACTCGACCACCAGATTGGGTTCCATCTTCACCGGATAGGGAACCTCGTCCAGCGTCGGAACGCGAACGAAGGTGGCCTTTTCGGTGCCGTCGGGTGCGACATATTCAGGAATGTCACGCTCGGCAAGCGACTGTGCTTCGGCGATCAGCGCCATTTCCTTGGCCTTGGTGCCCAGGCTGATGACGTCGCCGGGACGCACGCGGCGGCTGGCGATGTTGCAACGCACGCCGTTGACCAGAATATGGCCATGCGAAACGATCTGGCGGGCCGAGAAGATGGTCGGCGCGAACTTGGCGCGATAGCAAACCATGTCGAGGCGCTGTTCGAGCAGGCCGATCAGGTTCTGACCGGTATCGCCCTTCATCTTGGCGGCTTCCTGATAGGTGCGCTTGAACTGCTTTTCGGTCACGTCACCGTAATAGCCGCGCAGCTTCTGCTTGGCGCGCAGCTGGATGCCATAGTCCGAAACCTTGCTCTTGCGGCGCTGGCCATGCTGGCCGGGGCCATAGGCGCGACGGTTTACCGAGCTTTTAGGCCGGCCCCAGATGTTCTCTCCAAGGCGGCGGTCAATCTTATGCTTCGACGCTTTACGCTTCGACATGCGTAGTCCTTCAATCTGGCTGCACAGGCCCATTGCCTGCACTTTGAACCCGGAACCGCACCACAAGGCCAAATGACTGAAGGTCAAATACCTTGTGTGGCCGCTGCTTCACCGGGGTGCAGGGCCAATTGCGAAGGCGCGCCCATGGCGGTGGGCGCGCTCAAAGTCAAGCCGGGAAGTGCCTTTGTGGCGGCGCTTAGTTGCCTTGTGCGCTTGGCTGGCTCGAATGAGTCGGGCTGTTCGTTCCGGCCATTGTTGAGTTATCACCCTCGGCCTGATCTAGCTCACGCCACTGGGCAGCAGTCTTGCATACTCGCCCACCGCCCATGTGGCTGCCGGTCTTGGCCGGCATTTCACGGCAGAACTTCTTGGGCTTGGCGGGCTTCACCGGGGCAGTGGTGGCCGGTGCCACATCATTAGCTTGGCTGGCTGCGGGGACGCTCAGCAACAAAGCGGCTGCCAGCGGGGTCAAAAATCGCATTCCTAATCCTTTACTTGTCTTCATGTGCTCAAGCATAGCAAGGCATCACGCGTCTGCCTAGGAGCGGTCCACATCGCCAACTGACTGAAGGTCAAGCTTCTTCGGGCGGTCTGCGCGGCTTGCCACGCTTGTTGTCGCCCGGTTTGCTCCCCGGCAGCCGCTCCAGGACTGAGAGCACACCACGCAGGGTGCGCACTTCAAGGTGGCTCCAGCCCGGCTTGGTGAGGATCGAACGCAAGGTCAGGCGGGTTGGTACAGCGCGGGACGGCGGATTGAAGTAGCCGCGCGGGGTCAGCAGTGCCTCGAAATGGGCGATCATGCCTTCCAGATCGTCTTGTGGGGCCGGGGGCAGAATTTCTTCAACCGTGGGCTGCACCAGGCCGGCCTGTTTCGACCACTCATAGACGCACAGGATCACTGCCTGCGCCAGGTTGAGCGAGGCAAATTCCGGGTTGATCGGCACGGTGATTATTGCTCGGGCCAGGGCAACATCCTCTGTCTCAAGACCGGAACGCTCCGGGCCAAAGACGATGGCAGAACGCTCGGCATCACGGTGCATTGCTTGCGCTGCCATCTCAGGCGTGAACACCGGCTTGGTCACCCCGCGCTTGCGCACAGTGGTGGCATAGACATGGGCACAGTCTGAAACCGCCTCAGCCAATGTTTCAAACACTTGCGCCTTGGCCAGCACTTCATCGGCTCCGGCCGCAGCTGGGCCAGCAGAGGGATTGGGCCAGCCATCGCGAGGGCTAACCAGCCGCAGTTCGGTCAACCCGAAATTAAGCATCGCCCGCGCCGCCTTGCCGATATTTTCACCCAGCTGCGGACGCACGAGGACGACTATGGGTTTATTGCCCACCAACATCTCTCACCGAACTGGCGAATTCTTCAAAATCCTTCGCCTCGCCAAAATCGCGATAGACCGAGGCGAAGCGGATATAGGCGACGCTGTCGAGCTGGCGCAGGCCTTCCATCACCATCTCGCCGATGTCGCGCGATTGCACTTCGCTTTCGCCCAGCGTCTCGATCTGGCGCTGGATACCCGAGACCAGCTGATCGAGACGCTCTTGCGCGATCCCGCGTTTGCGGCAGGCCAGCGATACCGATTGCTCGATCTTGCTCCGGTCAAACGGCTGGCGATCTTCATTGCTTTTGAGCACGATGATATCGCGCAGTTGCACCCGCTCGAACGTGGTGAACCGCGCGCCGCAACTTTCGCACTGGCGGCGACGGCGAATCGCGGTGTTGTCCTCGGTCGGACGTGAATCCTTTACCTGGCTGTCATCATGGGCGCAGAACGGGCAACGCATTCAGCGGCGCACACGTTTGTAGAGCATGAAAGCAGCTCCGGCGATCAGGCCGAGCGGCAGACTGACCACGGGCAGCAAAGCCCCGGCAACCGCACCGACCGCCGCACCGGTCAACACCGGGGCTGTCGAAGGGTGGCGCGTACCCTGCTTCGCCATTCCGACAATTTCCTCTCGCAGGTTTTCAATCAGATCGTTGCCTTTAGCCACGTCAGCAAGCTCCTTTTCACATGCCCTGATAAATCGGGAATCCGGCACATAGCTCTTCAACCCGTGCCAGCACTGATGCCTCAACCTGAGCGTCGCCTTCCTCGCCATTTTTGCGCAGGCCATCGATCACTTCGGCGATCAGCGCGCCGATCTGGGTGAATTCCGCGACGCCAAACCCGCGCGTTGTGCCAGCGGGCGTACCGAGCCGGATGCCCGAGGTGACAAAGGGCTTTTCCGGATCATTGGGAATGGCGTTCTTGTTGCAAGTGATCGCCGCGCGATCGAGCGCTTTTTCGGCGTGTTTGCCCTTGGCGTTGTAAGGCCGCAGATCGACCAGCATCAGGTGGTTGTCGGTGCCGCCCGAAACGATATCCAGACCTTGCGCCTGAAGCGATGCGGAGAGCGCCTTGGCATTGTCCGCAACTGCCCTAGCATAGGCCTTGAATTCAGGCTGCATCGCCTCTGCAAAGGCCACAGCCTTGGCGGCGATGATGTGCATCAGCGGACCGCCTTGCATACCGGGGAAGATCGCCGAGTTGATCTTCTTGGCAATGGCCTCATCGTTCGACAGGATGATGCCAGATCGGGGGCCACGCAGCGATTTGTGCGTGGTCGTCGTGGTGACATGGGCATGCGGCACGGGCGAGGGGTGAACGCCGCCTGCCACCAGTCCTGAGAAGTGCGACATATCGGCGAGCAGATAGGCACCCACCTCGTCAGCAATCTCGCGGAAACGTTTGAAATCCCAGGTGCGCGAATAGGCCGTGGCACCGCAGATGATCAGCTTGGGCTTGTTCTCACGCGCAATACGGGCAACCTCGTCCATGTCGATCAGGTGATCATCGGGGCGCACGGTATAGGGCACCGGTTTGAACCACTTGCCGCTCATGTTGACCGGCGAGCCGTGCGTCAGGTGCCCGCCGGCGTTGAGGTCCAGCCCCATGAAGGTATCACCCGGCTGGAGCAGCGCGAGGAACACCGCCTGGTTCATCTGGCTGCCCGAATTGGGCTGCACATTGGCGAACTGCGCACCGAACAGCGCCTTGGCCCGCTCGATCGCCAGCGTTTCTATCTCGTCGACATATTCGCAGCCGCCGTAATAACGCTTGCCGGGATAGCCCTCGGCATATTTGTTGGTCAGAATCGAACCGGCAGCTTCGAGCACCGCCTTGGAGCAGATGTTCTCGCTCGCAATCAGTTCAATCTTGTCGCGCTGGCGGCCAAGTTCCTTGCCGATCCAGCCGGCAATCTCAGGGTCGGTCTCGGCAATTCCGGCGGTGAAGAAACCTTGGGGGGTAACGGCGGTCATGGATAATCCTGCTTATGCGGGGTTGGAAAGCTTATCGACGCGGGCGCAATGGCGACCTCCGCCGAAATCGGTTGTGAGGAAGGCCTCGACACAAGCCTTGGCCATGTCGATGCCGGTCAGCCTTGCACCCAGAGCGAGAATATTCGCGTCATTGTGCTCGCGGGCGAGCTTGGCGGAAAGCGGCTCTGAGACCATTGCGCATCGCACGGCGGAGTTACGGTTGACGGCAATCGAGATGCCGATGCCAGAGCCGCACAGCGCGACACCGCGCTCGGCCTTGCCCGCCGCGACATGGGCGGCCAGCTTGTAGCCGTAATCGGGGTAATCGACGCTGTCGGCCGAATTGGGGCCAAGGTCGGCCACCTGATGACCCAGTTCCGCCAACCACTGAGCCAATTCGGCCTTGAGAGCGATGGCGGCGTGATCGGATGCGAGTGCAATGTGCATGGTGGCTTGGGCCCGGTGGATTCGGATGGTGCCCCCATAGTGGCTCGATCCGGTTGAAGCCACCCGCAAAGCGCCATTCTTGCACACCTTGAACGGTAAACCGCAAAACACAGGAATATCAGCATGCGAAATATCGGTGCTGCGGGGAGAGCAGCCTGGCCACGTCAGCCATTTGCCGCCCGCTATCGGCCCGCTTGCGCTATAGTTAGTTCGAAACCACCCTGCTGATTGCCTGATATCCGCCAATGGAACGGTAGAGAGCAATCTGCGCGAACAGCCTTTCCTGCCAGCCTATAACCTGGGCATCTTCAGCATTGCTGAGTGAGGATTCGGCGTTGAGTACATTTTGCAGGTCTTCTTCGCCTTCGATGTATTGCACATTCGCGAGTCGGGCAGTGAGACGCGCTTCTTCGACGATGACATCAAGCAGCATGGCGCGTTCCATTGATCGCTGTCCGGCACTTCGGGCATCTTCCACCTCGGACAAAGCGGCCAGAATGGTCTGGCGATAACGCTCTGTAGCCTCAATCTGCACCGCCGAGGCAAACCGGAAATCGCCTTCAAGTTGCCCGCGGCTGAAAATGGGTGCGAGCAGCGAAGACCCGATGCTCAGACTTTTGCCGAGGGGGCCGCCGGTCGCCGTTTCAAGCAATGCTCTCGCGCTCAGGCCAATTTGCGGAAAGAAAGCGGCCCTGGCCTTGGCAACATCTCCCCTGGCCGCTTCGATCAGGGCTTCGGAGGCGCGCACGTCTGGACGGGCTGCCAGCAAGTCTGCCGGGGGCGGGGGACTTAACCGGGGAATCGTGATCGCATCCACGATCGCCTCACCAACACTGAATTGCGGTGCTTCCGATCCGGTCAGTGTTGCCAGTGCCGTCCGTGTCTGATCCAGCGCCTGCCGCAATCGCGATCCTTCCTCGCGAAGATTGAGCAACCGGATTGATTGCAAACCCAGATCCACCCGGGTCGCGGCACCTTCTGCCGAACGCACACGGATAACCCGTTCGAGTTCCACCGCGCGTGCGATGTTGTTATCCAGAATGGCTATGCGCTTGATCAGGGCTGCGCGCTGCACATAGGCGGTGGCGATATCGGTTTCGATCGCCAGCGCAATAGCATCACGCTGTAGTTCAACTGCCCGTGACCGAGAGATTTCAGCACGTTTGGCAGCACTCAATCGGCCGAACAAATCGAGTTCGATTTCCACATCGAAGCTGGCAAAGGCATCGTTGAAATCCAGAGGGTTGGCACCATTTTTCACATAACGCCTGCTTGCTCCGGCCGACATCGAGACATTGGGCAGGGTCGCCTGACGCGCGGCCCCCAACAGCGCGTGAGCTTGCTTAACGCGGGCGGTGGCGATCCGTATGTCGCTGTTATTTTCCAATGCCCGAGTGGTGAGTTCTGCGAGCACCGGTGCATTCAGCAATTCCGAAAAGCGGGCACGGACAGGCAGGCTAATTTCGCTCTGACCACTCCACGAAGTGGAGGCAACTGGCGGCGGCCCAGCTATTTTCATAGTGGGCGCGCAGCCGCCGGCTGCCAGAATAAGCAAGCTTACCGCAGGATAAATGCCGACTTTCTGCATGTCTTCCAACTAACTGACAGTGGTTAAGATTTGTTGACTCTGAAATTGCAGTTTTGGCGGTCAAATCCATGGTTTATACGATCTTTACCTAGTTTTCAGGTTTCATGGCTAACTCGCGAGTAACAGTGCGTGGCAAGTCATGGGGTATATGGCAGATCGGCTTTTCCGAAATGAGGTGATAGAGGCAAGCCGCAACCGGCTGACCGGAACGGTGATAGCCGCCGTTCCGCCGACGTCGCGTCTCTATACCCGTCTGGTGGCAGGAGCGGCACTGCTCATGCTGCTGCTGCTGGTGTTCGGCAGTTATACGATGACAGCCGATGTCCGCGGGATTGTGGCCTATGATGTCGGCATCGCCCGCGTCTATCCGCGCTCCGCTGCCGAGATCAGTGCGATCCACGTAAAAAACGGACAGCATGTTGAGGCTGGGCAGCCGCTTGTAACGCTTACAATTGCGCAAGGGCAGGGCGGCATCACCTCACAGCTGACGCAAATAGGCAATCAGGATCTGGAGCTCGAACGGCAGATTGAACTGGCTGCTGTCAAGGCCTCAACCGAAGTCGCTGCATTAACCCAGCAGCATATTGGACTGTTGGCGGCCATATCTTCGCTAGAACGGCAGCGGGTCATTGCCACAGGCCAGATTCGTCTCGCAGAATCCGCTGCACGCCGCTCAGAACGCCTGGCTAAAGAGAGTGCAGGCACCCAAAGACAAGTAGAAGATAGCCGCTCTGCACTGCTTTCACGGCGTGCCGAACTGGAGGGATTGAGTGAACAACTCATCGTCCAGCGCAACACCTTGAGGGCCAACGAAGCAGATCGTGGCCGAATGCAACTGGAGGCCAAGCGAACGCAATCCGTGCTGCTGGTGCAAAGAGCCGAGCTGGCGCAGCAGCAACTGGTGCTGTCGCGCAATAATACGCTTGTGCTCACCGCGCCCATCGCCGGAACCGTTGGCGACATCAGCGCGGAAATCGGCCAGCAGGCGACACCAGAACGTGCTGCGGCTTCAGTCATTCCATCAGGCAGCAAACTTGAGATATGGTTTTACGCGCCATCGCGAGCCATCGGCAACGCCCGTGTCGGTCAGCAGGTGCGGGTTCAGTTTGATGCCTTCCCCTATCAGAAGTTTGGTTCGAGTCAGGGTGTTGTTACGGAAATTGCCAAGATTCCGACTGAGCCGACAAATCTTGATTCAGGCCTCAAGATTGATGAACCGGTCTTTCGCATCAAAGCCGACATCATAAAATTCTCGCCGCGCGCCAAGGCCGATATCGGCTCCATGCGGCAGGGCATGACACTATCGGGCAAACTCGTGCTCGAGCGCCGGAACCTGTGGCAAATTCTGTTTGGCCCGATCCTTGAGGCGGTCGGCTGATGGCGGCATTTGAATGGCCCTGGAACGAATCCATCCGCACCGTTCTCCAGTCCGAGGCGGCCGAATGCGGGCTTGCCTCACTTACCATGATTGCAAAATATCATGGACACCGGGTTGATCTTGCCGGTTTGCGCCAGCGTTTTCCCACTTCTATCAAAGGCATGACATTACGTCAGCTGATAGGCGTTGCCTCGGATCTTGAACTTTCCGCGCGCGCGGTGCGGTTGGAAGTAAATGAACTCACCTGTTTGCAACTACCTGCGATCCTGCACTGGGACTTGAACCATTTTGTGGTGCTTGAGAAAGTCGATCGCGGGATCGCCACGATCCTTGATCCAGCTATCGGGCGCAGACGGATGGAATTCGTCAAGCTCGGTCGGCATTTCACCGGGGTCGCGCTCGAGCTGACCCGCACGGCAGACTTCAAGCCGATCAACGCCCGGATCAGGACGCGTCTGACAGATCTGTGGAGCAACCTGACCAATTTCCGCTCGGCAGTCGGCCAGATCCTGCTGCTGTCGCTCATGGTACAGATGACCGCGCTGGTCATACCCTTCTTCATTCAATTGGTAATCGATGAGGGCGTGAACCAGGGCGATTCAAGCATGCTGACATTGCTGCTTGTCGGCTTTGCCCTGATCTACGGGCTTCAGGCGGTGACACGAATGCTGCGCAGCTGGGTCACCTTGTGTCTCGGGGAATCGCTGACCTTTCAGCTTGGCGGCAACATCGTCCGGCACCTGCTGCGACTGCCGATGGCCTATTTCGAGCGCAGGCACGTCGGCGACATTCTTTCCCGTATCGGCTCAATTCAACCCATCCAGTCGCTGCTGACGCGCGGTCTGGTTGATTCGTTTATTGACACCACGCTGCTCGTTGCCACGCTGATTGTGATGCTGATCATCAGCGTCCCGCTTGCTGCCATCGTGTTCGGTTGCACGATTGCCTATCTGCTGCTCACGCAGTTCCTGTATCCGGCCATGCGGGCGCGTACCGAAGAAGAGATCGTCGCACGGGCGCAAGAGGAATCCTATCAGATGGAATCCCTGCGTGCGATGCGCGCAATAAAACTGCACAGCTTTGAAACCATGCGGGAAAGCGGCTGGCGCAATCGTTATGCCGAGGTCATCACGGCGACTTACAAATCACGCATGATCGGGGTGAAGCTGGCATTTGCTGAAGATCTCATTTTCAGCCTCTCCTTCCTTTTAACCGTCTATTTCGGGGCGCTGGCAGTCATCTCCCAGCAAATGACGGTGGGACTCCTGCTGGCTTTCCTGTCCTACCGCAGCAGCTTTGCCGCAAGCGCGACCTCACTGGTCCAGCAGTGGCAGAAGTGGCGGCTGCTGAGTGTTCATCTTGAGCGACTGTCGGATATCGTCGGTGAGGAAAAAGAGGTGATGGCGGTCACCCCCAAGCTCCGTCCTAACCGTATCGCGCCGGCCATTCGGGCAAGCAATCTTACTTTTGCTTATGACCCTGCCAGCGGGCCGATCCTCGATCGTGTCAATTTCGAAATTCCGGCCGGCAGCCTTGTCGCCATTGTCGGTCCTTCCGGTGCGGGCAAGACCACCTTGATGCGGCTCATGCTCGGACTGTTGACAGCCCAATCAGGCACGATCAATATTGATGATCTGCCGCTGGGTGGATCGACCATGGCACCGTGGCGTCAACGCATCGGCGCGGTGCTGCAAGACGATTACCTGCTGTCCGGAACACTGGCCGACAATATCAGTTTCTTCCACCCGCAACCCGATGAGCAGGCCATCGAGGCCGCTGCAAAGTTCGCGCGGGTCCATGATGATATCGCCAAGATGCCAATGGCATATCACAGTCTGGTCACCGACATGGGCGCTGCGCTTTCATCGGGCCAGCGCCAGCGTATCCTGCTTGCACGGGCAATCTATCGTGATCCGGACGTGCTGCTGCTCGATGAAGGTACTGCCAATCTGGATGAAAAGACGGAAAGTCAGATTGCCCTCGTCATTGCGGGCATGCCGATTACGCGGATCGCCATATCGCACCGTCCGGCGCTGGTCGATCTGGCCGACATCGTGTTGCATGTCGAAGGCGGCAAAGTCGAGCGTATCGACAAGCAGCAGCGCAGGAGCCCGCTGGCCCATTACCAATATTGCGTCGAGGAAAGACAATAACCGTGACCGATCTACCGCAATTCGGGATTAACCCTGATCTTGATCTGGCTGACCTGAGGGCGCAATTTCATCGCGACGGGCATGTGCGAATTTCACGCCTGTTTTCCAACGGAGCGCCTGAACTTTATCGCTATGTCGAAAGCAATCGAGACTGGGTCCAGGTGCTCAATCATGAAACCGGAGCGCATGAAATTGCCTGGACCGAGTGGCACCAGCCTGGGTCCAGAAGCCGGGCCGAATTGGAACCGGGCATGTTCGAGCGCGCCTGCGACGGCTTTCAATACAGCTATGCAGCGTTGCGTATCCCCAATGCTGAAGAGCACACCGACGATCCCGTGCTGAAATCGCTTTGCGATCTGATGCACGGCCAGCCAATGCTTGCCATGCTGGAAACGATTACGGGCGTTGTCGCACCGCATTTCACCGACGGACAGGTTACCGCCTATGGCGAGGGTGATTTCCTGACAGGTCATGACGACGACCTTGCCGGCTCAGGAAGAAAGGTGGCGTTCGTCATGGGGCTGACCCCGCAATGGCGACCTGAATGGGGGGGCTTGCTGTTGTTCCATGAGCTGGGCAGCGTCGATTGCCGTGGACTGGTGCCTCAGTTCAACACGGTCGATCTCTTCACAATTCCGCGCTATCACAGCGTATCAATGATAACCCGTGCAGCCCCCAGACGCCGTTTCAGCGTAACCGGCTGGCTCTCGGTTGCTGAATGAAGCCCACGCTTGAATCCCAGGGTTCAGACGGCAGTGGATGATGAAGTGCGGACCTTGATCTCCACTTCGATCGCACATTCGATACGCTTGATCTTCAGCCGTTTCGCTATCCGCGGATCAAAATAGTCGCGCAAGATCGGCGGGCGTTTGGCGGCGAAATAGAACTCCGGATCGGCGGATACTTCGTCTGTTGCGGTCAGGCGCAACTCGTCTTTGCGGGTAACCAGCTCGGTCACACACCATGCGTGCGAGATACCCGCACTGCGCAGTGCATATGCCCGATGATAGCCGTTCTGAAGCAGGACGCGGCTGCCGCTCTTTATGCCGCTCATGAAGTTCGAACCGAAACCCACAGTTATACCAAGCAGAGCAGCAGCCGGTCCGGGTAGCTTGAGATGCGCGATATCTGCATCGCGCAACAGTAATGAAGAATGCTGACGAAAATCGCTCGAGGGTGAGGTGAAGCGATAATGATTGGATGCGAGTCGCGTGATAGCTACCGGGGGCAACTCGCGTTCAACCGGCAGGCAAAAACGGAACAGCTGTGCAGGCGTTGGACGCGCGCCAAGCCGGGCAGCAATGCTTTGTGAATAGCCGCATTCGACATGAATTTGCGAAACAACCAGTTTGTCGAGCTCAACAAGCTCGATTGCGTAGGGGAGGTTATCAAACGAACCCCGGAACCATTCATTGGATTCTAGGTCCGTGGCGAGCCGGGCCAGTCTGCGATCCAGCGGCCGGCACTCTATGGTATCGGCGATACCAGCCTCGGATGTTTCCAGTTCATAGTAGTAATCGTTGGCTGCGCGCCATTCTTCGGAAAGCTTGCGAGGGTCCAACAGATCTCCACCAATGACCTTGGATTCACAGAATGCCAGATAATCCTTCAGATGCGGCTGACCAAGCAACCAGACCATATCGAGATAATCATTTTGCGTGGCGGCTGATCTTTTCATTATCTGTGGTTTGGGATGAAATCTTGGCAAGCTTCGTTCCTGGCCGTCGAGGGTGTAAGCCTCATCATTAACATGCGGGCCTTACCAAACAGTAAGGGCGGGAGTGACCCCGCCCTTATAACCTTGCCAAGCCGAAGCGGGCAAAGGATCAGCAATAGCCCTTGGAGCCGCGCTTGTTCGACTTGGAGTTGGAATTTTTGCTCTTGCTTGACTTTGACTTGCTCGCCTTTGACTTACTGCCACAACGTGGGGGAGTCGGCGATGAACCGCGACCGCATTTACCCTTGCCGCCAGCTCCATAGACCATTTCGAGTTCTTCGATTTTGAGATCGCGCATGTTCTGCCTCCTTGTTAATATCTTAGGCCTGTGCCTGAGAATGAGGCTGCGCTGATTGAGCGGGCTTGTCAGTATATGAAGATGGTTAAAATATTAACCGTCCTTTTTCGGGACAAGATTATCATCAAAGTTTGCGATTGATTACTTCACCCGATACAGTGGCTCAGTATGTTCTTGCCAGTATGTGCGATGTAAGCCAGATGCACTTTTCGGCTTCTATTCGATAAACCCCCAATCCATGCTATCGCAATTCGCCAGTCGCCGCAGCGAGGTGAGAGCCGGGCTACCCGGCACCCTTTGGGCAATTTGACTTGAGAGGGGGCGAGGGGCATCACTCCATCATATTGTGGCGGAGGGTATTATGCGGAACTGGCTCGGAATTATTGTCATTGTACTGGCCGGTATCGCCCTTGCCGTGTTGGGAACGACGCCGCCTGCACCCAAACCCGCCAATGCGCCTGACACAGCATTTTCAGCAAGCCGGGCGATGACCGATGTCCGCCGAATCGCCAGCGCACCCCATCCCACCGGATCGCTGCAGAACCAGCAGGTTCGTGCCTATCTTGTGGAACGCCTGCGCGCGCTGGGACTTGAGGTGCGCACAGTGGAAGCCCCACTCGCTCAAGCTCCGGCAGAGCGGATGAAGCGCTGGAGCAAGGGGCAATTAGCCCCAACCAAACTGGTCAATGTGATCGGCGTACTGCCAGGGCAAGACCCTACGCTGCCAGCTGTCGCGTTGATGGCGCATCACGATTCGGTCTGGGGTTCGCCGGGTGCCGCCGATGACACGGCAGGTGTCGCGACCATTCTTGAGACCCTGCGCGCGATCAAGGCGTCAGGGCCGCAGCAGCGCGATCTGGTGGTGATCATCACCGATGCCGAGGAACTAGGACTCAATGGCGCGCGGCAATTCTTTGCCGAAGATCCGCTGCGGCAGCACATTGGCGCGGTGATCAACATGGAGGCGCGCGGCGGCGGGGGCATGACCACGCTGTTTCAGACATCGCGCCAAAATGGCGAGGCGGTGCGCCGCTTTGTGCAGGCTGCAAGTGATCCGGCGGGATCGTCGCTGGCGGCCTATATCTACAGCGTGCTGCCCAATGACACTGATCTTACCGAGACGCTCAAGGGCAATGCTGTCGGCTATAACTTTGCCTTCATCGGCAGGCCGGGGCTTTATCATTCGCCCTTGATAACCCCTGAAAGGCTCGATCAGGGTTCCTTGCAGGGGATGGGATCGCAGGTTCTCGATCTGTCGCGCAATCTGCTGCGCGGCGAGCCATTGCCGCCGCCTTCACCCAATGTGGTGTTCTTTGATCTGTTCGGCCTGATCATGATCACCTACCCGGTGTGGATCGGCTGGCTAATGATCGCCGGTATCACGGCCAGCCTTGGGCTTGTGCTGCGGCGCGATAGCAATGCCAAGGCGCTGGCTGGCGGGATGGTGCGGATGTTTGCCCTGATGCTGGGGGCCGGATTGCTGCTCACTGTGCTCAACAAGGTTTCAGGGGCGGGTGCCGGCAGCAATTATTATGACAGACTGGCCGCCATTCCGCTGCTCGAAGTGATGGCAATGTTTACCTGCGCTTCGGCATTCGTGCTTGTTCTGGGCGGCGGGCTTGCCGGAGCCGCGAGAAAAGCCGGAGCAGTTCTTTTGCTCGCCCTGATCAGCCTGGCGGCCCAGATTGTTGCCCCGGCGGCGGCCTATTTCATCGTCCTGCCGACATTGCTTTCAGCACTGGCAATCGCCGCAACAACCGCTTCGTCCTCAGCTGCGGCAAAGGCATTCGCCAGCATCAGCGCCGCACTGGTGCTGGGCTACATGCTCGCTCTGGGCCATCAGATCATGCAGGGTGTTGGCCCGACCATGCCCTTTGTCGCCGCGCTGCCGCTGGCGATTGCCGCGCTGGCCTTGGTGCTGGTGTGGCCGGGGATGAAATCAGGGAAAACCCGCCCGGCAGCACTGGCGCTGCTCGGGCTGGGGCTGGCCACCGCCTTGTGGATCAGGCTTGATCCAATGGCCGATACGGTTGCGGTCTATTCACTCAACAACGAACTGCCACCGGTTACGGCGAACAAGGTTCACTGATCAAGAAAGCTGCGCATCTTCCTCGACCGGCTCGGATGCTTCAACTTGCGCAGCGCCTTGGCCTCAATCTGGCGAATACGTTCGCGCGTTACCGAGAACTGCTGGCCGACTTCTTCCAACGTGTGATCGGTGTTCATGCCGATGCCGAAGCGCATGCGCAGCACGCGTTCTTCGCGCGGGGTGAGGCTCGCCAATACCCGGGTGACGGTTTCCTTGAGGTTGGCCTGAATCGCCGCATCGACCGGGATGATGGCGTTCTTGTCCTCGATGAAATCGCCGAGATGCGAATCTTCCTCGTCGCCGATTGGCGTTTCAAGGCTGATCGGCTCCTTGGCGATCTTCATCACCTTGCGGACCTTTTCGAGCGGCATGGAGAGGCGCTCGGCCATTTCCTCGGGCGTCGGCTCACGGCCCTGCTCGTGGAGGAACTGGCGGCTGGTGCGCACCAGCTTGTTGATCGTCTCGATCATGTGGACCGGGATGCGGATCGTGCGCGCCTGATCGGCGATGCTGCGAGTGATCGCCTGCCTGATCCACCAGGTGGCATAGGTGCTGAACTTGTAACCGCGGCGGTATTCGAATTTATCGACCGCTTTCATCAGGCCGATGTTGCCTTCCTGAATAAGATCAAGGAATTGCAGCCCGCGGTTGGTATATTTCTTGGCGATGGAAATCACCAGGCGCAGGTTGGCCTCGACCATTTCCTTCTTGGCGATTCGTGCCTCGCGCTCGGCCTTCTGGACCATGTTGACGATGCGGCGAAACTCGCTGAGCGCCATGCCGGTGGCGGCGGCAATATCGGCAACTTCGGCGCGAATACGCTCAACCGGTTCGGTTTCGGCTTCGGCAAAAGCCGCCCATTTCTTGTCCTTGCCGACATTGCCCTGGAGCCAGGCATCGTCCAGTTCGTGGCCGATATAGCTATCAAGGAAGTCCTTGCGCGGCACCTTGTGACGCTCGGCAAGCCGCAGCATCTGTCCGCCCAGCGCGGTCAGGCGGCGGTTGAAGGCATAGAGGTTGTCGACCAGGAACTCAATCTTGGTGGCATGGAACTTGACGCTCTCGACATGGGCGGTCAGCTCTTCACGCAGCGCGTGATACTGCTTTTCCTTGGCCGCCGAGAATGCATTGCCCGCACTCATCGCTTCAAGGCGATCGTTCTGGATCTTCTCGAACTTCTTGAACACGCTGGTGATCAGGGCAAACTTCTCAAGCGCTTCGGGCTTGAGCTGCGCTTCCATCTGCGCAAGGCTGAGGGTGTTGTCTTCCTCTTCCTCTTCGACCGGACGGCGGGTGCGACTTTCGCTGCCTTCCTCATCGTCCTCATCGACTTCTTCCTCGGCGTCCTCGACTTCTTCTTCTTCCTTGAAGGTAGGTCCGGCAGTCGCTTCGGTTATCTCGCCGTTTGCTTCGCCTTCAGCTTCCTCGGTGAGCGCTTCCGGGGCAGGGCCTTTTGACAGCATGGCGTCAAGATCAAGGATCTCGCGCAGCTGCATTTCGCCGGCATTGAGCGCGTCAGACCACTGGATGATGGCGTGGAAGGTGATCGGGCTTTCGCACAGCCCCAGGATCATCGTGTC
>JANOYZ010000270.1:0-13153 GCA_031429135.1 Novosphingobium sp. | reverse complement strand
CAGCAGGACGTCATCAAAGGTAAGACCGAGGGGGATATCCATATGCGCCACTTTCAGGGTCTGCGGGAAGATTCGTGGCGGCCCATGTAACCAAGCGGGGGGGAAAGGGCTAGGGGGTATCGGGGGATATTCCGAACCACTCCACCCAGGCGCCGTGGGCATGGGCCTCACCCAGTAACTGCCAGTCCGCCAGACCCGGCCACGAACGGGCACGAATTTCATGGCGAAAGGTCTCGCGGTTGGTTTCAACCTGCACCCAGGCCAGCGGACGATCAGCGGTGGCAAGGCCTCCCGCCACCGTCATCGCTGCCTCGATCCTGGCGCGGCCTGCGGGCGGCAGATATTGCCAGACGATCGAATGAAACAGCACGCGAGTAACGCCTGTCTGCTGCGGCGCGGCCAGACGTTCCTCGGCCCAATCCGCCGCATCTGCCTTTGCCACAACCGGTGGACTATCGAGGGCAAAGCCTATGGCCGCATCGATGCGCTGCAAGCGCACTTGTGCATCGGGCCAGGCATAGCTTTTGATCCGCAGCGCCGCAGCCGGATCGGACAGGTCTGTCGGTGCCACATCGCAGCCTTGAATGGCGGTAATCTCGATCTTTCCGGCGGGCGGAGGGGTCCCGCGCCATTCGGGCTTGATCTGCATTGGTGAAACCGCTGGCCCCGCCCTCACCCCGCCCAGATCAAAGGAAAAGCGATCCATCATGGTGTTGATCCCGGCGCTGGCACCGATCTCGTTGAGCTCGAAACGTGGCCCATGGCGCTGCGCCAGCCACAGCAGCCCCGCCATGATCCCGGCTGATCGCCCGGCCTCATTGGTCTGCGGCGGCCCGGAAAACCAGCTTGCCAGCCGTGCGTCGTGGGCTGTGACCACCGCCAGGACAATCGCATCAATCGCCGCCTGATCGGTAATCTCGCCAGAATAGATCGCCCCGATCCGATCATCCGCGCCAGTCAGGTGCAAATGATGAAAGCCGCCTGCCAGCCGCAGCGGCATGGCGTCTTCAAGGCTAAGCCCCGGCCAATTTCGCATCCTCTCGCCGACTTGCGTGTTGCTGGCCAGCAGGGGAACAAAACTGCGGATCAGCCGTCCGGTGCGCGGCGCGCCGTTGTTGTCGGCATGGTCCGCTTGCCATTCAATTGCCTGACCCAGATTGGTCATCTGCATGATCGTGCCACTTTCCGCCGCCATCCGGTTGCCCTTTTCGCCCTTGCAGCCTAATGCGCCGCCACATGTCCAGACCTCTCATCTTCGCCGTCCCCAAGGGGCGCATCCTCGACGAGGCACTGCCGATGATGGCGCGCGCCGGTGTGGTGCCCGAAGCAGAGTTCAATGACAAGAATAGCCGAGCGCTTTCCTTCGCTTGCGAATCCAGCGACATGCGCATCATCCGAGTGCGCGCCTTCGATGTGGCGACTTTCGTGGCGCATGGCGCGGCGCAGGCCGGGATTGTGGGCTCTGATGTGGTCGAAGAATTCGCCTTTTCAGAACTTTACGCGCCGGTTGATCTCGATATCGGCCACTGCCGCCTGTCGGTCGCGGAACCTGTTGGCCAGCTGAAAAACGGCCCGGTCAGCCACCTGCGCGTCGCCAGCAAATACCCCAATCTCACCCGCCGCCACTTCGAGAAGCAGGGAATTCAGGCTGAAGTGGTCAAACTCAACGGCGCGATGGAACTCGCCCCCGGGCTTGGTCTCGCCAGCCGCATTGTCGATCTGGTTTCGACCGGGCGCACGCTCAAGGACAATGGCCTTGAGGAAACCAGCGTGATCCTGCCGGTCTCAGCCCGCCTCATCGTTAACCGCGCCGCGCTCAAGACTGATGAGCGCGTGGCCGCACTGGTCGATGCTTTCCGCGCCATCGTCTCCGCCCGGAAAGCCGCCTGATGCTGCGCCTGAACAGCAAGGATGCGGGTTTCGACAGAGCCTTTCAGCGCCTCGTCAATGATCGGCGTGAGAGCGATGACGATGTCGCGCGCGATGTGCAACTGATCCTCAAGGATGTCCGCAATCGCGGCGATGCGGCGCTGGCCGAGCTGACCGCGAAGTTCGATGGCCACACGCTGGCGAGCGATAGCGACTGGCAAATCAGCCTGGATGACTGCCGCGAGGCTTTCGATGGTCTCCAGCCCGATCTGCGCGCCGCTCTCGAACTCGCCGCCCAGCGCATCCGCACCTATCATGAGGCGCAGAAGCCTGAAGATCGTGATTTTACTGATGACGCCGGTGTCCGCCTAGGTGCGCGCTGGAGCGCGGTTGATGCGGCGGGACTCTATATTCCGGGAGGCCGCGCGGCCTATCCCTCATCACTGCTGATGAACGCGATTCCGGCCAAGGTCGCAGGCGTTGGGCGGCTCGTCGTGATGACGCCCAGTCCCAAGGGCGTGATCAATCCGCTGGTCCTCGCCGCCGCGCACCTTGCCGGTGTGGACGAAATCTGGCGCATCGGCGGCGCGCAGGCCGTGGCCGCGCTGGCCTATGGCACGCAGCGCATCAAGCCAGTGGACGTTATCACCGGCCCCGGCAACGCCTGGGTGGCCGAGGCCAAACGCCAGCTGTTCGGCGTTGTCGGCATTGATATGGTCGCTGGCCCCAGCGAAATTCTCGTCATCGCTGACGGCAAGAACGACCCCGACTGGATCGCCGCCGACCTGCTCAGCCAGGCCGAGCATGATCCGGTCGCGCAATCGATCCTGATCACCGATGATGCGGTATTTGCCGATACCGTGGCGGATCGCATCGGTGTCGAACTCGCCATGCTTCCCACCGCGCGTGTGGCGAACGAAAGCTGGAAGACACACGGCGTGATCATCGAAGTTGCCAGCCTTGCCGAGGAAGCCCCGTCGCTCGCCAATGCGCTGGCCGCCGAGCACGTCGAGATTGCCACCGATGATCCCGAGGCGCTGTTCAAACATATCCGCCACGCTGGCAGTGTATTTCTGGGTCGTCACACGCCTGAGGCGGTCGGAGATTATATCGCCGGGCCGAACCACGTATTGCCCACCGGCAGGCGGGCGCGTTTTGCCTCAGGCCTGTCGGTGCTCGATTTCATGAAGCGCACCAGCTTTATCCAGCTGGATGCAAAGGCACTTGCGGCAATCGGCCCGGCTGCCATCGCGCTCGCCGATGCTGAAGGCTTGCCTGCGCATGCGCGCTCCATCGAAGTGAGACTTGGCATATGAGCAGCGCAAAAAAATCACGCGCAGCTGCCCGGCTCGCAGCAGTTCAGGCGCTCTATCAATATCAGATGGAAGCCACGCGCCTGCCCCGGCTGCTCGATGAGTTTCACCAGCACCGGCTCGGTGCCGAAATCGAAGACATGCAGTTCGCCGAGGCGGAGACAGCCTTTTTTGATGATGTCGTCTCGGGCACCATCGCCCGCAGCGAGGAAATTGACAGTCTGATCGCGGGCAAACTGGCCGAGGGCTGGTCGCTTTCCCGGCTCGACAAGACCATGCACCAGATCCTGCGCGCCGGAACCTATGAACTGATTGCCCGTGCCGATGTGCCAACCGGCAGCGTGATCACCGAATACCTCGATGTCGCTCACGCCTTTTTCGATTCGCGCGAGGCGAAATTCGTCAACGGCGTACTCGATGCCATTGCAAAGAGCGTGCGCTGAGCAGCGAGGCCGCCTTCATCGAAGCTCTGCGCGCCCTGGCCGTGCATCCCGGGGCGCGCAATTTTGCTGATGATGCCGCCGTGATCGAACTCGGCGGTGAGGCGCTGGTGCTCACCCATGACATGCTGGTTGAGGGTGTGCATTTTCTGCCCGGACAAGACCCCGCTGACATCGCGTGGAAACTCGTCGCCACCAACATTTCCGATCTCGCCGCCAAGGGTGCCGAGCCGCTGGGCGTGCTGCTGGGCTATACACTTGGCCGCGATGACATGCGCTTTCTTGAAGGCCTCAAAGCGGCGCTGGAGCATTACGGCGCGCCTTTGCTGGGCGGTGATACGGTTGGCGGTGGCGGGCCGCAAACGCTGGGGCTGACCGCGATTGGCCGGGCCACAGTGCGCCCGGTGCCTTCGCGCAGCGGAGCCAGGCCGGGCGATGGTTTATGGCTCACCGGCAGTCTGGGTGCGGCCATGATCGGGCTGGAGGCACTCCAAACTGGCACAGGAGACAGTCTCACCTATCGCCGTCCACTGGCGCGGCTGGCCGAAGGGCTGCTCCTCGCCTCGCAAGTTACCGCAATGATGGATGTCTCGGACGGTCTGCTGCTCGATGCCAGCCGCATGGCCAGGGCAAGCGGCATAACATTCACCATCGACAGCGCGCTGGTCCCCATCGCCGCACCCGAAGCCCGCCGCAATGAGGCGCTGCGTTGGGGCGATGATTACGAACTGCTGTTTACCTTGCCCCCAGGAGCCAAACCGGCTGCGCCCGCAACCCGGATCGGCGAGGCGATTGCAACTTGCGAATCCGCCATTCTGCTCGATGGTAGCCCGCTTTCGCCCAATGAACGCCTCGGTTTTGAACATCGCTGAGGGAAAACCGCAAGAATAGGGCCGAATTGGGGTTGCGCGCCCTTGTCCTCCCCGATAGCGACGCGTCCGGGTGACTCCGGCCAAGCAGGGCGGAGTGCTTTTCAGAGGATTTCATAACAGGAGGGGCATCGCGTGGATCTCGTCACGATAGCCATTATCTTGGGGCTGGTAGCCATTGTTTACGGCGCTTTCACCAGCCGCCAGGTTTTAAGTGCATCAGCCGGCAACGAAAAGATGCAAGCAATCGCCGCAGCCATTCAGGAAGGTGCCAATGCCTATCTGAAACGCCAATATACCGCCATCGCCGTCGTCGGCGTAGTTGTTGCGGTGATTATCGCCATGACGCTCGGCACGGTTTCAGCCACCGGCTTCATTCTAGGCGCAGTGCTTTCGGGCGCGACCGGGTTTATCGGCATGAACGTGTCGGTACGCTCCAACGTGCGGACCGCAGCTGCCGCCCAAACGGGTTTGCAGCAGGGCCTGACGCTGGCTTTCCGCGCCGGTGCCATCACCGGCATGCTGGTGGCCGGCCTCGCGCTGCTGGCGATCTCGGTGTTCTACTGGTATCTGACCGTTCAACTGGGCAAGAGCGTTGGCGGCGATGATCGCACCGTGGTCGATGGCCTTGTTGCTCTCGCCTTTGGTGCCTCGCTGATCTCGATCTTCGCGCGTCTGGGCGGCGGTATCTTCACCAAGGCCGCAGACGTCGGTGCCGATCTGGTCGGCAAGGTCGAAGCCGGTATCCCCGAGGATGATCCACGCAACCCTGCGGTTATCGCGGATAATGTCGGTGACAATGTCGGTGATTGCGCCGGTATGGCCGCCGATCTGTTCGAAACCTATGTCGTCACCGTCGGTGCCACCATGGTGCTCACCGCGCTGCTGCTCAAAGGCATCGGCGATCAGTTGCAGGCCATGATGGCGCTGCCACTGCTGATCGGCGGCGTCTGCATCGTCACTTCAATCATCGGCACCTACTTTGTCCGTCTCGGTGGCAGCAAGAACATCATGGGTGCCATGTACAAGGGCTTCCTGGTGACTGCCGTGCTTTCGGTTGGCGCGATCTGGTGGGCAATCGATTATGCCCTCGGCGGCATCAACACGGCAATCGGCGACACCGGATATACCGGCATGACGCTGTTCTATTGCTCGCTGCTGGGACTGATCATCACCGGCCTGATCATCTGGATCACCGAGTATTACACCGGCACCAACTATCGCCCGGTGCGCTCGATCGCCAAGGCTTCGGAAACCGGCCACGGCACCAATGTGATCCAGGGTCTGGCAATCAGCCTTGAATCGACCGCTTTGCCAACGCTGGTGATCTGCGCGGGCATCATCATCGCCCACCAGCTCGCCGGGCTGATGGGCATTGCCTATGCTGCCACTGCCATGCTGGCGCTGGCGGGCATGGTCGTCGCTCTCGACGCTTATGGCCCGGTTACCGACAATGCCGGTGGCATTGCCGAAATGGCGGGGCTCGACGATGACGTTCGTGCCAAGACCGATGCGCTCGATGCCGTGGGTAACACCACCAAGGCTGTCACCAAGGGCTACGCCATCGGTTCGGCCGGCCTCGCCGCGCTGGTGCTGTTCGCTGCCTACACCACTGACCTCAAGGAGTTCTTCCCCGGAGTTGTCGTCAACTTCAGCCTTGAAAACCCCTATGTCATCGTCGGGCTGCTGCTCGGTGCCCTGCTCCCGTACCTGTTCGGTGCGATGGGCATGACCGCAGTGGGCCGCGCTGCCGGTGAAGTGGTCAAGGATGTCCGTGATCAGTTCGCCAAGAACCCCGGCATCATGACCTATGAGACCAAGCCGGACTATGCCCGCACGGTCGATCTGGTCACCAAGGCGGCGATCCGTGAAATGATCGTGCCTTCGCTGCTGCCGGTGCTTGCGCCGATCGCGGTTTACTATGTGATTACGGCTGTTGCAGGCCAGGCCAACGGCTTTGCCGCGCTTGGCGCCCTGCTGCTGGGCGTGATCGTCGGCGGACTGTTCGTCGCCATCTCGATGACCTCGGGCGGCGGCGCATGGGACAATGCCAAGAAGTACATCGAAGACGGCAACCACGGCGGCAAGGGCTCTGATGCCCACAAGGCTGCGGTGACCGGCGATACCGTGGGTGATCCTTACAAGGACACTGCGGGCCCCGCCGTCAACCCGATGATCAAGATCACCAACATCGTCGCGCTGCTTTTGATAGCAGTGCTCTACAAGATGTCACTGGGCGCGGGTTAACCCTCCGCCTTAGTGGGAACTTCAAACCCCGTCCGGAGCGATCCGGGCGGGGTTTTTGTATTCAGGCAGCGAATGAAAAATCTGAATCAGAATCCGTCCATGCTGAGCTTGTCGAAGCATCGTTTTTTCTTCTTGAGGGTGCGCATAACCTCACGAAGAAAAGGGCAGCCCTTCGACAAGCTCAGGGCAGGCGGGTTTAAGGCTGATGAACCCGATATAACTCAGGCATATCTATGTTAAAGCAAGCGCCAGAAAGCTGTTCGCACTCATAGGCTCCGCCCGCAAAAACCCCTGCCAGCTTGCACAGCCCTCAGCCTCCACCAGCGCGCGCTGGGCTTCATCCTCAATACCTTCGGCGATGACATCCAGTTCCAGCGCCCGCGCCATGGCGACAATCGCGCGCAGCACGGCCAGATCGCGCGGATCCCCGGCTATGCCTTCGACCATCGAGCGATCCAGCTTGAGGTAATGGAGTGGCAGCATTTTCAGGTAACGGAAATTGCAGAAGCCTGCGCCGAAATCATCGAGCGCCACCCGCATGCCCGCTGCGGCCAATTGCTGGAGTGACTGCCGCGCCAGCTCAATATCGGTGAGCAAGGCCTGCTCGGTCACTTCCAGAGTCAGCTGCGCGGCCGGAAACTGGCTCTCTCGCACAACGGACTGCAATGCCCCCGCATAGCTCTCTGCCGCCAGATCGGCAGCGGTGACATTGATCGACAGCCGCAGACGCTGCGGCCATAATGCTGCCAGCGCCAGCGCTTTTGCCGCGATGTGGAGCGAAAGCGGCGCGACCTGATCAGCTCGTTCGGCAATAGCGAAAAGCGCGCCAGCACCGATCCGGCCCAGCTGCGGATGCTGCCAGCGCGCCAGTGCCTCGGCGCCGGTCAGATGATCGCCCGGCAGGCCGAACTGCGGCTGGAACAGAATTTCGATCTCGTCACGATCAATCGCCTTGAGCAGGTCCGCCTCCAGCCGTGCGGCGCTCCTGCCGGGCCGCGTGACGCCGCCATCGACCCAGATCAGGCGCTTGCCGCTGCGCTTGCCGAGCGCGGCTTGCGCCTGCACCAGCCGGTCGAGCACCGATTCGACCTGCTCCTCCTCAAGCGCGCGCAACAAGGCAATGCGCGGAGACAGCCGCAGGCTCTCTTTTGATCCGGCAATCGGCCGGGCAACCGCTTCGACCAGTCCTTCAGCCAGCAGCGCCCAGCGTTCGCGGCTGCAAGCCTCGCGCGCCGCCACCAGAAAGCTCGATCCGCCCAGCCTTGCTGCGAGCCAAGGGGAATCGAATTCCGCGCCAGTGAACTGCACGATGCGCGCCGCCACTTCTGCCAGCACGCTATCGCCATCGGCCTTGCCATAGGCGAGATTGATCGCATCAAGCCGCGGCAGAGCGAGCAGCAAGGCATGCACCGGCCCCTCGGCCAGCCAGCCTTCAAGGCGGCGGCGAGCGGCATCCGGTCCGATCAGGCCGGTCAGCGCGTCGCGCTCATCAGGATGCAACAAGTCCATTCTGGCAGGTTTTAGCGCGCATCGGTTGCGAAAACCTCAATGCGCAGCTGTTTCGTTGCCAAAGCGGCGCGCGAGCGATACCGAGCACACTAGCCATGACCAAGAATCTCAAACTCGCGCTGATCGTATCAGACACCGTCAAGGCACAGGAAGGTGCCGAGGCCTTGCACGCGGCGCATGACTGGGTGTCACCCGATGTTGCCGATGTGTTGGTGGTGCTCGGCGGCGACGGGTTCATGCTCCATGTGCTGCACCAGATGCTTGATCTGGGGCAGGTCCGCCCGGTCTATGGACTCAATCTCGGCACCGTCGGTTTCCTGATGAATCGCCACAAAAGCACCCGTACCATTGCCGATCGCGTGGCGAGAGCGCGGGAAGTGGCGGTGGTGCCGCTGGAAATGACAGCGATCACCCGCGATGGGCAGGAAACGCGCCACTTCGCTATCAACGAAGTCTCGCTGTTGCGCGAAACCCGTCAGACCGCCAAGCTCGAGGTCAAGGTCAATGGCAAGGTTCGCATGGCTGAACTGGCGGGCGATGGCGTGTTGTTGGCCACACCGGCGGGATCGACCGCTTACAATCTTTCGGCCAATGGTCCGATCCTGCCACTGGGTTCGGGAATGCTCGCCCTCACCCCGCTCAGCCCGTTCCGCCCGCGCCGGTGGAAAGGCGCAATCCTGCCCGACAGCGCCGAAGTGGTGTTCCGCGTGCGTGAGCCTGATAAACGCCCGGTTGCCGCTGTCGCCGACCAAAAGGAAGTTCGCGACGTTGCCGAAGTGCGCATTGCCGTCGCCCGCGAACGCCAGCTGACCCTGCTGTTCGATCCAGGCAAAAGCCTTGAAGAGCGCATTTTTGCCGAGCAGTTTCTAGTCTGACATTGCACGGCTTAAGCAAGCCGCATCAGCGGTAATTTCACTGCTATAGCAGAGCTTCAAGGGGCGGTGAACGATACAGCACTGACCGCTCATTGCTGCCTTAAGAGTCTATCTCGCCCGGTACTTCAGAATCCGCCAGAGGCACGGAAAGCGTAAACCGAGCACCCTGCCCCAGCGCGCTTTCCACGGTCAGATCACCGCCCATTGCCCGCGCCAGGCGGCGTGAGATGTAAAGACCAAGCCCCGAACCGCCATCGCCGCTGCGGCCAAGGCGTTCGAACTTCTCGAAGACTTTGTTCTGCTGCTCTGCGTCGATTCCCGGTCCCTGATCGGCAACGATCACCTGAGCCATGTCACCCAGCTGCTCAAGCCTGATCCACACCTGCGAATTCGTCGGCGAATAGCGGATGGCATTGCCCAGCAGGTTGAGCAAAACTTGCAACACACGGCGAAATTCCGCCACGGCAGGCAGCGTCTCACCGGCGCGCGGAGCATCAACAATGATCCCCTGTTCGCGCGCACGAACCCCCAGAATGCCGGCGGCACGGCGCGCGACATCGGCCAGATCAATATTATCTGGCGCGGTAGAAAAATCCTCTGATTCAACCACTTCAAGGTCAGACAGATCGTCAACCAGTGCCAGCAGGTGCTGCCCGGCAGCGGCAATGTCGGCGGCGTAATTGCTGTATTCCTCGGCCAGTGGCCCGGCAAGACGGGTGCGGATCGTTTCGGCATTGGCGATTATGCGCGCGATAGGCAGGCGCAGGACCGGCGCGACATCGCGTCCGATCAGCCTCGGCTCACCGCGCCGGGATGCAATCTGCGGCACAGGGATAGCTCGCGGCGTGTCAGAGGTCAGGTGCAGTTCAAATCCTGCGGGCTTCTCTTTGCCGCCGGGTTGCGGCACCAGCGTCACCCGCCAGCAGCGCGCCGATCCCGGCACCGTTACGCTGACACCATCGAGCAAGCGCCAATGCAGATTCTGATCCGGTGACTTGCCTTCAATGGTGACGAATTCCGTCCATTCCTTCCCCGGCGCAGCCTGCATGGCGGTGACCAGTTGCGAGAGGTCCGCAGAGTCGGACTCGGCAACCAGTACCCTTTGATCACTATCCAGCCGGGCATGAAATTCTGCCAGATCACGATCTATCGTCACCTGACAAACGGCAACTTCCTCGGCATTCTCTGGAGGCAGTGCGCGCGCCTGCCAGTGGCGCAGCGTAATGTGGCACCCCCCATCAGCCTGCGGCTCAACCTCTACCCATGCGGTAATCGCTTCGAACCCATCCTGTGCCACCATCGGGCGGGCCAGCTTCATCCGATAGTGGCGGGCCTTGCGGACCACTTCGAGCAGCGCCGGTATAGCGATAGTGCCGGGAATTTCTCCGCCACAGCGCAACTGCAATGAACGCAGCGGCTCACCCGCAGAGACGAGGCGATCGTCTGCGTCACTGGCGGCCAGAGCCGGTGCGGGTGTTTCAGTTGACATGCCTAGACGGGATATCCCGTCCCGTGCGACAGGATGGCGGCGGCGCGATCTGGCCCGAGCAGTTCAAAACCCGGCGGCAGTGAAACATCGGGATGAAGCGCAACGAATTGTTCTTCGACAACCTGCGGCTTGAGCCCGGCAGCCGATAGTGCCAGAGCCAGCCTCGCCAGCTGGCCCTCGTTGGTCGAAAGCACTGCGAGACTGCGGTCCTGACCAGCAGCGATGCCAAGTGCGGTGAGAAACAGCGAAACGCCGGCATGTTCCACCGATAGCGCGGCGAGTGCGCCACCGCCCATGCCCAGCACCAGCCGGGACATCAGTCCGATCCGGCTGCTGCTTTCATCAAATTTCTGGCAGACTGATTGTTCAGCCTGTGCTGCTTCAGCATCGTCCATACCAAAATGACTGCGCAGCGCGACGAGGGCATTGTGCAGCAAATCAGCCGGAAGCTCGCCAATTGGCAGCTGCATGCGACGCTGCGACTGGACATAACGGGCCTGCGCCGCGAGCAGTTGCATCGCCGAAGCAGCAGTCACCGGATCGCTCGAGGCTATCAGCGCCTGCAACAACGGCGATAACACCGGATCCACCGAAAGGCGGGCGTGCATCCGCTCTGTCAGCTGCCATTCGAGCGCGAGAGCATGGATATGCGCCAGCATTGCTGTATCAATCGCCACACCCTTGGCCAGATCGCCAAGCGCATCATGATCCTGATCTTGCGGATTTTCGGCACCTGCTGCCTCAGCCCGTGCCACCAGCAGCTGGCGCGATACATCTTCGAGCATCGAACGCGTACGTGCGACAATTTCCTCGGAAAATACCGAATGGTCATCGCTTGCCACCAGATGGCGCATGATAGGAATGATCGTCCCGATCAGCGAGTCACCATGCGCCAGTTCGGCGCGCAGAACGCTTTCGATCGATTCGATGGCTAGGGGGTGATTTGACGCGTCACTCATGACTGACGCCATAGCGCAGCATGGTTAAGCTCGCGTTATCCCAGCAGACCTGCGCGAAAAGACAATTCCGGCAAAAAGCAGTGCAGTGGCAAGCGCGGGTACGGCAATTCCAATCACCTTGCCGAGCGTCAGTGCGCACAGCAGCAAGGCCAGGATCATCCTGTCCCCCAGCCATAGTGCCCAACGCGCCTGCACCGCTCCGGGTACCAGGCGAATCAGCCCCAGCAGGATGATCGGAGCAAAGCAGCGTTGCCACAGCGGCTCACCCGGCAGTGCCGGTATGGCCACGACGAGCAATCCGGCCATGATCACATCAAGGAACCATTCGAATGGTGCTTCGCGCGCCAGCAACTGCGGCGGCGTGCCCAGAGCATCGTTCTGAATTTTCCCGATTATCACGGCTGATCGGTGCGCCAGCCAGGCCGGAGCACACAGGCCCAGCCCCAGCGCAACATAGCCAAACCACCCGGCACCGGCCCCAATCAGTACAAAGGCCAGCGCGGCCAGAGCGAGAGCCCGGCTGCCAGAGCCAGCATGGAGCAGTGCCGGGCCGAAACGGCGCATGGCAAAAGCAGACATTGCCTGCCCCGCAGTTCGCCCTTTCCCTGCGGTATGCCGCTCCATCCAGCCATTTTCAGCGGCATGAGCAGCATCCTCGTCCCTCACCAGCAGCCAGCGGCAGTTGCTCGTCACCGATGGCGGCACCAATCGCTGCGTAATTCCTGCCTGAAGCGCGATGCGCAGCAGCGAAGAAACAGGATCGGCATCGCTGGGCAGATCATTGAGCCGTTCGACCAGCCTGCCGGGCAAGACCATCAAACCGGCCCCGGCGTGATTGAGGTCAATCCGCTCAAAACCTGCGGGAACCGCGCTTTCTGCGGGTAATATCAGCACCGTCGGCGCACGTTCTATCAATTCAAGCGCATCGGTAGGGGCGGGAACCAGGCCATCAGAAAGCACCAGCAGCTCATCATTGGCCGTCACCAGTCCGGACAGCGCCCGCCCGCCGGAAATCATGTGAAACCGCGCGCCCGCGCGCTCTGCTTCGTGTTGCAGCTCGACCAATTCAGGTTCGAGCGCCCTTGCCAGACAAGCGATCCGCTCACATCCCGCCGACAAGGCCAACGCCAATTGGTGGCGCGCCAGTGTGGCCCCGCCAACGCGCAAAAAGGCGCGGGGCATGGAATCTCCGGCATGTGCCAGTTCGAGCATCGAGAGTAACGCGACCCGCAGCTTTTTTCTCCTGTCAGGAAGCAGGAGTTATTAGTCGAGAGCAGCGCCACTGCCAAGGCAGTCGCCTGCAAAAGTCACTGGGTGGTGCTAAACTCGTCAATATAACGCTGAATTCGCCGCACAATGCCTGGCTCGCCCGGGGCTGCATCCAGCGCCTCTTCAGCCAGTTCGATGAGCGGTGCTGCGTGAAAACTGGCGGCGATGCCTTTCAGCCGCAGGGCTGCAACCTGCCAGTTGCCATCACATCGCGAGCGGCGCAGCAGATCTATCTGCCGTGCGACACTTTCCACGAATGCCGCGCGCAACTCCGCGAATAGTGCGGCATCATCGCCCGCCACCGCAGCCGACGC
>JANOYZ010000269.1:0-4570 GCA_031429135.1 Novosphingobium sp. | reverse complement strand
GCCGCTGCTGGACCGATATCGCCAAAGTCCCGCCCGAACGTTTGACCGAAGTGATCGCTCAACTGGATGGGCCAGACGTTGATGCCATCGTGCAAGTCGGGACCAACCTCTCGATGGTCGGGCTCGCTGCTGAAACGGAGCGGGCGGTAAATAAGCCGGTGATCGCGATCAATACCGCCACTTATTGGCATGCCTTGCGCACCATCGGTATTACCGACAAGATTTCCGGCCTCGGCCGGCTGCTGGAGGAGTTCTGAAAATGTCGACATATTCGCAGTCCAGCGTCCGCACCGGCTGGGCCATCGCGGTGATCGCTTTCGTCCAGAGCGTTCTGACCAACGCCCTGCCGCGCACTGACAAGACACTGCCGTTGCGCGAAGACCTGCGTTACTGGCACGTCCTGATCGGCTTGCTGCTGTTTGCCGTGCTGGTGATCCGGCTGCGCGTCTGGTGGCGTGAAGAACGTGGCATCGCACCTTTAGGCGGCCTGCGACCCGGCCTGTTCAACTGGGGCCGAGCGTTGGCGCTGGCCAGCTACCTGTTGTTGCTGAGCATGCCGGTGTTTGGCTTTTTGTTCGCCTGGGGCGGTGGCACCAGGGTTGGCATTCCCGGTTTGCTGACTTTCCCTGCCCTCACCGGGGAGAGCTACCGGCTGTGGCTGTTTTCGGGCTATTTTCATTCGGCGGTCGGCTTCATGGGTCTGCTGCTCTATACTGCCACGCTGATCACAGCTGCCTATGGCTGGTTGCGCTATGGCAAAGGATTGCTGACCGTGCTGCCGCCCGGCTTCGGGGTGCAGGCGCTGCTCGCCATGGCCAATACCAGCTGGGCTTTGGCAACCTTTAAATCGCCTGATCCCGGACCGGCGGCAGTGGCGCGGTTTGCGGCGCTGGTGCTGGTGATATGGGGGGTGGGCTGGTTGCTCGCGCGGCGGCGACAACCTGGGGAGTCTGCATCAGAACCAGCAGGCAAGAACCGCATGGCCTCGGCGATGGGCGCGTTAATATTGCTCGCGCTGGGTTCCTACGGGCCTTACGCGATGTTTCGCGTCGCGCCCTGGCCGATGGGGGATGTTATCGCCGGGCCACCGGGGGTGACCTCTCACACCGCGCCAGTGACGCGGGTCCAAGGCTGGGCCGAGACCGACTATGAGCGCAAGGTCGCGATTGAAACCTACAAGTGGTGCGGCTTCTGCCACACTTATGAAAAAGGCGGGAAGACCAAGGCTGGACCAAACCTTTATGCCATCTTCGGCCAGCGCATTGCCAGTGTGCCGAACTTCCATTACTCGCCAGCGCTGGCCTCCCGACGCGATGGTGTGTGGGATGATGCAACGCTCGATGCACTGCTCGCCGATTCAGACAAGTTTGCGCCGGGCACGACGATGATCATCTCGTCGGGCCCGGTCAGCGATCCGAAAGTGCGCCGCGCGGTGATCAACATGCTCAAGCGCGATACCATGCCCGGTGCGGTGGACATGATGCCTGCGCCAGAGGGTCAATAGGCTTCGACCAGTTCGACGAGATTGCCCGCGCAGTCGCGCAGAAAAGCAATGGTTTGTGGCCCTTCGTTGCTTTTGAACACCGGCTCGATCCCGTTTTGCGCCAGTTCGGCCAAGGCTTGATCGAGATTGGCCACGGCAAAGCCGACATGCTTGTTGCCATGCGTCGCGATATCGGCCTGAGGGTCGCTGCGCCCCTTTGGCAAGGGCTTGGCGCCGTCAACACAGAACAGTTCGAGCCTAAGATATGCGCGCTTCAGCATTCTTACTTCAGCACCAGGCAAGCCGAAGCGGAACTCTTCGGCAAAACCAAAGGCGCGACCATACCATTCGGCTGCGGCGTCCAGATCGGGTACGCTCACCGCGCCATGGTGGAAAGCTAGGCCGGGTAGCGGTGGCCGGTTCAGCGGCCAAGACCTTTCAGTGCCAGATTGACCAGCGCGCTCTCGTCCCAGTCCTCGACCGGCTTACCTGCGCGGGCGATAACCAGCCCGGCGGAGGGCACGACATAGACCCGTTGCCCGCCAAAGCCGTCGAAGAACGTGACATCATCGGCGAGGAAAGCTGCGCGCTGCGGCACGGTCATCGAAACTTCCTTCGAATAGCGCCGTTGCTTGACCCAGGGCGAACCGCGCCACACTCCCATGCCGTAATTGGCATTGCCAGAGGAAGGCGCGGTAATCGCCACAATCCAGTCGGTCGGAATTAGCTGCTGTCCGTTCCATTCGCCCTTGCGCCGCAGCAATTCTCCTACCCGCGCCCAATCGCGCAGACTGGCGTTGAGATAGGCGAAGTAGCGCGGCTGGCCGCCCTCGAATTCCAGCCACAGCTGCGCGTCGCGATTGCCGAGCGGACACCAGATTTTCTGCGAGAGGTAATCGGCATAACGTCCCTTGCCAGCGCGCTGCACCGCGTTGGCGAGCGCGGTGCCAGCCAGCTGGAGGTTGGCATTGCTATAGTTGAACGTGCCCGGCTTGGTCTCGATTGGCAAAGACAGTGCGGCCTCGCTGACATCGCCCAGCAACATCTCCACAGCCGCGCTATCCATCTTCGCCATCGACGGATTTTTGAGTCCGCTCGCCATCGAGAGCAAGTGCCGCAGGGTGATCTTGCCGCGCGGATCGTCCTTGAGCGCAGGGATATATTTGCCCACCGGATCGTCAGGAGATTGCACGATGCCATCGGCCAGAGCTGCGCCAATCAGCATCGCTACCACCGACTTGTGCATCGAATTGGAATGGGTCCGGGTCTCTGTGGTTACCCCCTGAGTATAAGCCTCGCCTGCGATCTGGCCATTGACCAGCACCAGCAGAGAGATGCCGCCGTGCTTGTGGGACCAGTCCTGCATTGCCGCGAAGCTGACGGCGGGCAGGGTTCCTTCAGGCGCAGCAGCAAGCGCCGGTCCCGGGCAGCCCTTGACCGTCTCGACCGGGGTAAACCGGCTGACATCGGTCACCGGCGCGCCAGCAACCCGCGCCATGTTGGCAACCGCGCGCGGGTGAATTGCCCAGTAAATTGCGAGCATGGCCAGCAACACCAGCAGCAGGATACCGAGCCATTTAAGGATTTTTCGCAGCATGCCTCTCCCTGCCGCAGCAGGCGGCTTGATGCACATGATGACGCAGCTCTATCCGGTTGTCGAACACTTCGCGGCGCAAGGTGACCATCGGCTGGATCGGACCTATAATTGGTTCATGCGTATCCTGACTTTGCTCGCGGCGTTTATCGCGCTGATCGCCCTGCCACTCACCGCGCCCTTGGAGGCCAGCCCCAGAGTGGTTGAGCGGGTGGCCAAAACCACGCTTGATAATGGCGCTGGGCGCATTGTGCCCGTCACTCTGGTCGCGCCGCGGGGACGATTGCGCGGGGTCATCGCCTTCTCGCATGGGGCTTTGTCCAGCCCTGCCAAATATGTCGCATTGACCTCGCGCTGGGCGGCGGCGGGCTATTTTGTGGTCGCGCCACTGCACGGCGACAGCACTGAATGGACCGGGGCCAGGCCGACATTGGCTGAACAGCTGCCGTGGCGTCTGGCAGACATGCGGCTGGTCAAGGAGCAGCTTGGCGAACTTGCCCGCCGCGCCGGGGTCAGGCTGGGCCGTGCGTCCCTGCACGCCGCCGGACACAGCTTTGGTAGTCTGGTTGCGATTCTGTGGGACGATCCCGCAATCGTCTCGGTGATCGCCATCTCGCCGCCAGGGCCGTTGCCAGGCCTGCCGATGCCGCCCACGACAAAATCGCTGCTGGTGGTGACCGGGACCAGGGACGCCTCCCCGATGATTGCTCCCAAATGGCAGGATCACCTCACCGCCTATAATCAGGCAATCGGCCCGGCGCTGGCCTATGTCGGAACCGATGCCGATCATTATTTCGGCGGAATCTATGGCCGGCCAGAGCTGCCAGGTCCCAAAGCCGAGTCAGCCTTTGCCGATCTTGTTGCGCTCAGCCAAGCTTTCTTGCGTTCACCGCAGCGCGCGGCGCGGTTGCGGATGCGCGCAGGAACGTTGGAATCGCGCGGCTTTTAATCACGCCCCCAGCGTGCGAAGATTGCCGCCGCAACAATATTACACGCTGCAGGAGCCAGCGCGAAGGCGATCAGGATGCCGGTCAAGGCGCTCGCCGGTTGCGGCTGGCCTTGTGCAGCAGCAGCGGCATCGAAGCCGAAGCCGGAAAGGATCAGCCCGATGATCAATGCCCCGCCTAGCGCGAAGGCGATCTTGTCCAGCGCGATGAATACCGAAGAATAAAACCCGGCATTGCCTTCGCCAGCGATGTCACCGACTATCGAGAAACCCAGCATGGCCCAGCCCGAATTGCCGATCCCCAGCACCAGAGCGAAGCCATAGAGCACCGGCAATCCGCCCCAGCTCGCTGCTGCCCAGCCGAGATGCGCGCTGGCGTGGATTAGTGCGGCCGCGACATAGGCGCGCTGCTTGCCGATCCGGGCGGCAAGCCTGATCCAGAACGGCTGGGCGATCACGATCCCGAGACACGAGATCAGCACCACCGGTCCAACGCGGTTCAGTGCATCGGCGATCCCAAGGTTGTAGGTGATGAAATACATCAGCC
>JANOYZ010000268.1:0-5012 GCA_031429135.1 Novosphingobium sp. | reverse complement strand
GCCCGAAACGCTGGCCGCCGATCAGCTGTTCCGCGACGAGCTGGTTGCGCTGATTCCATCGCTGCGCTCTTTTGCGCGCGGCCTGAGTGGCAATCGCGATATGGCCGATGATATGGCCCAAGCTGCGATGATGCGCGGCTGGGCAGCGCGGGCCAGCTTCACGCCGGGCACCAACTTCCGCGCCTGGATGTTCATGATCCTGCGCAACCAGTTCTACACCACCATCCGCAAAGACCGGCGCATGACCAGCCTTGATCCCGAAGTGGCCGAGCGGATGCTGGTTGAGGCTCCGGCGCAGCAGGATGCCGTCCACGTTGCCGATGTCGCCAAAGCCCTGCAAAAGCTGCCCGCCGAACAGCGCGAAGTATTGCTGCTGATCGGGGCGAACGGCGTGTCTTATGAGGAGGCTGCCGAAGTGATCGGCTGCGCCATCGGCACGATCAAGAGCCGCCTGGCACGCGGACGCAAGGCGCTGGCCTTGCTGATTGATGGCCCTGCTGGTGACGCCCTGTTCGACAAGGTTGCCTGAACAATGAAATATTGGCTGCCCAAACTGCGCGAGCAGGCCGCGCAAATCGCCGCTGGTGATTATTCGCCCGGCGCCCACTCATTTACCGGAGCGCCCGCAGGCATGGCGGATCTGAGTCGCGATCTTGATGATCTGGCCCAGATATTCGCCGGGCGCGAGGCCGTTCGCAAGGCGCTGGCGCTGGAGGTGCATCACCGGGTCAAGAACAACCTCCAGATCGTCACCAGTCTGCTGAATATGCAGGCCAGCCGGATCGAAAATCCTGCCGCCCGCGAAGTTTTGGGCCAGACCCGGGCGCGGATCGGCACACTGGCACTGGTTCACCGGATTCTTTATGAGCAGGCCGACGATGGCAGCCAGGCGACGCTCGATATAGCCCTGCTGATCACAGAGCTTTGCGCCCAGTTTGGCACCTGGAATCGCAAGCGGAAAGAAATCACTCTATCTTGCGAAGCGATACCCTGTGCGGTGCCGCTGGACAGCGCGATGCCGCTGGCACTGTTTGCGGTTGAGGCGGTAACCAATGCCTATGCCCATGCCTTTCCGGATGGGCGCGCCTTTCCGGATGGGCGCGGTGGCACGATACGGCTGATTTTTGGCCTATCCGATAGCGGTGCGGCCCGGTTCTGCGTGCGCGATAATGGCACCGGGTTTGACAGCAGCGGCAACGATCAATCGATGGGCTGCCAGTTGATGCAGGGCTGCGCCGAGCAGCTTGGCGGCAGCTATGCCAGCATCAGCAGCGCCGAGACGGGAACCGAAGTGCGGCTGGATTTCCAGATCAATCCATCGGCATGTCCCGCCTGACGATCGGACGCCAGGCGGGATTGGTCAGTGCTTATCGGCCGCCAAGGATTACCGAGATGATCACCCCCGATGCCACGTTGGCCAGAATGTAGCGTTCGTCATAACGGCGCCATTCATAGCCACGCGGCGGCTGGCGAAGCTTGTAGCGGCGATAGTCAACCCGCTGGGCATAGCGCCAATCGTTGTAGCCCATCTGCTGACCGCGGCTCCAGCGATGGTGCTTGCCACGCTCCTTGCCCCAGCCGCGATGGCGGCCATTGTCCCAGCGGCCGCTCTGCTCGTGCCACTGACGGCCTTCATGCTGCTGATGGCGTTCCTGCATGCGATCATGGCCCCTGCCATTGTCTGGCTTGGCCATGGCCGCAGGACTTGTCAGAAGGGCGATGATGGCCGCCCCGAATATCAGTCGTTTCATGGATATTTCCTGGTGGCGCATAAGGGCACCGGCGCACTGACGAATTTTTCGCAGTGACCATGATAGAACGCTCGGGTGTGGTATATGTTCCGCCGCAGCGAAGGTCTCAGCCGTGCGCGACGGTCACCCTTGTGCCGGGATGGGAATCGGTGATGGTGACAGCTGCATCCAGCTGCCCGGCCAGTGCTTCGACAATGCCGGTGCCCAGGCCCGGCTTGGAAGCGCTGGGATCCTTGGGAAATCCGATCCCGTCGTCGTCAACCCGCAAGGTCCAACCTGATCCGCTCGACTGGTAACTGACGATAATCGTGCCGTTGCGCGTGCTGCTGGGGAAAGCATGTTTCAGCGAGTTGATCACCAGTTCGGTGACGATCAGCCCAAGGCTGACCGAAACGCGCGCTTCAACCACGGTGTCATCAACACGGGCAATCAGTTTCAAATTGCTGGTAGCGGCGATCATCGACGCCGAAATGCTCTCGCACAGTTCGGTGAAATAGGCGTGCAGCGCCACATCGCCTGCCTGGGTGGTGGCGAGCTGCTTTTGCATGGTGGCGATCGACATCACCCGGTGATGGGCATCGTGGAGATGACTGCGGGTTTCCTCGGAATTGACCTTGCGCGCGCTTTGCAGCAGCACAGAGGCGATGATCTGCAAGCTGTTGGCAACGCGGTGCTGAAGCTCCTGCATCAGCACATGCTTTTCCCGCAGGAGATCGTCCTTCAGTCTTTCGGCGAGGCGGACGGCGGTAACATCGGTCACCGCCAGCACGATCCGCGTCTCGCCATCCTCGCTTTCGTAATCAAGCTTGTGCGCGTTCAGCATCAGGTGGCAGATCGGCTGATCCGGCCTGATCAGATCCATCTCGTAGGCATCGATCTCTGGCCGGCCAGCGGCGGTTGCCCGCAGCAGCACCATCAGCTGCGGCACATTCCATTCACCCGCACCAAGTTCGGCAAATTTAACCCGGATGGCGGCTGAACGGAACAAGGCAAAATCACGATAGAACGAGGCACTGGCGGCAACGATGTTCAATCCGGCATCAAGCAATACCACCGGCGCTTGTGACGAGATGATCAGCGCCATGGCCAAGCTGCTCGGCGGGGCTACGGCATCTACAATTGCAATGTCCAAGTTCGCAGCCTCAAAAAAACCGGAAGGCTTGCGAGGTGCAAGCCACTGCCGGAACTGAATATTATCCAGATTTCCCCTTGGGCCGTGCTACGCATACATGGCGGGGAATGCTCATCATATATCACGGCTACGAGGGATCGTTGCATCAATTCGGCGGACCAGCCCCTATAGCATGATGCGCTTAATCTGAATCACATCATGCTATAAGAGTCTTTGTTTTCGGGCGATTTATTGCGAAAACCGGTGCCCGCTTTTAAAGCTGCCCCCATTGTTTGCCCAAGTCAGGATAAATCCGCCGCCTCCGATTGAAATCAGAGGCGGCGGGCCAGTAAGAATACCTGCATCACGGGGGGGAGGTGTCAAAGCAGGTATCCCCACTGGATCGGGTCAGTATTGCGCGTTGATCCGCAGCCGAGCCGTCAGACGATCAATCCGCATCTGAAGCGCAGCCTGATCGCGGTTTGACAGGTTGCCCATCCGGTCGTGCCGCATATAACGCTCACGGCTGCGGATTGATCTCAGCTCAGTTCTGGCACTGTTCAATTGGCCCCTGGTCAGCGACCGCTGGGTATCGCCATTGCGCAGATAGCTGTCGAGCCAGTTCAGCTGGTTGAGGATTCCACCGCGCGGCATGGCAATGCTGGTCTGAGCCCTGGTTGAAACCCAGCGGCCGCGGCTGTCATAATAGCCATAGGATTCGCCCGGATTCCAGCGGCCATTGATATCGTAATAGCCCGGCTGGGGATCAGTGATCCACATGCCATTGGCATCGCGGCGACCATCGGCTGTCCCCGGAATCCAGCGACCTTGTGCATCATAGCGCCCGGTAGTCTGACCGGCGATCCAGCGACCGCGGCTGTCATAATAACCGCTCGCCGAACCGGAAAACCACTGGCCATTGGCATCATAATAGCCATTCGAGCTGTGCGGAATCCACCGATTCTGCGAATCGTAGCTTCCAGTCGCCGATCCGTTCGCATTATGCGGTACCCAGTTGCCACGATCATCATAATGGCCGTTTGGTGTACCACTGACCCAATTGTTGTTGCGATCATAATAACCGGTAGCCCGGCCCTGATCGAGCGAATTGGCATGCCACATGCCCTGGGCATCGTAATAACCATAGGCATCAGCGCGGCGATCAGGCTGGGTGCTTGTGCCGTTTATCCAGCGACCGTTGGCATCATAATAGCCGGTGGCGGAACCGCTGACCCACTGGTCATTGCGATCATAATAGCCGTTGGCCGAGGCGGGAATCCAGCCGCGCTGCGCATCGTAAGTGCCCTCGCCCCGGTTCGAGCCAGTGTTCTGGATCCAGCGATTGTCATCGCCGTAACGACCGTTTGGCGCGCCCTCGACCCAATCACCATTGCGGTCATAATAGCCTCTGGCATCCGAGGAATTGACGCCGGTGGCGTGCCAGCGGTTGTTCTCGTCGTAATAGCCATAGGCGTCGCGGCAATTGCGTGAAGGCTTGGCAATCTGATTGCCAATCACCGCGCCGCCAACTGCGCCGATTACTGTTCCAAGCGTCTTGTCGCCCTGTCCGGCAATGACATTGCCCAGGACGCCGCCAACGCCGGCACCGGCAACCGTCGCGACCACACGGGTTGAACGCTGGCGCTCGCAGTTGGCCTGTGACGGGTACTGTGACTGATATTGTGACTGATATTGTGGCTGGGACTGGGCAAGTGCCAGTGTCGGAATAAGGGCTGCGGCAGCAATGCTTGCTGTGAAAATATGCCTGCGCATCTTGGTAGCTCCTCTTATGGACGGGTGTCCATGGATTGTGTGATTCAACCGTCGGAGGCGGAATTTGTTCCGAACTTTCTGGTGAATATTGTATATTATTCAAATATCATGGATTTATAGTGATACGGCCAGCAGTGCTTTCTTGCGAAAGTCCTGCTGGCCGCTTGGCAATGGCCTCGGTGGATAACCATTGCGAAGGTCAATCCTGCATATTCATGCAGGGTTATGTGTGATCAGTACTTGTCGCCCATTGCGCCCTTGATCGTACCGGCAGCTTGCTGCGCGGCGCCCTTGACCTGCTGTTTGGCTCCGCTCGCAGCCAGGTCAGGTGAGTCTGTGTACTTTGCTACGGCAACTTTGGCCTTGCCCATAGCTTC
>JANOYZ010000267.1:0-6233 GCA_031429135.1 Novosphingobium sp. | reverse complement strand
CCAGCCGCGCCCGTCGATCACCTGTTCGTTGGCCAGAACCGTCTGGTCAACCGGATCCCAGTTGACCGCCGATTCCTTGCGGTAAACCAGCCCGCCTTCGTACAGATCGAGGAACAGCGCCTGTTCCTGCCCGTAATATTCAGGATCGCAAGTGGCGATCTCGCGGCTCCAGTCGAGCGCGAAACCCAGCCGCTTGAGCTGCGCCTTCATGTTGGCGATATTCTCACGCGTCCAACCGCCGGGGTGAACGCCCTTTTCCATCGCCGCATTTTCCGCCGGCATGCCAAAGGCGTCCCAGCCCATCGGGTGCAGCACTTCAAAGCCCTGCATCCGCTTGGTGCGGGCGAGCACATCACCCATGGTGTAGTTGCGGACATGGCCGATGTGGATGCGCCCGGAGGGGTAAGGAAACATCTCGAGCACGTAGCTACGCGGCTTGGCGCTGTTATCGTCGGCGCGGAAGCACTGCGCATCATCCCATGCGCGCTGCCAGCGGGCATCGGCAACAGCGGGATCGAATCGTTCGGCGGTCATTCGTATATCCTATCCGCCCACCCGATCCCGAGCAGGGCCGCAGGATCAGGAATGACGGCCTAATTCACTTGAGGTCAGATCATTTGCTGATGGCAGAGCGGCGCAGATCGCGCGCCTTGGTGAGGATGATATCCTCAAGCTTCTGCACGGTTGCCGCCTGCACCGGCGCATCAACCCAGGAACCGCTCTGCGAAACCTGACGGCTGGCAGCAACCCGCAGGGCATCGGCACGCAGATCCTGATCGAGGATGGTCACAGTCACCTTGACGCGTTCACCCGGATTACGCGGATTGGCATACCAATCGGTGACGATAACGCCGCCATTGCTGTCAGTTTGCAGCAACGGCATGAACGACAGCGCATCAAGGCTGGCGCGCCACAGATAGGAATTGACGCCAATCGTCGTGATCTTCGAAGCGGCAAGATCGGCCTTGGGGCGGGATTTGTTGCCGCAAGCCGAAAGGCCGAGCGCCAGCGATGCCGCCAGGGCAATCGTACCCCCAGTGCGGGCAATTGCCCTGAAATTCACCCAGTGCTTCACATGCCTGCTGCTGAAATCGGTGCTGCCAGTCATCTCTGCTCAATTCCCGTCAATAGTCTGCTGCGGCAAGCGAACTGCCGCAAACGCTGCATGCCTCTATAACCGCGCGCGGCTTGGCGGCAAGGGTTTGATCGCCCGAATGACGATGCAATGCTCATGCCGGGATAATGCCGGCCCAGCCCTTTAACCGGAAGTGAACGGCAACCCGGCCTCGCCAATGCCAAGCTGTTGTGGCCAGCCATGCGAATCTGCTTGGAAATTCTTGCATCAAGGCGCAAAATATCTGGTGAAAGCAATGTTGCCCCGAGTCTCGTTAGGCTCATGTTCAGGCAGCGGTTGCGATACTGGCATTTAGCCAGAACAGGGAAAAGGCAAAACAGCCATGCGTGGCGATAGCGAACAGCAGAAGATCAGCGGGTTTTCCCCGTCAGTGCTGATTGCCGCCGCCGTGGGCATGCTCGCTTTGCCCAGCGCGGTGCTGGCCTTCACCAGCGGCTTCACCTCCAGGCCCGAAAGTGCGGCCAAGCCCGGCGCGGTCGATGCCTTCACGCCCGATTCGGTTGATCCCCGGCTGGCCCGCCAGATCCACGTCGCCAGTCTGCCTGAGGGGCAGGTTTTCCGCTTTACTCCCGCCGGAATTGCCGCGCGCCCAGATCGCTCACTTACCGTCGCGGTGCGGGTCGATGCCGAAACCGCCCGCGCAGTGACTGTGCATAAAGTGCTTGGCGAAGCGCCGGTGGCCCCCGGCATCGCCTCGCTGCGTATCGCGCCGACCGCCTATAGCCTTGGCGTGGCGCGCGGCGGACAAGGCTTCAGCCTGCCCAGCGAGATTCGCCGCATCGACATGCCCGATCTCTCAACCTATCGCCCCAGCGCCGGAGCGAGAGACCTGCCTTCGCGCTTCAGCCCGAAACTGGCGCTCGATGCACGTGAGAAGGCTGGTCGCGCTCCGCGAACCCTCGAAGGCGGGGGTGAGCAGATCGTTGATGTCGGGGCCAATTACCGCCTCGGCAAGAACCTGAACGTCATGGCCGGTGTCCGTTATTCGCAAGAGCGTGACCGGCTGGTGCCGCTGACCGATGGCAAGCAGGACAATCAGGCCGTCTACGTGGGCACCCAGTTCAAGTTCTGAGCAACTGGTCAAGTTCTGATCCGCTTGCTGCGGCAACACTCCATCGGCAAAACCGTCATGACGAAGTCAATTCGCCGCTGAATAGCTTTGCGCCCACTTGCCGTGCGCGCGCCGCGCCGATAGCATCGCAGTTCCTAGGTAACAGCCTTACAAAGAGGAATTCTGACTATGGCACGAATCGCGATCGTCACCGGCGGCACCAGAGGTATTGGCGAGGCGATCAGTCTTGCCCTCAAGGAGCAGGGATTTACTGTCGCTGCCAATTATGGCGGCAATGTCGAGGCGGCCAGGGCTTTTACCGCGCGCACTGGCATTCCGTCATACCGATGGGACGTGGGCGATCATGAGGCCTGCATCCACAATTGCAACGATATCGCCGCCGAACTCGGCCCGATCGATGTCGTGGTCAACAATGCCGGTATCACCCGCGATGGTGTGCTCCACAAGATGAGCTTCGATGACTGGAACGAGGTCATGCGCATCAATCTGGGCGGCTGCTTCAACATGGCCAAGGCCACTTTCCCCGGCATGCGTGAGCGCGGCTGGGGCCGGATCATCAACATCGGTTCAATCAACGGGCAGGCCGGCCAGTACGGCCAGGTCAACTATGCCGCCGCCAAATCGGGCATTCACGGCTTTACCAAGGCACTGGCCCAGGAAGGCGCGAAATTCGGCGTGACCGTCAACGCCATCGCGCCGGGCTATGTCGATACCGATATGGTCGCCGCCGTGCCCGCGCCGGTGCTCGAAAAGATCGTCGCCAAGATTCCCGCTGGCAGACTGGCGCAGGCCAGCGAAATCGCCCGCGGCGTGACCTTCTTCACCTCTGAGGATGCGGGGTTTGTCACCGGCTCGACGATGAGCATCAACGGCGGGCAGCATATGTATTGACGAAAGCCGGACTGAAATTGCGCACGGGCTTCGACAGGCTCAGCCTGAGCGGAGTTTGTGAGTGGACCCTGGTCTAAAGCCCGCTCATCCCGAGCCTGTCGAAGGACGCGCGCAACAGTGGCTCAAGGCGATACGCCCTATCACCCCCCGGTCAAACGCTCGGTCGAGATCGCCGGACATAAGACCTCGATAAGCCTGGAGCCGCTGTTCTGGAACATGCTGAGGACTGCCGCCGAGGCTGAGCATGTGCCGGTGAATGCGCTCGTCGCCCGCATCGATGCCGAACGCATTCAGTCCGATACCCCACCGGGACTTGCCGGCGCGGTGCGGATCTGGCTGGTGGAACGGCTACAGCGCGGAGAGCCCCAGCCCGGCTAAGGCTGCCAGCCCCAGCACTTCGATCACGCTGCGTTTCAGGCGAAACAGCAGCAATGCGGCCAGCGCGGCAATCACCGAGGCGCGCCAATCAAGGCTGGCCAAATCGGGCAGGCCAAAAACGCCATCTTCAGCCCTGCGGAAAAACACATGCAGCGCGAACCACAGCGCCAGATTGGCGATCACGCCGACCACCGCCGCCGTTACCGCCGCCAATGCGGCTTGCAGCGCCCTGGCCCGTTCCAGCCGCTCCATCCACGGGGCGCAGACGAATATCCACAAAAAGCAGGGCGCGAATGTCACCCAGGTGGTCAGCCCGGCTCCCAGCAAGCCAGATGCCAGTGGCGACAATGTTCCTGGATCACGCCATGCCGCCAGAAAGCCAGTGAACTGGGTGACCATGATCAGCGGTCCGGGCGTGGTTTCGGCCAGCCCAAGCCCGTCGGCCATCTCGCCCGCGCTCAGCCAGTGGTAATGCTCCACCGCCTGCTGCGCCATATAGGCGAGCACGGCATAGGCCCCGCCGAAGGTCACCACCGCCAGCTTGGAAAAGAAGCTGCCGATATCCCACAGCACCGATTCGCGCCCCAGAGTCATGGCGACCAGCACCATCGGCAGCGCCCAGATGGCCAGCCAGACCAGAACGGTCATCAGAGTTTGCGCCGCCAGCCGTTTCTTGCTCACCAGCACACCGCTGCTCGCTGGTTCATGGTGGGTGCCAAGCCATTCGGGATGGCGCAGTCCGGCGAGCGCACCGGCAAGCCCTGCGATCAGGATCACCAGCGGGAACGGGGTACGCAGCAGTGCCAGCGCAAGGAAGGCCAGCACAGCCAGCGCCAGCTTGAACTGCGTCCCCAGCGCGCGCTTGCCCACGCGAATTAACGCCTGCACCACAATGGCGAGCACCGCCGCCTTGATCCCGAGGAACAGCGCGGCAAACCAGCCCATCCCCGAGGCCATGGCATAGATCAGCGACAGCGCCAGCATCACCAGCGCGCCGGGGATGACGAACAGCAGCCCCGCCGCCAGCCCGCCCTTCACGCCGTGCAGCCGCCAGCCGATCCACGTCGCCAGCTGCTGCGCTTCGGGACCGGGCAGCAGATGGCACAGATTGAGCGCGCGCAAAAAGGCACCCTGCTCGACCCAGCGCCGCTGATCGACGATCTCATGCTGCATCAGGGCAATCTGCCCCGCCGGACCGCCAAAGCTGAGGAACCCGATGCGGGTGAAAGTGCGGATCAGCGCGGGGAAGGTGGGGCTGGTGGTGCGAGCCATTTCCATAAGCGTTCCCGCGAGGAGCATTCCCCTCGTTTGAGCAAGCAACGCTTGGGCGGGAACGCCTTTACGGGAGGCCGCCTTGTCCCGTGGGTTTTACCTATCCCGACGCGCTCCGCACTGCAACGCAAAGATCGAATGTTGGCCCAATTAAACGCCACAACAAGATAACTTGTAATGCTGATAACATGAGCAGGGCTGCTGTCTGGTGTTCGCCTGGTCCGCCGCCAATATCCGCGTGATCAGCTATCGCCGCGCCCTTGAAAAGGAGATGCGCCGCTATAAATAAGTCCAAACCACCCGCCGATTTTGACGACAATCCGGAATGAACCGAGGAAGATTTCGCCCGCGCGAAGCCTGCCACCGAAGCGCTGCCGCCCGTGGTGCTGGCTGCATTCGGCAAAGGCAAGCGCGGCCGCCCGATCGGCTGGACCAAGCCCAATGCCAAGAAATCGATCACATTGCGGGTTGATCCCGATGTGATCGAAGGCTGGCGGAAAGGCGGGCCGGGCTGGCAAAGCCGGATGAACGCGGCGCTGCGGGAGGCGTTGGGGGCTGGTTAGGAGTCTCGAATGACCGGAATGCGGTGGATTCCGGAATGGCGGGTTTTGTTGGGGCGGGCCCATAAGCCGACATCCGGCTATGCGATTTAGGAAGCCAAAAAGCGCGCAAGCGATGATGCGTCAATTGCGCAATGGCCACCATAGAGTGGGTGCCACTCAACGGAAACGCCACGCTGCGCGGCCTTATCGGCGAGCATTTGCGAGCCCTCGAAATTGCCATATGCGTCATACAGCCCGTTTGAAAGATACAGTTCAGGATATTGCCCACTTGCACGCTTCATTAGCTCAAGAGGTGAGATGCGCTTCCACTCCCGTTCATCGGCAACATGGTTTTTGGCCATCAGCCAAATTCCAAAGCCGATTTTCGGATCGGCACCTGTGCGCTTTAGGGTGGCTTTCATGGCCGATAGGGAAGCAAATGGTGATGTAGCGTAGACGCCCGGACATAGTGATGCAATTTTGGCGAAACTCTGCGGATAGGTGAGACCAGCGATAAGAACATTGAGGCCACCCATTGACTCGCCCAACAGCAACCGTCGCTTTGGAGCACCGGTTTTCTTGTCAATCTCGGGCAGGTTGGCCATGAATTCCTCCAGCAACCCGCTATCCTGTTTCTTGCCCTTTGGAACCAGCAACCAAGTCGGGCCATATGAGATGACCACAACCGTGGGCGGCAGGATGTTAGTCTGTTGCCAGCTAGCTTGCACCATTGAGGTCCAATAGGTGTCGTCATTCCAAATTTGCTCATCAAGGTTGCGACCATGGAAATGGTAGACAACGTTTCCATTCGTGCCTGATTTCGCGCGATAAATGCAGTATTTCAATCGCCCGGAAGAATGGCAGCTCTTGCTCGCTGGAATGAAAGAAACCTTCTGATTGCCTTGTGGGGCGGTGAGCTGTGTCCAAGCATAAAAGCCTGCCA
>JANOYZ010000266.1:0-10562 GCA_031429135.1 Novosphingobium sp. | reverse complement strand
GCCGCGTTGGGATGCGGCGCCCGTTCGATCAACCCGACCCCGCCAAAGCCCATGCTTTCAAGGCTGTGGTGGATCGCCCGCCCCTGGGGATCGAGGACGCCGTTCTTGAGGCTGACGGAAACGCGCACTTTCATCGCGGGGCCTTTCACTGGGCGGGAATCTGCCGCCGCCTATGCCGCCAAGCGCCATGCAGGGCAAGGATTCGCGTTGCTTCATCCACATCGTGTGTACTGGGCTGACGCCCACGCGATGCTTGACCTCGGCGATCAAGCCCGGTTCTATCGCCATGCGGCTCATGTTGTAAGATCGTGCGAACCCAAATGCGGAGAGTGAATATGGCGACCCCCGGCGAAAAACTACGCGCGCTGATCGACAAAGGCGAGCATTTCATTGCGGGCGACTGCTTTTCCGCACTCACCGCGCGCATCGCCGAGCATGTTGGCTTCCCGGCGGTCTATCTTGGCGGCCACGCTTGCTCGGCTTTCCACTATGCCGTGCCAGATAACGGCATCTACAGCCAGGTTGAGCAGATCGAGCAGGCCAGCCGCATCGCCAACGCCATCGCAATTCCGCTGATCGCCGATGCCGATACGCTGGGCGAAACCGTTGCCGATGCCTATCACTTTGCCCGTCGTTATATCCAGCAGGGCATTGCCGGCATCCATATCGAGGATGAGCGCAATCCCAAGCACTCACGGCACGTCAACGGGCTGTGTTCGATCGAAGACCAGCAAGCCCGGATCGATGCCGTGGTCCGCGCGCGGCGCGATTCCGGTCAGGACCTGATCATCATTGCGCGTTGTGATGAGCTCTATCCTAATGAGGCGGGCGGCGGCGGCAGCGGTTCGATGGCAGAGGCGATCAGGCGCGGCCATGCCTATGCCGAAGCTGGGGCCGACGCATTATTCTATCCACCCAGCCCAGACCCGGTTGCCGAACTGGTCAAAGAGTTCGGCTCGAAAATTCCGGTGGCGACTATGGGCTTCAGCGTTCCAGGTGCGCGGTTCAACATGGCCACGGGGGCATGGGTTACTGCTGCTGCCAACCATCTCAAAATGGCGCGCGAACTGATGGAAACCGGGCAAGTGCAGAGCGCCAATTACAATTTCCCCGAGAAGTATGAGCTGATCGACCAGCCGTTCTACGATGAGTTGATTGCTGGATGGGCTCAGAAAACCGGGCGCCCGACCCGACCTAACAGCGCGCGGTAAGACTTGATTGTCACAGCTGAACAGGGTGAACAGATCAGCACTTGATTTATAACTGACTGGTCAGTTATAAATGGGCCATGGCCCGTCCAGCCCATCCCACCCGGCGCGAGGATATCCTCGGCGCAGCCCGCGAGGAGTTCAGCTCACGCGGGTTCGCCGGAGCACGGCTGGAGGACATCGCCCGCCGCGCGGGAATTTCAAAGGCGGCGATTTACCTTCAGTTTGAGAGCAAGGAAGCAATTTTCCGCGCGCTGGTCACCGAAATTCTTGAAACCATGCTGCCGCAGATCGCGCCCCCCGATCCGGGCGAGATGTCCTCCGAGCACCTGATCCGCCAGTTCATCGCCATGGCCTTCGCGCATTTCACGAGCAAAGAGCTGGTATTCCTGCCCCGCATGATCCTGGGGGAAGGGCAGAACTTCCCTGAATTGGCGCGCTTTTACCACGATCACGCGATCCTGCGCGTCACGGCGATTATCGAGGCGATGATCAGGCGCGGTATCGAGCGGGGTGAATTTGACTGTGCGATGCCCCAGTACGCCTGCCACACAATCATCAGCGGGGTCGTCCTGGCTGCGCTGTGGCGGATTGTGTTCGAGCCGGTAGGTGCCGAAGCGCTCGATATCAATGGCGCTGCGCAGGCCCATGCCGATACCCTGCTCAACGGCCTGCTGGTGCGAAAGGAAAGCTGAGTGCTGAAATCCGTTCCTCGGTCGTTGATCCTTGCACTGCTCGCGCTGGCACTGCTGGCAGGCTGGTGGGTTTTGCGAAAACCCGCCACCGATGATCGCTGGCTTGGTTATATTGAGGGTGAGACGCTGTATGTTGCCGCACCAGTTGCCGGGCGGTTAGAGAGCCGGGCGGTGGAGCGCGGGGGCAGTGTGGCGGTCGGCTCGCCGTTATTCCAACTCGATGCCGCTGTCAGCGATGCCTCGGTCAATCAGGCAGAAGCGCAAGTGGCGGCAAGCGCGGCGCAGGCCGTGGATCTTACCCAGGCACGTCAGCGACAGGCCGAAATTGACGTCTGGCGCGCCAATGAAGCCGGCGCGCAAGCACAGCTGATCAAGGCCTCGCATGATTTTGATCGCATGACAGCACTGGCGTCACGCGGTTTTGCTGCGCGGGCACAGCTCGATTCAGCGCGGGCGGCGCGCGATTCTGCGCAGGCAAATCTCGCCCAGATGCGCGCCCAGATCCGCTCTTCTGAACTGACCGCCGGACGGCAGGGCCAGATTGCTGCGGCACAGGCCAATGTTTCGGGGGCCGAGGCGCAGCTCAGGACTCAGCGCAAACTGCGCAGCGAGATTGCTCCGGTCTCGCCCGCTAAGGGCGTGGTTGAGCAGACTTTCTACAACCCAGGCGAGTGGGTGCCCGCCAACTCGCCGGTGGTTTCGGTGCTGCCCGATGATCGCCGCAAGCTGCGGTTCTATGTGCCGCAGGACAAGGTGGCAGGGCTGAGGACCGGCGGCATCGTTCGCTTCACCTGCGATGGCTGCGGCGCTGAGCGGCAGGCGCGGATCAGCTATATTGCCCCGCGTAGTGAATTCACCCCGCCGGTGATCTACAGCGAACGCGCCCGCGCCAAGCTGGTCTTCATGGTCGAAGCGCTGCTGACGCCGTCCGAAAAGCCCCTGCCGCTCGGCCTGCCGGTAGAAGTGGTGCCGCAGTGAGCGGCGCGGCACCCGCCATTGCCGTCAGGGGACTGACCAAGCGTTTTGGCGGGCGGACGGTGGTCGATCATGTCGATCTGATCGTGCAACCGGGGCGGATATGCGGTTTTCTTGGCCCCAATGGTTCGGGCAAGACCACCACGCTGCGCATGATCTGCGGCCTGATCATCCCCGATGAGGGTGAGGGCGAAGTGCTGGGGCTTGATCTGCGCACACGCCGCAATGCAATCAAGGGCCAGATTGGCTATATGACGCAGAAATTCGGTCTGTTCGGCGATCTGACCATTCGTGAGAATTTGCAGTTCATCGGCCGTGTCTATAGCCTCGACAACCTTGCGGGCAGGGTTGGTGATGCGCTGGAAAAACTGGGGTTGGCCAGCCGTGCCGATCAGATGGCGGGCAAGCTGTCGGGCGGATGGAAACAACGCCTGGCGCTTGCGGCTGCGGTGCTGCACGAACCGCGCATCCTGTTGCTTGATGAACCCACCGCCGGGGTCGATCCTCAGGCGCGGCGGGATTTCTGGGATCAGATACACGGTCTGGCGCGTGACGGCCTCACCGTACTCGTCTCAACCCATTACATGGACGAAGCTGAACGCTGCCACGAGATTGCCTATATCGCCTATGGTGTGATGCTGGCGCGCGGCACGACGGCAGAGGTGATTGCCGCCTCTGGCCTCCATGCCTTGCAGGGTGAAGGGCCGGGCGCAGACCGCCTCGCTGCCGAGATCGAGGGCCGCCCGGGAGTCGCCATGGCAGCTCCTTTCGGCACCACATTGCATGTCTGCGGACCTGACCCCAAGGCACTGCGAGATGCGGTACGACCGTGGGATGATCGCGTCCGCTGGCACGAAACCGAACCGACGCTTGAGGATGTGTTCATTAACCTGATGCGCACCGCTCAAGACAACAGCGTGGTTGCAGCATGAGTGCTGCTGCCAAAAAATCGCGTTTTGCCATGATGTCGGCGCGGATCAGGGCGATGATCTTCAAGGAGATCCGCCAGGCCTTGCGCGATCCTGGCACCATGGCGATGATGTTCATCATGCCGATCATGCAGCTGATGATCTTCGGCTATGCGATCAACAATGATCCGCGCCACTTGCCGCTGGCGATCGAGGCGAATGACAATTCCGAATATACCCGCTCGATCACTGCTGCGCTGACCAACACCGGTTATTTCCGCGTTCGCCAGGTCGTCACCGGCTATGGCGAGGGGGACCGGCTGATCAAGAACGGCGAGGTGCAGTTCGTCGTCACCATTCCGCCCGATTTTTCGCGCGATCTGGTGCGCGGCAAGCGGCCCCAACTGCTTGTTACGGCAGATTCTAGTGATCCTGCCGCTACCGGGCCAGCACTCGGTGCTATTGGCGATGCCATCAATGCGGCACTGAGGCATGAATTGATCGGCCCTACGGCGTCGCTCAATGCAACCCAATCACCGTTCGATCTGGTGATTCACAGAAGCTACAACCCTGAAGCGATTACCAGCCATAACACCGTGCCGGGCCTGCTCGCCATCATCCTGTCGATGACCATGGTGATGCAAACCGCGATGTCGGTGACGCGTGAGGTTGAGCAGGGGACTATGGAGAACCTGCTGGCAACGCCGCTTCGTCCCTTTGAGGTGATGGTCGGCAAGATCGTCCCCTATCTGATCATGGGTGCCGTTCAGATGACCGTGGTGTTGCTGTTTTCGTCCTTTCTGTTTCAGGTGCCTTTCACCGGATCATTACCGTTGCTGGTGTTTGTGACCTTGCTGTTTATCTCTGTGAGCCTCGCGTTGGGCTTCACTTTCTCCACCATTGCCGGAAACCAGCTCTTTGCCATGCAGTTGAGCTTTTTCTATATGCTCCCCGGTATGCTGCTATCTGGCTTTGCTTTTCCGTTTCGCGGCATGCCGCAGTGGGCGCAGATTCTGGCTGAATTCATACCCATAACGCATTACATCCGGTTGGTGCGTGGCATCATGCTCAAAGGCTGGGACATAACCATGGCGGCACCAAATGCCGGGGTTCTGGCAGTGATGCTGGTGGTTCTGGGATTCATCGCTGTCCGGCGCTATCAGGATACCATCGCCTAGTCCTGCCAGACCGACGGACTGTCCATGACATAGCCGAGCGAGCGCACGGTGCGCAGCGGATCGGGTGCGCCGTTCGAGAGTAATGCGCGGCGCAGGCGTCCGACCCAGACATCGACGGTGCGCTCGTCGATTCCGGCAGCGTGTTTGCCCAGGCAATCGATCAGCGCGAGCCGCGAAAACACCTGATCGGGATGTTCGATAAAGTAAGCAAGCAGCCGGAACTCGTTGGGTCGCAATGGCACTATGATTCCGTGATATCGGGCCTGATATGCTGATAGATCGATGGTTATTTCCCCATGCCGAAGTTTGCTGCCTTTAGCCCGATAGTCGGGAAAATGGTGACTGCCACCAACCAGTTCCAGCACGGCCCCCGCAGTCAGCGGACCAACGAGATAATTGTCAGCCCCAGCCTTGAGCGCGCGCCTCTGTGTCTCAGCGTCTCCGCTCTCCAGCACCATGGTAATATGAGCATTACGCGCAGATCCCGTTTCACGAATGCGCCGGCAGAGCTCCAAACCTGATAGCTCTGGCAGCAACCAGTCGATGAAGCCCCAGACCGGGCCACTTAGGACTTCGACTGGCAGAGCATCGCCAACAAGCCCCATAACTTTCAAGTCCGGACGGAGCCGGGTGAGCTGCGCAAGCAGCAACGGAGTTGGTTTCGTCAGGAATAGCGTCATTTGTCCGGTCATGGTGACATGGCTGAATGTGGTTGGTGCTCTACGACGCCTATGCATCATCAAAATGACGTCTGTGTGACGAAATTGCGTCATTCTGACGTTATCCAAGCGATGTCACATCGGTGTCGCAAACCGGTCGGTAATTCGTCGTTTCGATGAAATGTCTGCCTCCTAGGGCGGCTGCGAGACGGGGGCAGCGGGCGAATCGGCTGGCGGCTTTCCCCTCATTAAAGATCAACATGCTGACGGGAAAAACCCATGCGTAACCTGCTTGCTCTGACGTGCTCCCTTGCCACACTAGCTGCTGCAACACCTGCCTTCGCCGCTGATACTGCCGTTGATGGTGTAGCAATCACCGATGGCACAGTCGCCGCTGAGGGTGACACTGACAATACCGGCCTCACCGACATCATTGTCACGGCGACCAAGCGCGAGACCAATCTTCAGGAAACGCCGATCGCCATCGCGGTGATGAATGCCGATGAAATCAAGAAGCGCCATGTTCAGAGCCTGCTTGATCTTGCCGACGGCGGCATCCCTAGCCTGCGCATCGCGACATATGAATCGCGTCAGTCGGCTCTGACCATCGGCATTCGCGGCATCGTTCCGGGCGATGCCAACCAGCCGGCACGTGAACAAGGCGTCGGTGTCTATCTTGATGGCGTCTATCTGGGGCGACAGCATGGCCTCAATGCCGCGCTGTTCGATATCGAGCGGATCGAAGTGCTGAAAGGACCGCAAGGTACACTGTTCGGCCGCAACACCGAAGGCGGCGCGCTCAACATCGTCTCAAAGGCACCCACTGGCGAATTCGGTGGCCGGGTGTCGGCAGGGGTTGGCAACTATGGCAGCTACACTGGCGCGCTGCACGTCGATCTGCCCGAAGTCGCCAACATTTCCTTCAAGCTTGATGGTGTGATCGATAGTCAGGATGCGACCACCAAGAACCCGCTCGCTGGCCAGCTTGGCTGGAATTTCCATAACCGTTACGGCGGCCGTGTGTCAGCGCGCTGGAAACCGCTCAGCAATTTCACTGCCGACCTGTCGTTCGATATCAGTCATGATGATAATACGCCGTTTTACAGTCAGTTGCTCAACTATAACCCGGGCAATTTTCCGGTCGCCACGCTGGCCGAAATCGTCGCCAACGGAAACAGATTACCCGCTGGCAAGATATCCCCGCTACCTGCGATCGTGAAATTCTCGACCAGCCGCATGAATGTGGCTGATATCGGTGTGCCGCAGCAGGCCAGCGTCGATAAGGCCAAGGGTTTCATGGCGATGCTCAAGTGGAAGGCATCGGATAACATAGAGCTTCGCTCGGTTACTGCATGGCGCACGGTTGATGCCCAGCAGTGGGACAATTCGGGCGGCGCGCACCGCAGCCCTGCCTTCCTGCCCAACGCCAATTTTAGCCGCTACAGCTTGTCATTCCTCAGCCAGAATCAGTTCAGTCAGGAGCTGCAGGCGGTCGGCAGTTTCGACAATGTCGATTATGTCGTCGGTGGTTACTACTATAATGAGCACGCCGGTGAAGTTGCCGCGACTCCCAACACCAACAAATGGAACGCTGACGGTTCCAACTTTACGATCAACGATGCGAAGACCTGGGATCCGGCAAACTGGTCTATCTCCAGAGCAACCCTCGCCGCATCAAAAAGCTACGCCGTCTTTGGTCAGCTGACCTGGAACCCGATGGAAACTCTGCATGTGACGGCAGGTGGACGCTTTACCCACGATTCAAAGTCGGGCGTACTTTACAAGCTTAACAATGCGGCTGTGAATTTCCCGTTCGCATTCAAGGGTGATCGCTTTGATCCGCTGATCACGCTGGCTTGGGAACCAGCCGATAGCATCAACTTCTACGCCAAATACGCCACCGGCTACCGCGCAGGCGGTGCCAGTTCGCGATCAGTGACCTTCGCTTCGTTCGGCCCCGAAGTGGTCAAGTCCTATGAACTGGGCGCCAAGACCGAGTTTCTTGATCGCAAGGTCCGCCTGAATGTCGCTGGTTACATCATGAACCGCGGCAACAGCCAGTTCGACTTTGACTTTTACATCGTTCAGGCAAACGGCACCGTCCGCCACACCCTGGAAACCGTCAATGCATCGGGAACTACCAAAATTCGCGGCATCGAAGCCGACCTGACAGTCCGTCCAACCGATAACCTTACCTTGAATGCTTCTTATGCTTACACTTACTGGAAGGTTCCGCCGACCCCGAACCCGCTGGTTGCCGGAAATCCGCTCCAGCCGCTGTTCATCGTTTATACGCCGACTGACGCGCTTTCGGGGTCGATCGACTATGAACTGCCGCTCAGCAGCAACAGCGACATGGCGCTCAAGCTGCATGTGGACGGCAACTATTCGAGCAGTGTCTATACCTTTGATAACGAGCCGGTGAAGGCCGAACCCAGCTTCATCGTCAATGCCCGCCTTTCGCTGGCAGACATACCGATGAGCGATGCCGGGCAAAAACTGACGGTTTCCGTCTGGGCGCGAAATCTGTTCAACGAACAGCACATCTATCGCCGTTCAAATGCCAATCGCCAGCCGATTGATGGTAACTACCTCACCGTTGTCGGCGATTATGGCAACTTCAACGCCCCGCGCACTTTTGGTATCGAGGCGAACATATCCTTCTGATTTTTATCAGGTAATCGGTAAAACCAGCTCGGGCGGGCGGTTCTCGGATCGCCCGCCCGTTACTCATTTTGCGGGCGGATCAACACCTTCTGGCAGCACATTGATTTCGATTGTCCGCTCTGCTGCAAGATAGCGGCGGGTCATTTCGATTATATCAGCGGACGTCAGGGCTGAAAGCCGGTTGCGGGCTTTCAGCAATCGGTCAATGCGATCTGCCTCAGTTTGGGCGCGATCGACGATTGCGAGCCAACCCCGGTTGGTTTTCAAGGCATTATCGAAGCTTTCCAGCATGGGTTCGCGGGCGCGCTTGATCTGGTCTTCGCTGACCGGGCGCTCGCGCAGTGTGGCAATGGCCTGAAACATCGCCGCACGAGAAGCGGACAGGTCCGCGACATTGACCGAAGCCGACAATGAAAATGTGCCATAGCCGCGCCAGACACGCGAAGCATCGCTGGATGCGCCGGGTGAATAGGCCTTGCCGAGGGTTTCACGCAGGCTGTCAGTCAGCGCATCCTGCGCCAGCTTTTCCAGTAACTGGAGTTTCAGCGCCTCAACCGGATCCTCGCCATCGCGTGTCAACCAGTTCAAACGGATCACCGCCTGATCCTTAGCACCATCGTGCCGGAGGATGCGGCGTGATGTGTCGGCAGTGAAGCCTCGCTGACGTTGTTCGTCATAGAGCCGGAAATCGGGCTCGCGCTGGGGCAGGGCACCCAGCGTGCTGGCGACATAGCCTATCGTTTGCGCCTCATCGATATCGCCGACTATGCCGATTTCTATCGCGCCACGGGTCAGACGGTCGGTGATGTCCGTCTTGAGTTTCGAAAAGCTCAAGGCGCGGAATTTATCGACCGATTGCAGCGTGTGGCGCGGATCCTGGTCAGACAGGATGCCGCCGATATTGTTGCGCAGAGCATCAGCCGGAGTTGATCGCAGCCGCGCAAAAAACGTGTTCATCGTGTTGTAGTAAAGCGTTTGAGCTTCGCTGCGGTAGCCCGGATCGGCAAGTAGCGCGGCGTAAAGCTGCATTTGCAGCTCCACATCCTTGGGCACAGTATTGCCAAATGAAACAAAGGTTTCAGGTGAACTGCCCATGCCATAGCCATAGCTCCGCCCAGCGAGAATGGTCTGGATGTCGTCGGCTGAATGCTTGCCGAAGCCGCCATCCGCCAGCACTCCAACCATCTCGGTGGCAAGCGGATTGGCCCTGGTGTTGAGCATGTCGCCGCCATCAACGCTCAGCTGGGTCAGAATCCGGCCCTTTTCAAGGTCTGTCCGCTTGAGGTTGAGCCGTACACCATTGGCAAACCGGACCATGCGGATGCCAAGCTGCGGTTCGAGAGTATCACTAACTACCACGCCGGCAGTGCCAAAACTGGTATAGCCAAAGGTCAGCTGATCCTGACCGATGCCGCGGGTAAGTTCCTCGCGCATCGCCTGATTCCACGTGGAGCGAAGCGCAGCCTCGCCGCCTTCCGGGTTCTGCCGGCCATGGAAGCGGATCAGGGGGTCCTTCAGTGGCACGGCATCGTGTTTCAGCGCGGCAAGCACCACTTTTGGCGTGATCGCAGGAACAAAGGATTCGAGCCGTTCCAGCGAAGACTTAGGGGTTGTTGGCACAATTTCATCACGGATCAGCCCCATGATCGCCTGCAACAAAGCGGTGTTTGGCCGGGTATCCTGTGATGCACTAGCATTGCGCGAGGCATTCAGCGTATTGGCGATCTGCTCGGCCACTTCTTGTTGGGTGAAGCCAAATTCCAGCGCCCGCCGGTATTCACTCCCGGCGACGATCACCCCGCGCCGCCATTTCCCATCAACCGTATCAATTACCAGATTGCTCGACCGGCCAGAGCGAAAAACGTTGCCAGTGCCGAAACCCGCGCCGCGAAACGGCGGGTTGGATTGCCGGCTGAGGCGCAGCATGCGGCGATTGATGATGCCATAACCGATCTCGCGGAGCCGGTTTTCCTGGCGCTGGGCAATCGTATCGGGTTCATCACGCCAGGTGCCGTTGCGGGTTATCGAAACCCGTTCGCTCAGCGCCTGATCGACATAAATATCGCTACGCAGCTTGTCCTTTGCCTGCACCGGGCCGGCTTCAGGCTGCGGAACGACAGCTATCACGCCGGGCTGCCAGCTATCGAAGCGGCTGCGGATCACCTTTTCGGCATCATCGGCATTGAAATCACCGATCACCACCAAAACCGTCTGGCTGGGAACATATTCGCGGGTCCAGAAGACCTTGAGCGTCTCGGAACTGGCCGCCTGA
>JANOYZ010000265.1:0-6455 GCA_031429135.1 Novosphingobium sp. | reverse complement strand
CCGGGAATCTCTTTGCCGAACTTGGGGAAGGCTGCCGCCCATTGCGGCGTGCACTGGATGATCGTCAGCGAGGCCACCTCATCAACTATCGCGGGTGCCACCTGCATCGCGCTCGCGCCATTGCCAACAAGCACAACGTTTCGCCCGGCAAGCTCAAGCCCGGCATCAGGATAATGCGCCGTGTGGACACTCGGACCCTTGAAGGTATCAAGCCCCGGCACATCCGGAATGCGCGGCTTGTTGAACGCGCCGACTCCGCTGATAAGCATGGTCGCGCGCAGAGTTTCGCGTTCGCCTGAAGCCGATAATATGTCAGCCTCCCACTCATTGCTCGCTTCATTGAAGCGCGCTTCGGTGACTTCCTGGCCAAAGCGGATATGCCGCCGGACATCGTAATCGTCGGCGACAGAATCGAGATAATGGTTGATTTCCCGGCTACCCGCAAAGAAACGCGACCAATCATAAGCCGCGAACGAGAAAGAATAGAGGTAGCTCGGCACGTCGCAGGCGGCACCCGGATAGCGATTGTCAAACCACACACCACCCAGTGCCTCACGCCGCTCTACGATGACATAGGGGATGCCAGCCTGTGCCAATTCGATTGCCGCGCATAGGCCGGATATGCCTGCACCGATGATCAACGCGATGAAGCCTGGCGGCGGTGCAATGTGGCTGTTCCGCTCGTCCGGTGCTGATGCCGTCGCGGACGGCAGAGCCAGGTCGTTGCGGATCATCGGCGCATAATCGGCTGGCACCTGCTCCCCCAGCGAGACGCTCATCATCTCCACAAGCAGGGTGTCGGACGGATTGACGAGTACGGGGGGCTTTCCGTCAATCCAGCCTTTGATGGCGGCACGCGCGGCCTGCCTGATCTCATCCTGCACTGCCTCAGGCAAACCGCCGCTGTCATTGTCATCCAGGCCGCGCGCGCGGCTGGGGACAAAGTGTCCTTCGATCCAGCGCCGGTCGCCTGTCAATTGAACCAGCAAACAGGACAGGGTTGGAATGTTTGCGTCCGAAAGCGCCGCGTCCAACCAATCCGCATCAGCGGCGGAAGAGTCTGTCGTCTTGCTCATATGGCTAACAAATTTCCCATCTGCATGACCGTTTAAAAACTGATTGAAGAAAACGTCAACGGTATTGTTGAAAAATTTGGCTTGCCGTCCTGTTCGAGCGATCAATGAGGCCGATTAGTGCTGATTTTTCTTACTGCGCCGTCATTCCCGCATCGATGACATGCTCTGCTCCGGAAATGTAGGAAGATTCGTCCGATGCCAGAAACAGCACCAGGTTTGAAACTTCCTGCGGCTCGGCGATGCGCCCTAGCGGGATCATCGACAGTGCATCGCCACCATCCTCGTTGGTTGCCTCAACCATCATCGGGGTCATGATGAAGCCGGGATGCACCGAGTTTACGCGGATATTGTTCGGCCCATATTCAATCGCAGCGGCCTTGGTCATGCCGCGCACGGCGAATTTGCTGGCGACATAGGCGAGACTGGGGAAGCCATAATTGGCGACCAGACCGGCGATTGACGAAATGTTGACGATCGAACCCTGGCCGCCTTTCAACATCGACGGGATCACGGCATGCATACCCAGATAAACCGAATGCTGGTTGACCGCGCAGACATGCAGGTATTCGGCTTCGGTTACATCAGCGGTCTTGGCCATGACGCCCAGGATGCCGGCATTGTTCACCAGGACATTGACCGGGCCGAAAAAGGATTCCGCTTCCTTGACGACGGCATCCCAGCCAGCGGCATCGGTAACGTCGTGGCGAATGTACCGGGCATTCGCACCAAGCTCACTGGCCAGTTTTTCCCCTTCCGCAACCCGCATATCGGTTAGCAGAACCTTGGCACCTTCGCGAACGAAGCAACGGGCATGCGATTCACCCATCCCGCGCGATGCGCCGGTGATGATTGCGGTTTTTCCAACAAGCCTATCCATTTCGGAATCTCCTCTGGTCTGGAACGAATATTTTTACCCTCTGGCAATCAATTCAGTTGATCGATAGGCAGGGGGACATGGGGCAATCGAGCAATATATCTCGTCGGCGCAAGACTGCGCTCGAAGAAGGCAGCAGCGACTATCTCGCCAAACGGGACGAGCTTGTCGAAATTGCCGGCAAACAGTTCAAGGCCAACGGCTTCAAAGCCACGACACTTGCCGAGATCGGCCGCAAGGCAGGGCTCGACCGCGCGACGGTCTATTACTACTTCGGCAGCAAGGAAGAGCTCTTCCGCGAATGCGTCCGGCTTGGTGTCGAGGCGAATATCTCCGCCTGCGAAGCGATCTTTGATGACCAGGCGCGTCCGGCGGGGGAGCGCCTGCGCGCGGTCATCAAGCAGCTTATGGCCGCCTATGACCATTACTATCCCCATATGTACGTCTACATCCAGGAAGAGATGAGCCGGATCACCAGCGAGCAGAGTATCTGGGCACAGCGCATTGTCAGCCAGACTCGCACTTTTGAACGGATCGTGCTCAGCCTGGTCAACGAGATGATCGAGAGCGGCGAGATGCGGAGCGACATTCCGGTGTCGGTTGCTGCCAACGCGATTTTCGGCATGCTCAACTGGACGCACCGCTGGTACCAGCCGGGCGGTCCGCATCCCGCCGATCAGGTGTCCGCCGCCTTCGCCGACATATTCTTTGATGGAATGAAGGCCCACTAAGGGCTGCCCAATTCGCGAAGTCGGGTACGCAGTGCGCGCTTATCGACCTTGGTGGCTGACATAGGCCAGTCGCTTTCCGCCATGATGTAGACGGCACGGGGCACTTTATAGCTGGCGATTTTGCCGGTGCAGAAATCGATCAGTTCCTGCGGCTGGGCGATATGCCCCGGTCTTAGCTCGACAAAGGCGACAGGCACCTCATCGAGCCGGGCATCGGGCCTGCCGACAACTTCGGCGATCTTCACCGCCGGGTGCCGGCAAAGATAGGCCTCAACCTCAACAGCCGCGACATTTTCGCCGCCAACCTTCAACATATCCTTGGCCCGGCCATTGAACGTCAACCGCCCGTCGGCGCTCTGGGCATAGAGATCGCCGGTGTGGAGCCAGCCATCTGCATCGAGCGCCTCGGCAGTCTTTTCGGGCGAGCGATAATAGCCGCTCATCACGCAATAGCCGCGCACCAGAATCTCGCCCACCTTATCGTGTGGTACTGGCTTGCCGGATTCGGGATCAACAATCCTTACCTCAACACCGGGAGCCGCCGTGCCGTGACTGGTCGCGCGCTGCTCGGGCGTTTCATCCGGACCACACAGCGCGAAGATACCCGCCGTCTCGGTCATGCCGCAGGCTTGCATGAATTCGACCTTGGGAAACAGTTCCTGCGCCCTTTCGACCAAGGTCTGCGGGCCGATCAGCAGTGCCTTGCGCAGGCTGGCGAGCCGGTCAGTATGAAACTCGGGATGGTCGAACAGTGGCTGGAGGATTGCCGGAAACCAGGGCCAGGCCGCTGTGACCTGCTCTTGCTCCATAAGATCAAGCGCCCGGCCGGCATCAAATGCGACATCAGTGAGATAGGTGCCGCTGGTGCCGATCGATCCGAGGAACGGCGCGAACGAGCCGATGTGATACAGCGGCCCGCCGCCCCAGGTGACGTCATGCTCGCTGCTGCGGAACCGGCGGTTCGCCCGCTCGACCGGGCCACGGGTCAATGCCTCATGTGTCAGAATGCAACCCTTGGGGTTCGCCGTGGTGCCCGAGGTATAGATGATGATCGCCGTGTCGCGGATCCGTGTACGTCGCCGGGCTTCGTCCACTTGCTCCGGCGTTATGGAACTCGCGGCCATGGCAAAATCCTCACGGCTGGTGAAGCCAGCGGGCGCATCGCCTTCAAGCAGCACGATGCTCCGCAGCAATGGCGCTTCGGGCAGGGCAAGCACTCCGCCAATACCAGCCGCAGCCAGTGACGGCAGGGCGCCAGACAAGCTCTCGCGAAAATCAACAAAGCTGGTGTCGGCTGCCGTTGTCAGTATCAGCGAAAGGTCCGCATTTTCGGCGATGAAGCCCAACTCACTGCTTTTGTGCCGGGCATTGAGCGGCACAGCGACGCAGTTAGCCAAAGCCGCTCCGAAGATCGCCGCAACCAGTTCGCGGCTGTTGTTTGCCAGAATGCCGATATGCGAGCGCGGGGCTATGCCAAGACCGATGATGCCACGAGCAACATCACTGGCCGCATCGCGAAGCCCGGCATAGGTCAGGGCGAAGTGGGGAAGCACCAGCGCCTTGCGATCCGGATGCCGCGCTGCGCTGCGGACGAGCAGGTCCGCCAGTGTGCAAACTTCTGACCAATCGCCAAACGACACGGCAGCTTTCTCCCGGAACCATTTTCAATCCGCTTAGGCAACGATGCTAAGCCATTTGATCGCTGTCAACGCAAGAGTTGACAAAACGCCGTATCCGCCGAATCCGGCATTGACAAGGTATGTTCCGACTACCTATCAACGCGTGTGTTGATTATTCAGTTTTCGAGGATTCCTTAGCTCATGAAGTTCCACCTCATGCAAACGGGCGTTGTCGGCAGGCGGCACGAGATTGAGGCTGGCATGGCCGGGCAGCGCCCTGAGCTCTATCAGCGCTTTCTCGAAGAGGTGAAGGGCTATGTCGAGCTGGCCGACGACCTTGGCTTTTATGGCTACTGCCAGCCCGAGCATCACCTGCAGATCGAAGGCTTTGAGGCCAATAATCATCCGGGAATGTTCAGCCTGTTTGTTGGTCAGCATAGCAAGCGGATGAAGGCCGGCATCATGGGTTACACCATGACCACACATAACCCGGTGCGTGTGGCCGAAGAAATCGCGACGCTCGATCATATGCTTCAAGGGCGGCTCTATTGCGGCTTTACGCGGGGCTATCATGCCCGCTGGGTCGATGCCTACGGTATCAAGGAAGGTGTCGGAGCAACCACGCCGGATAATGTGAAGGCGCGCGATCAGCAGGATGCCCGCAACCGCTCACTGTTCGAAGAAGGCGTGCGCGTGATCAAAAAGGCGTGGACCAACGATGTGTTCGATCACAAGGGTGAAAATTGGCAATTCCCGCCAGAGGGCGGGTCAGGCGGTCATCCGGCCTATGCCAAATATGGCAAGGGTCAGGATGCCGACGGCATTGTCCGCCAGATCGGCATTGCGCCGCGCTGCTATCAAGAACCGCACCCGCCGATTTACGGCGGCTTTGCTGCTTCCGGGCGCACAATCGACTTCTGGGCCGAAGAGGGCGGAAAGCTGATTGTTCTGTCGGACAACCTCGATTTCTGCGAATCGCTCAACAATCGCTACATCGCATCGGCGGCAAAGGTCGAACGGGAAGTCACCAACACCCAGGCATCAGCCTGGGGCGGCTTCCTGATGCTCACCGACGACAAGGACCGCGCGGCCAAACTGATGGAAGAGCATATGTGGTTCTGGGATGAATGGTTCATCCCGATGGGCCAGCGTCCGCCAAACGTGCTGATCGGTTCGGCTGACGAGATTGCTGACCGGATCGGCGAGGCGCATGATCGGCTTGGCTTTGACGAGCTGTTTCTGATGTTCGGCCAGGGCCATCTCGAACCTGAAGAAAACAAGGAAGAACTTGATAAATTCATCGACAAGGTGGCACCGCGATTTGCTACCAAGAATGCAGAAGGTGTCTTCGTTTGAAGCCTGAGTCAGGGAGTTGATATGACCAAGGTTGGTATGCAGTGCGGCATCTTCATGACGCCTTACAACCCGCCCAGTCGCACCCCGCGTCAGGTGTTTGACTGGGCGCTGGATATTGCGCGCATCGCCGACGAGTCTGGCTACACAGATTACATGATCGGCGAACATTACACGCTGGGCTGGGAGAATATCCCGATGCCCGAGGCGATCATTGCCGCCTGTGCGCAGACCACCAAGCAGATCCGCTTCGCGCCGATGGCACACCTGCTGCCCTATCACGATCCTGCGACTCTCGCGATCCGGATCGGTTGGCTCAGCCAGGTGATGGAGGGGCGCTATTTCCTGGGGGTGGCTCCCGGCGGACATCATACCGACGCCATCCTGCACGGCTATGAATCGGTGGGTGACCTGCCGCCTCGCCAGCTTGAAGCGCTGCACCTGATGGAGCGGGTGTGGGAGCGCAAACCCTTTGTCGAGAAGGGCAAGTATTTTCAGGCTGGCTTCCCCGGCAAGGATACCATGCCCGAATACGATGTGCTGATTGCCAACAACAATCCCTTCGGCGGACGCGACAAGCTTGAGATCGCGGTTACCGGCCTGTCGATGAAATCATCATCGATGAAATTTGCCGGCGAGCGTGATTACAGCCCGATTTCCTTTTTCGGCGGCACCCCGCAGATGAAAGCCCACTGGGAAACCTGGGCCGAGGCTCAGCGCGGCGCTGGATTCACCCCTGATCGCCAGCGTTACCGGGTCTGCCGCGACGTGTTTATTGCCGATACCGATGCCGAAGCGAAGC
>JANOYZ010000264.1:0-21636 GCA_031429135.1 Novosphingobium sp. | reverse complement strand
GGCGATGGCCAGATACCCGATCTCAGACGGCTGGATTTCCGCACAGTGATCGATGGCAAGCCGGCGAAACTGACCAATATCGAGAAGGCCGAAGTGGCCGGGCGCGACGTGACCACGCGCGTCAAGGCACTCGGCTGGCCGGTTGCGTGGTTTACCGGCGAGGGTTCTGCCCCCGATTTCGTCGACAAACTGACCCCGGCGCAGCGCGATGCCTTGATCAAGGAAGGCTTGCTGCGCCGCGAGCAAGGTGCCGGCGGCGTAGTTTTGCCGGCATGGGACATGGTCACCCATGTTACCCGCCGTCAGCTGTTCCCCGCAGGCAAGACGGTTTCGGTAACACACCGCTATGTGCCGATCACCGGCGGATCGGTGGCCGGATCGCTCTATCCCGTGGCGCGAAAATATCCTGACTGGAAGGATTATGCCGGGCGATATTGCATCGACAAAAGCTTCCTCGCCGCCTTTGATGCGCGTGAGGCGCGGGGCCGCCAGAACAAGCCCGATAGTCCGGCGGTCTATTCCGAAACCTGGATAGGCTATGTGCTGAGCTCGGGCAGAAACTGGCGCGGGCCGATCAAGCAATTTCGCCTGGTGATTGACAAGGGCAAGCCCGGCAATCTGATCAGCTTCTGCATGGACGGAGTAAAGAAGATCAGCCCCACCCGCTTTGAAGTTCTCAAGACCAATTTTGAACCCAAGGGTGATCTTGATATCATGATCGCTCAATGGCACGAAACTGATTGATCAATCCAGATTTGGTCGCAGCCAGCGTTCCGCCTGAGCCAGTTCCGCCCCGCGCCGCGCGGCATAGTCTTCCACCTGATCACGGCCGATCCGCGCGACACCGAAATATTCGGCCTGCGGGTGCGCGAAGTAGAAGCCCGAGACCGCTGCGGTTGGCAGCATGGCGAAGTTTTCGGTCAGCACCATGCCGATATTGGCCCCGCCGCCAAGCAGATCGAACAGGATCGGCTTGAGACTGTGATCGGGGCAGGCCGGATAACCGGGTGCCGGACGGATGCCGCGATACTGCTCTTTGATCAGCGCCTCATTGGTCAGCTGCTCGCCCGGAGCATAGCCCCACAGCGTGGTGCGAACGTGCTGGTGCAGCCGTTCGGCAAAGGCCTCGGCAAACCGGTCTGCCAGCGCCTTGAGCAGGATATCGTTGTAATCATCATGGTCTGCCTGAAAGCGCGCGAGATGCGGCTCAATCCCATGAATGCCGACCGCGAAGCCGCCGAGCCAATCGCCATCGGGATCGATGAAATCGGCGAGGCAATAGTTTGCCCTATCCCGGCTCTTGCGAATCTGCTGGCGCAGGAAGGTGAGGTGCAGCGGCGGTTGCGGACCTTCGAGGTGGATCACCACATCATCTTCGTCGCGCGCGCAAGGCCAGAAACCAACGACACCGCGCGCGGTCAGCCACTTCTCGCCAATAATCTGGTCGAGCATCGCCTGGGCATCGGCAAACAGCGACCGGGCACTTTCGCCGACCACCGCATCGTCGAGAATCGCCGGGTAATTGCCCGCCAGCTCCCAGGCGCGGAAGAACGGCGTCCAGTCAAAGCAGGCGCGCAGATCGGCCAGATCCCAGGCGTTGAACAGGTGGATTCCGGGCTGCTCGGGGGGCGGTGCCTTTTCGCTCATGTCGGCCTTGAAGCCATTGGCGCGTGCGTCGGCAAGGCTGAGCAGTACCGATTGTTCCTTGCCCGCGCGGACATCGCGCATGTGCTGGTATTCCGCCGCGGTTGCCGCAACGAAGGGATCGCGCTGGGTGTCTGACAATAGCTGACTGGCAACTCCGACGGCGCGGCTGGCATCGAGCACGTGGATCACCGGGCCCTTGTAGGCCGGTTCGATGCGCAGCGCGGTGTGCAGCCGGCTGGTGGTCGCCCCGCCGATCAGCAGCGGTATCGTCAGTCCGGCGCGCTGCATCTCTTCGGCAACGGTCACCATCTCATCAAGGCTGGGCGTTATCAGGCCGGACAGACCGATGATGTCGGCATCTTCGCGGATCGCCGTCTCGATGATCACTGACCACGGCACCATGACGCCCAGGTCGATCACTTGATAGCCATTGCATTGCAGCACGACGCCGACGATGTTCTTGCCGATGTCGTGAACATCGCCCTTGACCGTGGCCATGACGATCTTGCCCTTGGGCCGCGCGCCGGGCTCCTTCGCCGCTTCGATGAACGGGATCAGGTGGGCGACCGCCTTCTTCATCACGCGGGCGCTCTTGACCACCTGCGGCAGGAACATTTTCCCCGCGCCGAACAGGTCTCCGACCGTGTTCATGCCCTGCATCAGCGGGCCTTCGATCACTTCGATCGGGCGGGCATGCAGCAGCCGCGCTTCCTCGGTATCTTCGACGATCCAGGCGTCGATGCCCTTGACCAGCGCATGTTCCAGACGCAGTACCACGTCCCAGCCGCGCCATTCCTCGGCGGCCTTTTCCTGCGCGACGTCAGTGCCGCGAAATTTCTCTGCCAGCGTGACCAGCCGCTCGGTGGCGTCTGGATCGCGGTTGAGGATCACATCTTCGCAGGCCTGCCTGAGTTCGGGGTCGATCTGATCGTAAACATCAAGCTGCCCGGCATTGACGATCGCCATGTCGAGCCCGGCGGGGATCGCATGGTAGAGGAAGATCGAATGCATCGCCCGGCGCACCGGCTCGTTACCGCGAAACGAGAACGACAGGTTCGACAGCCCGCCCGAAAAATGCACATGCGGACAGCGCAAGCGGATTTCCTTCACCGCCTCGATAAAATCGACGCCGTAATTGTTGTGCTCCTCAATCCCCGTGGCGACCGCAAAGACGTTGGCATCGAAAATAATGTCTTCGGGCGGAAAGCCGATGCCGGTGAGCAGCTTGTAGGCACGCTCGCAGATCGAAACCTTGCGCTCCTTGGTATCCGCCTGGCCCTTTTCATCGAAGGCCATGACGACAACGGCAGCGCCATAATCCATGCACAGCCGTGCCTGCCCAAGGAACTGCTCCTCGCCCTCTTTCATCGAGATCGAATTGACGATCGGCTTGCCCGAAACGCACTTCAGACCCTCTTCGATCACCTGCCATTTGGATGAATCGATCATCACCGGCACCCGGGCGATGTCAGGCTCGGCGGCGATCAGCTTGAGGAAGGTAGTCATGGCGTAGACCGCATCGAGCAGCCCTTCGTCCATGTTGACATCGATCACCTGCGCGCCGTTTTCAACCTGCTGGCGCGCGACTTCGACCGCGCGGGCATAGTCGCCCGCAAGGATCAGCTTCTTGAACGCCGCCGAACCGGTGACATTGGTGCGTTCGCCGACATTGACGAAAGCGGAGCCACTGGGGCGGGCGGATGAAGCAGCGGTATTCATGGTAATTCCAGATGGCTCACGCGGCCATTACAAAGGGTTCAAGCCCAGCCAACCGGGTGATCGGCTCCAGCACTGGCAGCGTCCTTGGGGCAAGCCCCTGCACTGCCGCTGCCATCGCGGCGATATGCGCGGGCGTTGAACCGCAGCAACCGCCGAGAATATTGACCTGGCCATGATCGGCCCATTCCTTGACCAGCGCCGCCGTTGTCTCCGGCATTTCATCATATTCGCCCAGTTCATTGGGCAGGCCCGCGTTGGGATAGACCATGATCAGCGTATCGGCGACGGCCGACAGTGCCTTCACATGCGGGCGCAGCTGGGTGGCGCCGAACGAGCAGTTGAGCCCGATTGTCACCGGCTTGGCGTGGCGCACCGCGTGCCAGAAGGCTTCGACCGTGTGGCCCGAAAGATCGGTCAGCGTCATCGACAGCATGATCGGCACATCACGGCCAAGTTCCGCCGAAAGCTGCTTGATCGCCATGATTGCCGCCTTGGCGTTGAGCGTATCGAACACCGTCTCGACCAGCACGAAATCAGCCCCGCCCTCAACCAGCGCGGCGGCCTGTTCCTTGTAGACATCGACCAGCGTGTCCCAATCGATCTCGCGGTAGCCGGGATCGTTGACATCGGGTGAGAGCGACAGCGTCTTGTTGGTCGGACCGATGGCACCGGCGACGAACCTTGGGCGGATAATACCATTTTTGGCGTCGTTGGCCTGATATTCATCGGCCAGGCGGCGCGCGAGCTGCGCCGATGCAAGGTTGATCTCGCGCACCAGATGCTCGGCGGCATAATCGGCCTGACTGATGCGGTTGGCTGAAAAGGTGTTGGTCTCGGCAATATCCGCCCCGGCCTCGAAATAGGCGCGGTGGATCGCCTCGGGCACTTCGGGCTTGGTCAGCGCGAGGATGTCATTGTTGCCCTTCTGGTCCTTGGTCAGGCCCAGCGATCCGGCATAGTCTGCCTCGGCCAGCTTGTAGTTCTGGATCTCGGTGCCGAAAGCGCCATCGGTGATCAGGATGCGCCTGGCCGCTTCGGCGAGCAGGGATTCGCGGGCATTCATCATTGGTCTCCCTTGGGCCTCAATCCCAGCAACTGGCAGATGGCATAGGCCTGATCGGCACGGTTGAGCGTATAGAAATGGAAATCACGCACACCGCCCGCATAAAGCCGGCGGCACATGTCGGCGGCGACCACCGCAGAAACCAGTGCGCGCGGCCCCGGACGATCATCGAGACCTTCGAACATCGCCTCCATCCAGCCCGGAATCTCGGTATTGGCCGACATTCTCCGGATCGCGGCAAAGCTGGTTACCGGCATGATCCCCGGCAGGATCGGCGCAGATATTCCCGCTGCCAGCGCCTTGTCCAGGAACCGAAAATAAGCGTCGGTTGAAAAGAAGAACTGGGTGATCGCCTGACTGGCCCCGGCATCCAGTTTGCGCTTGAGGTTGTCGAGATCGGCCTGAGCAGTTGAGGCATCGGGATGAATCTCTGGATATGCCGCGACAGAAATTTCGAAATCGTGATGGGATTTCAGTCCGGCAACCAGATCGGCGGCATTGGCATAGCCATCGGGATGAGGCGTGAACCTGCCGCCATCGGCTGGCGGCGGATCACCGCGCAGCGCGACGATATGCCGCACACCGGCTTGCCAATACTGATCGGCAATTTCTGAAATCTCGGCCTTGCTGGCAGCAACGCAGGTGAGGTGTGCAGCCGGAACCAGGCTGGTTTCCTTGACGATCCGCGCAACCGTGGCGTGGGTGCGTTCGCGCGTGGAGCCGCCCGCGCCATAGGTTACCGAGACAAAACGGGGGGCAAGCGGCGCAAGCTCGGTGATCGCGGCCCACAGCTGTTCTTCCATCTTCTCGGTCTTGGGCGGGAAGAATTCCAAGGAAACCGCAATGTCGCCGGGCAGATCGGCGAATATCGGGGCCTGTTCTGGCTGGTCCTGGGAGAGCGTGGTCATCATGCTGAGGCCTTTCGGGCGTCGCCGGCAGCCTGCGCGACTGAACCGCGTGTACCAGTCCAAATTTTCACCGTGAGTTCGTGCCCCGGCAGGGCTGCAACCGAGGCCGGAGTAAAACCAGCATCGCAGAGCAAGGCCAGCATCTGTTCATCGGAAAACCCAAGGCGGGCATGGGCGTGATCAATGCGCAGTTCTTCACGATCATGCGCGGCAAAATCGACCACGGCAATGCGCCCGCCGTGCCGCGTGACTCGCGCAGCTTCGGCCAGCGCCAGCTCTGGCGCTTGTGCATAGTGCAGCACCTGATGGAAAGTCAGCGTATCGAATGCGCCTGCGGTGAACGGCAGCGCGGCAAAATCACCCTGAACAAAATCTACCTGGTCCGCAGGCAAGTGCTGCAACCGGGCGCGGGCGATGCGCAGCATTTCGGGGCTTTTATCGAGCGCGGTGACATGGACAGCAGCGGGTGAAAGCAGTTCGGCGATGCGCCCCGTTCCGCTGCCGACATCGAGCAGCGCACCCAGATCGCCGCCCAATGCCGCTGTTAGCGCACCTTCGACCGGGCCATCGGGGCTGTGGAGCGAACGCAGCTGATCCCATTCCTCGGCATGCCGGGCAAAATAGGCCGCCGCCTGTGTTTCGCGCGCGGCCCGGATAGCGGCGAGGTGACGGCGATCATCGGCACAGCGCGCGGCGAAACCGGCGTCATCGCGTTCCGCAGCATCGAGCAGCCCGGCAACCGCCGCCCCGATAGGCGGAGCCCGCCCCTCACCAATGGCACTATGCAGGAACACCCAACTGCCCTCACGTCGCCTTTCAGCCAGACCGGCATCACACAAAATTCGCACATGGCGCGAAACGCGCGGCTGGCTTTGCTCCAGCACTTGTGCCAGTTCACCCACCGCCAGCTCCATGTGGGCCAGCAGCCGCATGATGCGCAGCCGCGTCGGATCTGCCAGGGCGCGGAGGGTGGGGTCGATTTTCATTCCGCATATCATATAAAGAATTCTTTATATGTGTTCAAGGGCGCTCTCAGGACAGTTACGGAAACAGCCATCCGGTGCAAAATCAGCAAAGCGGTACTGGAAAACCGGCGATTGTCATTTGTCTTGCGTTTTTTGTTTGGCTAGACACTGCCCGCCTGCCAGATTGCTTGCCATATCGCTTCCATAGGGACCTACGATGAAAAAATTTGCTTTCGCCGCCATTGCTTCGGTTGCCGTGCTGTCGCTTTCCGCCTGCGGCAAGTCCGACAGCCCCGATGTTCAGGCCAGTGAAGACAGTGCCGACATGCCGGCAGACGAAGCGGTGAATCAGGTTGAGGCCTTGGCTACTCCGGTGGCCGACGATGGTGCCGCCGCAAGCGATGCTGCAAAAGATGCCGCCAAGACCACGGACCAGGTCAAGGCTGATGCGGCGCAAGTCGCCAAGGACTTCAATGACCTTGAAGAGGGCGCAAAGCCTGCTGAGGGCGCGCCGAAGCCCAACTGAGCCGGGTAGTCTTGATTTACGGGCGGGTGCAGTTCTTCATTCTGGGGGATCGCGCCCGCTTGTTTCGCTGATAGGATTCGCGGATGAAACAGTTTTTCCCACTTGCGCTCATCTTGCTTCTGGGTGCCTGTGGCCGCAGCGATACTGCCCCCGGAGCTGTCACCCCCGGCGAGGAAAAGGCGCTGAACGAGGCGGCTGAAATGGTCGAGGCGCAGCGCCTCAATCCCAGCGCCGTCCCTCCGGCCCCGCTGCCTGCCCCCGCACCCGGCGTTCAGGCATCGGGCAAGGCATCGGGCAAGGCGACGGGCAACGCCAACTAATCCAGCTGCACTTTTCCGCGCCCGGACTTTACCGTTCCGCGCAGCTTTTTCCCCTGAAGCCGCTTTTCCTTGCCCACCCGGTTCAGGCGGCTCCTGGCGCGCTTTTCGGGCAGGTTGTGTGCCTCAAGGATCAGATCACTCAGCCGGTCGCGGGCGTCGGCGCGGTTGGTTTCCTGGGTGCGAAAGCGCCGCGCGGTGAGCACCAGTTCGCCCTTGCTGGTCATCCGGCTCCCGGCGAGCAGCTTCAGCCGCGCGAAGACTTCTGGATCAAGGCGCAGCGCATAGATATCAAGCCGCAGTTGAACCGCACTTGCCACCTTGTTGACATTCTGCCCGCCGGGGCCGGTGGCGGTGATGAAGCTTTCGCTGATAAGCGCCAGCGCGCGCTCGATAACCTCATCAGCCGGCTCAGCCATCGCTGAAACCAAGCGCGGAAAAATCGGCTGGAAGCGGGGCCACGGCAGCAATCGGCGGCTTGCCATCGCGCTGCACGGTGATCCCGGCAGCATGCAGCATGGTTCGTTTTGCCGCCCCCTGTGAACCTGCGCCATAGATCGGATCACCCAGCAATGGGTGGCCAAAGGCATGTTCAGCATGGACACGTATCTGGTGCGTACGGCCGGTTTCGGGGCGAAATTCGACCAGCGTGTTGCCCGCATGCTCGGCAATCTTGCGCCAATGGGTGACAGCGGGCTTGCCCTTTTTTGCCACGATCATGCGCCAGCCATCCTCGGCGCTGCTGATCTTGGTGAGCGACAATTCGATGGTGCCTGCCTCGCCCTCGACCGGTCCTGCGACAATTCCAAGGTAACGCTTTTCCACCAGCCGTGCCTCAAAGGCTGCGGAAAAACGCTTGAGAGCCTTGGGATTGCGCGCCATCAGCAGACAGCCCGATGTGTCACGGTCAAGCCGGTGGGCCGGATAGGGCACGCGCTGGAAGCCCAGGCACAGCGATGCCAGATGATCGTCAAGGCTTTCACCCCCGGCGCGCGGACGATCAAGCGGCAGGCCCGCTGGCTTGTTGATCACCAGCGCCTCACCATCTTCGTACAGGATGGGGATGATCACGAGACCGCCTTCGCGATGCGCTGCATTGCTTCTACCAGCTTGGCTTCGTCGGCGGCGAAGCTGATGCGGAAACCGCTTTGGCCGCCGAAGGCCGATGCGGCGACGACGGCAACGCCGTGATCGAGCAGATGTAAAACAAGCGCTTCATCATTTCCGAACCGCGCCATCAAAGGCGTCGCATCGACCATGCAGTAGAATGCGCCATCGGGTACCGGTGCAGAAAGGCCGGGAATCGCATTGATCGCAGCCACCACCAGATCACGCCTTGCGCGAAAACGCTCACGCCAGTCGAGCAGAAATTCCTGCGGTCCTTCAAAAGCGGCCACTGCGGCCGCCTGACTGATCGAAGCCGGATTGCCCGAATTGTGCGACTGGAGCTTTTCCATCGCCTGAATCAGCCAAGCCGGGCCAGCGGCTACACCGATACGGAACCCGGTCATCGCATGGCTTTTAGACACGCCTGAAATGGTGAGTACGCGATCAGCCAGATCAGGGCATTGCGCGGCCAGCGTCGCATGGGTGCCGCCAGCATAGCGCAGCGGCGCATAGATATCGTCGCTCATCGCCAGCACATGGGGATGCGCGCGCAGCACTTCACCCAGTGCGCGCAGTTCAGCGCCAGAATAGGTCGCGCCGGTGGGATTGCCCGGACTGTTGAGCAGCAGCCAGCGGGTTTTCGGCGTGATCGCGGCGGCGAGCTGGCTGGCGGCAATGCGAAAGCCGCCGGCAGCATCTGTCGGCAGCGCCACCACTTCGGCCCCGGCGAAGCGCACGATCTCGGGATAGCTCACCCACCATGGCGCGGGGATGAGCACCTCATCGCCCGGATCGAGCGTGGCGAGCAGGGCATGAAAGATCGCCTGCTTGCCGCCCGCGCTGACCGTGACCTGATTGACCGGAACTTCAAGGCCAAGGTCGCGCGCAAAATGGAGCGCGGCGGCCTGCTTGAGCCGCGCGGTGCCGCCGACTGCGGTATATTTCGTATCCCCCGCATCAAGCGCCGCCTTGGCCGCAGCCACGACATGCGGCGGCGTGGCAAAATCTGGCTCACCGACCGAGAGCGAGATGATATCCCGGCCCTCAGCGCGAAGCTGAGTGGCGCGGTCGGTCATCGCCGTGGTTTGCGAGGGGGTAATGCGGTTGAGAGCCTTTGAGGTGTTCACGCGAATAACCGGGCGGGCATCAGCCCGCGCAAGGCATTGCCGATGAGGAATTCGCTGCCCAGATCGGCAATGGTAAGCTCGGCTTCTTCGGCAAGACCTTGATCGATCAGCGAGCGGCGCAGCACACCGGGCAACAGGCCGAGGCTGACAGGCGGAGTCAACAGTTTTCCGCCCCGCTTGACGAACACATTGCTGAAGCTGCCCTCGGTGATCAGGCCATCATCGCGCAGCAGCACTGCCTCGCGCGCGCCGACAGTCAAAGCAGCTTCGTGGGCATTGCTGTAGAAGCTGCGGTCGCTGGTCTTGTGGCGCAGCCGCCAGTCCCCCGGATCAACCGGCATCCGCAGCACCGCGCAGGGGACCGGATTGGGCAGCACTTCGGGCATGGCGCTGATCTCCAGCGCATGGGCACCGCTGTGCGCCAGACACAACCGGACCCTTGATGGCACCTCAGCCTCAAAACACAGCACCTGAATGGCATTGCGCACCGCATGTCGATCAAAGGAAAAGCCCAGTTCAAGTGCGCTGGCCTTCATCCGCTCAAGATGCAGCTCAAGCAGCGCGATTCCCTTGTCCGGAGTGAAGGCCATGGTCTCGATCAGATCAAAACCTCCGGCAGATGCGCGCACGAAACCCCCTTTGACCAGACACTCACGCCACTCGGACAGCATCTCCGAATCGGCGACGATCGCCGACCCCACCCCGAGCGTCGCACGTCCGTGCCCGTTTTCACCCGGCACGAGGCGCAAAGTGCGGATTGCCACATTGAAGGCCGCGTCACCAGTGGGATCGATACGGCCAATCGCACCGCAATAAGGGCCGCGCGCATCGCGTTCATGCCGGTCGATCAGTTCCATCGCGCGAATTTTTGGCGCGCCAGTGATCGAGCCGCAGGGGAACAGCGCGGTGATCAGATCATGCACATCCCGTCCGGGTTCCAGCCGCGCGCGAACCGTGGTGGTCATCTGGTGGACCGTGGGATAGGTCTCGACTGCGAAAGGCCGCTCGACCCTTACCGTACCGGGGCGCGTTACCCGGCTGAGATCATTGCGCAGCAGATCGACGATCATCAGGTTCTCGGCGCGGTCCTTGTCGGAAACCGCCAGTTCTTCCGCGAGCGCCGCGTCTTCCGCCGCATCGCGGCCACGCGGGCGCGTGCCTTTCATCGGCTTGACCGTGGCCGCATCACCCAGCAGCGCGAAAAACAGCTCGGGCGAGAAACTCAGCAGCCAGTGCGCGCCATCGTGCACCAGCCCGCCATAACCGGCTCCGGCAGCGGGGCGAATCGCGGCGTAAAGCCCCACCGGGTCACCCCGGTATGCCCCGATGAGCGGGAAAGTGAGGTTCGCCTGATAGATATCGCCCGCCGTGATGGCCTCCTGAAGCGCGGCAAAGGCGCGGGCATAGCCGCCAGGGGACAAGGCCGGATCGAGCGGGCCGACCGAGACCTTCCCCTCCCCGCGAGCCGCCAGCCAGCCAGGGACATCAGCCGCCGGGATCGTCTGGTAGCCATCAAAAGCCCCGAACCACACCAGCGGCCCAGCCGCGCCGACCCGCGCATCGGCGAGCGGGGCCAGCCGTGGTTCCAGCGCAAGTCCCGCTTCATAAGCGATCCATCCGGCGAGGTGGCGACCTTCGCCGCGCAGACACTCGATGCGCCGGAGCGCCCCTGCAACCTCGTCAGCCTGGCGCGCGACAACGATCTCCAGCGGGCCTTCATAAAGCCGTGCCTCGCTCGCCCCGTCAGACCGGGCATCGTCAAGCAGGATGAATGGGGCAGCCATAAGCGCGCGCTTCTAGCGGTGGCGGACCATTCATGCAAAAACCCCCTCGCAGATTGTCGCGCTGACGCTTATGGCTGGCGGCAATTGACAGCAGGGAGCGGTCACAAATGGTTGATATTTTTCTCGGACTTGGCTCGAACGGCGAAGCGCAGATGCTGCCACTCTCGCGCGCCAACCGCCATGGTCTGGTGGCGGGGGCAACCGGAACCGGCAAGACGGTGACCTTGCAGACCATGGCTGAACAATTCTCGGCCAATGGCGTTCCCGTATTCCTCGCTGATGTGAAAGGCGATCTTTCAGGCATCTGCATGGCGGGCAGTGCCCAATTCAAACATGCTGCGGTGATCGAGGCCCGCGTCAAGGAAATCGGTATCACCGATTTTGCTTTCCGCGATAATCCGGCGGTGTTCTGGGATCTTTACGGCGAACAGGGCCACCCGATTCGCACCACCATTTCGGAAATGGGTGCGCTGCTGCTGTCTCGGCTGATGGGGCTGAATGAAACACAGGAAGGCGTGCTGACCATCGCCTTCAAATATGCCGATGACAACGGCCTGCTGCTGCTCGATTTCGAGGATCTGCAACAGGTGCTGATCACTTGCGCCGAACAGGCAAGCGAACTGGCCACTACCTATGGCAATATCTCGCGCGCCAGTGTCGGTACAATCCAGCGCCAGCTGCTCGCCTTCCAGTCTCAGGGCGCGGATAATTTCTTTGGCGAACCGGCTTTTGAAATCCACGATTTCATCCGCTGCGACGAAACCGGCAAGGGTATCATCAACATTCTCGCCGCCGACAAGCTGATGCAGAGCCCCAAGCTTTACGCCACTTTCCTGCTGTGGCTGCTGTCCGAACTGTTTGAAGCGCTGCCCGAAGTGGGCGATCCCGACAAGCCTAGCCTGGTGTTCTTCTTCGACGAAGCGCACCTTTTGTTCGAAGATGCCCCGCAGGCGCTGTTTGAAAAGGTCGAGCAGGTTGTCCGCCTGGTGCGCTCGAAGGGCGTTGGCGTCTATTTCATCTCGCAGAACCCCATCGATATTCCCGACAAGATCGCCGGGCAACTGGGCAACCGCGTTCAGCACGCGCTGCGCGCTTTCACCCCGCGCGACCAGAAGGCGATCAAGGCGGCGGCAGAGACCTTCCGCATCAACAAGGATCTTGATGTCGAGACGGTGATTACCGAACTGCGCGTTGGCGAGGCGCTGGTTTCGATGCTCGGCGAAGATGGCGCACCCTCGATTGTCCAGCGCACACTGATCGCCCCGCCGCGCTCACGCCTTGGCCCGATCACCCCCAAGGAGCGGGCGATCATCCAGTCAATCAGTCCGTTTGACGGCAAGTACGAAACCAAGGTTGATCGTGACAGTGCGGCCGAAGTGCTGGCGCAGAAGAGCGCCGATGCCGCCGCCGCCGCGCAGGTTGTCGAGGAGCAAGGCGAGGATGTGCAGCGCGCGCAAGAGCGCAAGACGCCATCGATGTGGGAAAAGGCCGGCAAGGCCGCTGCCGGCGCGGTTGCCTCGTCAGCGGGCGCGATGATCGCCGCCAAGATCACCGGGCGGACATCGCGCGCATCGCCGATGGGGTCGGCGGCCAGCGCGATTGCCGGGACGATCGGCACCGCACTGGGCGGCGCCGCCTTCGGGCGGTTTGCACGGGGAATCCTTGGCGGCCTGCTGCGCTGAATTTTCCGCAAAGGATGCGCCCCTCGCCCTTCATCGGGCCAGATTGACGCTTCGTCGAAGGTTGCAATCGCAAGCAATTTCGTCATGCAAGGGGCATGGGGCATTTTTACGCGCCCCCGGGAGACTTCATGCACCGTTTTTCACTTGCCGCCACTTCGGCAGCCTTCACCATTGCCCTGTGCATTGCCGCCCCCGCTCAGGCCCAGAAGGTCGCCGTTTCGGTACCTGCAGAACAGAATCCGCTGTCCGCCGCGCCGCTTGGCCAGCTTTCCGATGCGGTCAAGCCCTCCTCATACCGGCTCGACCTGACTGTTGATCCTGCCAAGGCTCGCTTCTCCGGTCATGTCGAAATTGATGCGGCAATGAAGGCCGCGAGCAATACGGTTTTCCTCCATGGCAGCGATCTGGCAGTGACGCGCGCCGTGGTCACAGCGGGCGGCAAGCAGTTCACTGGCAGCTGGAAGCAGGTTGAGGAGACCGGCGTTGTCGCGCTGACTTTTGCCGAACCGCTCCCCGCAGGTCCGGTTACCTTTGCTTTCGATTATGACGCGCCGTTCAACACCGGCCCGGCCGGCATGTTCCGCGTCAAAGTGGCAGACGACTGGTATTCGTGGACCCAGCACCAATCGATCGATGCCCGTGCCAGTTTCCCCTCGTTTGACGAGCCGGGTTTCAAGACTCCGTTCACCGTCACCCTGCGCACCCCCAAGGGACTGACTGCGGTGAGCAATGCGCCGCAGATTTCCAAAACTGAAGAAGCCGGGCTCGACGTCCACCGCTTCGCCCCCACCCTGCCGCTGCCGACCTACCTGATCGCCATGATGGTTGGGCCGTTTGCCATTGTCGAAAGCACGGTGCCGCCCACCCCGCAGCGCAAGGAGCCGCTGCCGCTGCGGATCATCTCGCCCAAGCCCAATGCCGCGAAGCTCAGCTATGCCCTCGAGCACAGCAAGACCATCGTCGCGCTGCTGGAAAACTATTTCGGCGAGCCGTTCCCTTATCCCAAGCTGGACCAGATCACTTCACCGATCATGCCCGGCGCAATGGAGAATGCCGGGGCTGATCTATATGCCGATGGCCTCATCGTGCTCGATGAAAAATCACCAATCCCGCGCAAGCAAGCTTTCGGCATGGTCGTCAGCCACGAACTGGCGCATCAGTGGTTCGGCGATCTGGTGACGCCGGCATGGTGGGATGACATCTGGCTGAACGAAAGCTTTGCCAACTGGATGGGCTACCGTATCGGAGGTGAATGGCGACCAGATCTCAACATCGGTTCGGGCGCCACTGCTGAGGGCTTCGCGGCGATGAGCACCGATTCGCTTATCGCGGGCCGGCCGATCTATCAGAAGATCAGCACCAATTCCCAGATCAATGCCGCCTTCGATTCGATCACTTATGGCAAGGGCGGCCATGTCGTGGCGATGATTGCCGCCTTTATGGGCGATACCAAATTCCGTGATGGCGTGCGCCGCTATATGGCCGCGCATGAAAACGGCAACGCCACCAGTGCTGATTTCTTCAAGGCCATGGCCGAAGTGTCTGGCGACGCGCGCATCCTGCCGGCGATGCAAAGCTTTACCAACCAGCAGGGTGTGCCGCTGGTCAGCTTCACCCGGGCCAAAGGTGGCTGGAAGGTTGAACAAAGCCGTTATGTCCGGCTTGGCACCACCTCGCCAGATACGCGTTGGGGCATTCCGCTCTGCGTACGTCAGGGCAAGACGCGCAACTGCCAGTTGCTTGACAGCAAGACGGGCACCATCTCCCTGCGCGGAAAAGGCGTAGTGATGCCCAATGCCGGTGGCACCGGCTATTACCGCTTCGAGCTGCCCAAGGCCGATTGGGATGGGCTCATCGCGGGAGCCGACCGGCTTTCCGGTAATGAAGCTCTGGCACTCGCCGACAGTCTGCGCGCCAGCTTCCAGGCCGGGCGTGCCAGCACCAGTCAGCTGGCAGCTCTGGCCAGGAAGCTGGTCAATAATCCGGACAGTAATGCCAATGGTGTTGCCCTGGGTGGGCTGGAAATGCTGGCTGGTACGGGGCTGCTTGATGATGATGCGACAGCCGCCTATCGCCAGTTTGTCGGCAAGCTCTATGCTCCGCAATTCAAGCGCCTCGGTTTCAATTTGCGCGAAGGTGCCTATGCGGGCGAAGTCCCTGAACGCACGCAGCGCCGCTCGGCGGTGGTTGGTTCACTCACTGGCATCGCCAAGCTCAAGGAGCTTCGCGCCCAGTTCGCTGACGCAGGCGAAAAGTTCCTTGGCGGTGATCGCTCGGCACTCGATGCGATGTGGTACGGCGCAGCCTTTTCGGCCTTGCTTGATCGCGATGGGATCGCCGCAGCAAAGCAGCTTTTCGATCGCGCACTGTCTTCGCAGGATTCCTCGCTGCGCCCGGTGCTGCTTGGTGTGATCGGTTCCAGCGGCAACAAGGACATCGGCAAATGGATACTTGATGATGCCAGGGATGCGCGGCTGCGCCCCAGCGAGCGGCTTAACCTGCTGCGCGGTGTGATTACTTCCAGAGGCACGCGCGAACAGGGTTATGACTGGATGAAGGTTCATCTTGACGAGCTGCTGGGCGGAGCGAGCGGGATTTTCTTTGCCTCGCGCCTGCCGCAGACATTGGCGGGCTTCTGCTCGGTCGAGCGCGCCGACGAATTCGCCCGCGATCTGCGCCCGCGCTTTGCCGGAAAGTCCGCCGAAATGGAACTGGAACGCACGATCGAGCGCGTGAGAAGCTGCGGTCTGCTGCAAAATGCCCGCAAGGCGGAGGTAAGCCGCGCGGTGAAACTGCTGAAGTAAGCTTTAGCTCAAGGGCAACCGCAGAACAGCCGCAAACCCGGTGACTGCCCCATGAGCGTCCTTGAGGTTGGATAGCGTCAGCGTGCCGCCGTGCTGCTCGGCTATGGCCCGCGCCAGTGTCAGGCCAAGCCCCGCCCCGCCGGTTTCACTGTTGCGTGATGGTTCTCCCCGGGTGAAGGGTTCGAGCATGCGGGCGATCTGGTCATCGACGATGCCGGGGCCCTGATCGCTGATGGTAATCACCGCAGAATCGCCTTCGCGGATGAGGGTGACTTTGGCGCGCTGGCCATAACGCAGGGCATTACCGATCAGGTTGCGCAGAGCGCGCCGCATCCAGGTGGGGCGAAGCGAGAGCACGATGCGCTGGGTATCGCCCAGCTCCACCGGATCGCTCATGTCCTCGTATTCCTCGACCACCGAGGCGACCAGTGCAGACAGCTCATTGGGCTCGCGCGGATCACTGGGTCGGCCGACACGGGCCAGACTGAGGATATCGTCGAGCGAGCCGGTAATGTCTTCGATCGTGCGCGCCATGCGGCCGCGCTGCACCGTGTCCGCAACCGATTCGATCCGCACCCGCAGCGCCGCCAGCGGTGTCTTGAGGTCATGGCCTATGGCCCCAAGCATCACGTCTTTTTCATCGAGCAGCGCGGCAATGCGCCGCTCCATCGCATTATGGGCAGATATCAATCGGCGGATATCTCCGGGGCCTTGCGGCTCCAGCGGATCACCGGGATCGCGCGTATCGGCAAACCGTTCGAGGCGGGTGGTCAGCGCCGCAAGCGGGCGGGTGATGTAGCGCAAAAGCAGGGCGACCACGCCCACCATCACCGCATAGATCAGGATCGTCTGGCCGATCAGCGACATAATCAGCGCCCGCTCATAGGGCGGAACCGGGGTCCGGACGACCAGCCATTCTGTGGCGTTCTTTTTGCGGACACCGGCAACTATCACCTGTTTCGCCACGGCACTGTGCGGCTGGCCCAGCAATTCGTTGCGGCGCGTCAGGCGGCGCAGGGTTTGCGGATCATCCGCCACGGCCCGGCGAATGACGACAATATCATCAACCGCGACGTCCTGATCATTCAGGATAGTGCGCAGGTCTTGCTCTGCATCGGTGTTGCGCGTTTCACCCGCGCGAAGCGGCGAGGCGGCGAGGCGCTCAACGCGCAAGGTACGCGGGCCGCCAAACAGTTCGGGCCGCTGGTGCAGGCCTGAACGATGGCCGTTACCAGCAGTCTCCCCGCCGTGTTCAACGGGTGAAGTTCCGGGCGGAAGGTCACGCGTGGCAGTGAACAGGCGCATGGCAACGGCATGAACCAGCGCCGCCTCGCGCCGATCATGCTGGGCGTGATAGAGCAGCACCGCGCTGAATGCCTGGGCCACCAGCAAAGCCAGGGCAATGGTCAGCAAGACCTGCCCTTTAAGGCTGCTTGGCCACAGGCGCTTCACAATGTTGCCGCCGCTACCGGCCATCAACTGGCACCCGCCAGCGCCCGGCGGACATCGGAGGTGAGCATATAGCCGCCGCCCCACACGGTCTGGATCAATTGCGGATTGCGGCTGTCAGCCTCGATCTTGCGGCGCAACCGGCTGACCTGGTTATCCACCGCACGGTCAAATAAGTGCGCCTCGCGGCCCTGAACCATATCGAGCAGCCGATCACGATCGAGCACCTGACGGGGATGTTCAAGAAAGGCCACGAGCAGACGAAATTCTGCCGACGAGATGGCCACAACCGCACCCTCGGCGTCGATCAGACGGCGTTTCAGTGGATCGAGTGTCCAGCCTTCAAAGATGAAGACCTCGTTCTCATCCACATCGGGCGCGCCCCGGCCCGCGCGGCGCAGTACCGAGCGGATGCGGGCGACCAGTTCGCGGGGCTCAAAAGGTTTGACGACATAGTCATCGGCGCCGATTTCCAGTCCGACAATGCGGTCTGTCGCTTCGCCGCGCGCGGTGAGCAGGATAGTGGGAATGGCTTGGGTTTCAATCAGGTGACGGCACAGCGAAAGGCCGTCTTCGCCAGGCATCATGATGTCAAGCAACACCAGATCCGGGCGAGAATCGCGCAAAATGCTGCGCGCCTCGGCGGCAGAGGCGGCCTGCCTGACGGCGAACCCCTGGCCTGAGAGATACTCGGCCAGGGGTTCGCGCAGGACTGCTTCGTCATCGACCAGCAGCAGATTGATCGGCGGGATATCAGGCATGACACGGGCCTGTGTGATCTGGCGTCATGACAGAATTCCGGGCGCTAATCAGTGGGCATGTGGCGGCGGCGGAGCATCACCCTTGGGCATTGCGCCCATATCGTGATTCATACCGCTCTTCATACCCTTCATGCCTTTCATCTGTTCGTGCATTTTCATCATGGCCGCGCGGCGCTCATCGGGTGTAATCTTGCCGTCCTTGTTGGCATCGGCCATGTCGAAATGCTTGAGCATACCGCCGACGAATTCATCACGGGTGATGGTGCCGTCCTTGTTGGCATCGGCCATGCGGACCATCATCATCTTGTGATCGCCGCCCATACCGCCACCTTTATGGCGCATGCCCATCTTGCCGCCGCCCATGCCGCCGCTCATGTCGTGGCCTTTGGCCATATCGGCATGGCCAGCGCCAGGGCCGCGCTGATGTGCGGCAAGGAATTCTGTCTGCGAGATTGAACCATTGCCATCGGTGTCCAGCTTCTTGAAGTGCTCAAGCTGACGGGCGGCGTGATCAGCCTTGTCGATCTTGCCGTCACTGTTGGCATCCAACTTGGCGAAATGATCCCGGGCCTTGGTTTCCGCCTCGGCGCGGGTAACAGTCTTGTCGCCCATCGGATCCTTCATGCGCATGCCGCCATCCTGTGCGGCATAGGCGCTGCCGGTCAGCGCGATTGCGACAGCAGCCGACAGGGTTAGGGTCAGTTTATTCATCATCGATCCCTTCAGAGAACTTTTGTGAAAACCGCGCGGCGCAGACAAGGAGGGGGAGGGGATGACAGCACCGCGCGGCTTCCTGATCCTTTATATAAGGTCGTGCTGTCGCAAACCTATGCCGCATCCCGCCTTTATTGTCGCCAATTGTCGTAAGCCAGCCAGCCTGTTCATCCGGCTGACACCCCACGCGGCCATCAGCCAAATGTCATGATATAGGCATTGAGCTTGTTACCATCGGGGTCGCGAAAGTACGCCGCATAGAAGCCATCGAAACGCTGTCCCGGCGGGCCTTCGCAGGTGCCGCCATTGGCCAGCGCCAGATCATAAACACGCTGCACCTGCGCCTCATCCTTCGCCTCAAGCGCGACCATCACCCCATTGCCGACACTGGCCGCGTTCCCGTCAAACGGTTTGGTGAGGCCGATGCCGGGGCCACCGCCGGGAATGCCCCAGGCGATGAAAGTATCGTCGTCCATCATCCGCCCGATGCCAAATTCGCCGCAGACGGCATCGTAGAATTTTGTACCGCGTTCGAGATCATTGGTGCCCAGTGTTACGTAACCGATCATTTGCCTGTCTCCCAGCCAGCGAGTTGTTTAGAACAATACAAGAACATAAATTATCCTACAAGGGCGCGCATTGCGCCTTCAGCCAGTCCAGCGCCACACCTTCAAGCTGCGGTCCGATAATCTCCAGCACCCGCGCGTGATAAGCGTTCCACCATTCCACCTCATCGCGCGTCAGCAGGCTGCAATCGACCAGCGCGCGCGCTATCGGCACATGGGTGAGTGTTTCAAAACCGAAGTACTCGCCCTCGCTGCCCTCGATCTCGCGGCGCTCGACCAGCACCAGATTTTCGATACGAATGCCGTATTCGCCGGTCTTGTAATAGCCCGGCTCGTTTGACAGGAACATGCCCTCCAGCAGTTCCTGATCGCTCCCGGCCTGGCCGCCAGCCGCCTTGGCGATGCGCTGCGGGCCTTCGTGGACCGAGAGGAATGAGCCGACGCCGTGGCCGGTGCCGTGGGCATAGTCGAGCCCCGCCGCCCACAGATGCTGCCGCGCCAGTGTATCGAGCTGGCTGCCGGCGGTGCCTTTGGGAAATGTGATCCGGGCCAGCGCGATATGGCCCTTGAGTACGCGGGTGAAGCGGTCTTTCACTTTCGGCGGAGCGTCACCGGGACCGACCCAGACGGTGCGGGTGATGTCGGTAGTGCCATCGGGATACTGCCCGCCCGAATCGACGAGATAGACGCTGGAGGGATCAAGCGCGCGGTTGGTTTCCTCGCTCACCCGGTAATGGACCACCGCCCCGTTCGGCCCCGCACCTGAAATCGTATCGAACGAGAGATCACGCAGATCACCGCAATCGCGGCGGAACTGGTGGAGCGCTTCGGCGGCGGAAATCTCGTTGACCCCGCCTTTGGGCGCTGCTTGCGAGAGCCAATGGAGGAAGCGCGTGACCGCCGCCCCATCACGCGCCTGGGCGGCGCGGTGGCCGGCCTGCTCGGTGGGGTTCTTGATCGCCTTTGGCAGCACGGTAGGATCGCGCTGCTCGATGACTTCAGCCCCGGCAGCAGAAAGCGCGGCGAAGACCGCCGAAACCGACCGATCGGGATCGACCGCCACGCGTCTGCCCTTGAGACTCTCCAGTCCCGGCACGAATGCCGCCGCCGGGCGGATCGTCACGGCATTGCCGAGGTGCTGGCGCAGCGCGGGCGTCACCTTTTCTTCGGCGATGAACAGTTCGGCGGTGCCATCGGCATGGGCAATGACAAAGGACAGCGCAACCGGCGTGCGATCAACGTCTTGCCCGCGAATATTGAGCAGCCAGGCAATCGAATCGAGCGCCGAGATCACCGCAGCGTCATAATTCTGTTCGCTGAGCCATTCAGCCACCGCCGCACGCTTGGCCTCGCTGGCCTGTCCGGCATTCACCAGATCATGCACCGCTGCCGGGGCGAGCGAGGGTTCAGGGCGATCATTCCACACCGCGTCCACAGGATTGCTCTCCACCGCGATCAGCTTGCCGCCTTTCGCCGCCAAGGCCTTTTCTGCCGCCGCCACCCAGCTCTTGCCATGCAGCCATGGATCAAAGCCGATGCAAGTGCCTTGCAGTGCCGTTTCACCGAGCCATTTGACCACGCTGGTCTGCGGCACGGACTCATAGGACCAGAACCGTCCGTCAACCTGATCGCGCACCTGCAGCGTGTAACGCCCGTCAACGAACATCGCCGCCTTGTCCTGCAAGACAACCGCTGTTCCCGCTGATCCGCCAAAGCCGGTCAGCCATGCCAGCCGCTGGGCATAGGCACCGACATATTCGCTCATGTGCTCATCAGAGATCGGCACGACAAAGCCATCGAGATCACGGGCGATCAGTTCCTTGCGCAAGGCTTCGAGGCGGGCTTCATGAGTATTCATCAGCATGGTTGCAGTCCTTCTGCGGCCATCATAGATGCAGGCGATGACAGTTACCACACCCGCAATCGCCCCCCCTGTTGCAAGCAAAAAACCGCACAGTTTCACCCACCACGGCGTGACCGTTGCTGACGATTACGCCTGGCTGCGCGATCCCGGCTATCCCGATGTAGCCGACAAGGAAATCCTATCCCACCTCGAAGCCGAAAATGCCTGGTTCGAGGCGCGGATGAAGCCACATCAGCCGCTGATCGACGAACTGTTCACCGAAATGCGCGGCCGTATCAAGGAGGCTGACACATCGGTGCCGCAGAAGGACGGTGACTGGCTGTACTGGATCGAGTTCGAGGAAGGGGCGGAATACAAAAAATGGTGGCGCAGGCCGGTCAAAGGCGGACCCGACGCGCTGATCCTCGACGAAGTCGCGCTGGCCGAGGGGCTGGAATATTTCCGCCTTGGTGCCATGTCGGTGAGCAAATCGGGCAAGCTCCTCGCCTATGCCGTGGACGACAACGGCTCGGAACGGTTCACCGCGCGGATCAAGGATCTGACCACGGGCGAACTGCTCGGCGACGAGATTTCCGGCACGCTTTCAGCTCTGGTCTGGGTCGCAGAGGACAAGGCGCTGGTCTACAGCCTCGC
>JANOYZ010000263.1:0-3285 GCA_031429135.1 Novosphingobium sp. | reverse complement strand
AAGCTCCAGTGTCTCTGTTTCCGCGCGATTTATATTGCGAAAATCCGGTGCCCACTTTTTCGCATCGCGCTTTAGCTGATGAACACCGAAACGCAGACAAAGCAGGCAGAGTAGGCGATCAGGAAGTCTTTCGTGTCCTGGGCATTGAGCCGCCAGCCCCGGCGCGCAGGCACCGGTTCAGTGCTGCGCCGCACATGCGGCGGCAGGCTCATCAGGAACGGGTGACGGGCAGCTTCATCGGTAACGACCAGGGCTCTTCTCACGGGCCTTTTCTCCTTCAATGACCCGGGATTTAGACAATCTTCACCATCGCACCAGCCGCAAAATCGTGGTTAAGGCGCTGCCTCCCGTTTCGGGACATTAACCTTGGCAAAGGTTGCGCTACTCCCCCGCCATTTCCAGAATTTTCGCCCATTCATCGGGCCGCACTTCGGCAACGGACAACCGCGACAGGGTGAGCATTTCGGTGGCCGCAAGTACCGGCTCGGCCTTGATCTGCGCCAGCGTTACCGGCTGCTTGATCTTGCGCACCGGCTTGACCTTCACCGCCGCCCAGCGCCCGCTATCGTCGGTTGGATCGGGAATTCCCGACACCGAGATACGCACGATGCCGACGATCTCCTTGCCGATGTTTGAATGATAGAAGAAAGCCTGATCACCCACCTGCATCGCCTGAAGATTGTTGCGCGCCCGGTAATTGCGCACCCCGTCCCAGGTGCCCTCGCCCTGAGCGACGAGATCATCCCAGCTATAGGCGTCAGGTTCGGACTTCATCAGCCACAAACGGGCGGGCGGATTGATTTTGGTCATGAAAGCTGGTCCTGATTGCCCTATAGCGGCGACATAACGCCAATCAGCGGACAATTCCAACATGCCCAGCCAAACTTTACCGGTCCTTTCACTCACCGATGATTCCGCCCGGTTCTCACAGGAAATCGGCAATAGTTTCAAAGATTTCGGCTTTGCTCTGGTCAAGGATCACGGCATCGATCAGACGCTGATTGACTGCGCCTGGGAACTGACGGCGGAATTTTTCGCCCTGCCCGAAGCGGAAAAGCGCAGCTATTTCATCGCGGGCATCGGCGGCGCGCGCGGCTATACGCCGTTCGGCACCGAAGTGGCCAAGGGTGCGACGGCGCATGACCTCAAGGAATTCTGGCATGTCGGGCGCGATGTGCCCAAGGGCAGCCCGCTGGCAGCATCGATGCCGCCGAACATCTGGCCAGCCCGTCCGGCGCACTTTCAGGAAACGTTCGAAGCACTATACCAGGCCTTTGATGAAACCGGCGCGATCATCCTGTCACGCATCGCCACCTATCTGGAACTCGGCGAGCACTGGTTCGATCCGGCGATTGCGGACGGCAATTCGGTGATGCGGCTGCTGCATTACCCACCGCTGGAGGATAGCGCAGGAGAGGCGATCCGTGCCGGGGCGCATGAGGATATCAACCTTATCACCCTGCTGCTTGGGGCCGAGGAAGCCGGCCTCGAACTGCTGACCAAGCAGGGCACCTGGATGCCGGCCAATCCGCCCAAGGATGCGCTGGTCATCAACATTGGCGATATGCTGCAACGGCTGACCAACCACGTCCTGCCATCGACCACCCACCGGGTGCGCAATCCCGAAGGTGCGCGGACCGGCTTCAGCCGTTATTCGATGCCATTTTTCCTGCACCTGCGCAGTGACTTTCCCTTCGTGACACTGCCGCAATGCATCACGAGCGATAACCCAGACCGCTACCCCGTTTCGATCACCGCCGATGATTTCCTGCAAGCGCGCCTGCGCGAGATAGGCCTGAAGAAATAAGCGCCGCCCCAAGGATATCACTCAGGAAGAATTACGACCCGTTTAACCAATATTTCATCGCCTTGGGCGAAAACAAGCCATCCACTCGCGGTCCCGGGGGCCGAAGGCAGGGGTTTGTGGTGCTCAATTGGTTATTTGGCAAAAGCCAGGACAATTCTGACGATGTCTATCTGGATAAAACCGGCAAAGACATGGTCGTGCTCGGCATTGCGATGGCGGCGATCATCATGTTCATCGGCACCGGCGGCAATGTCATGCCGCAGATTGTCCGATCGCTGCAAGGCGTGGGGCTGCCGCCTGACCGGCTGCTGACCAATGCCCTGCTGCTCAACATCGCACTGATCATCTTTGGCTGGCGGCGGTATCGTGACCTCAGCGATGAGGTGCAGACCCGCGCCCTTGCTGAAACACAGGCGCGGGAACTGGCGGAGACCGATCCGCTCACCGGATGCCTCAATCGCCGCGCGATGGGCCCGGTCACCGATGCTCTGCGCATGGTCTGCTCAGCGCGCGGCGAACAGCTTGCCATGATCATGGTTGATCTGGATAATTTCAAGCGGCTCAATGATTGCAACGGCCACGCAGCAGGCGATGCCGTGCTGCGGGTCTGCGCGCAGCGGATGCGCACCATGTTGCCCGAACGGGCACTGCTGGCGCGGCTGGGCGGTGACGAATTTGCCTGCGTCGTACCCTTTGATCCGGCGCGACCAGAATTCGCCGACCGCGTGGCCGCGCAATTGATCAACCTTGTCAGCGCGCCCATCGAAGTTTCCGGGCTTATGCTGGAAGGCCTGTCTGCATCGGTTGGCATCGCCCGCTCGGACTACGATAGCGGCAAGCCCAACAATGCCCAGCAACTGATGCATATGGCCGATATTGCCATGTATCACGCCAAGAAGGCCGGCAAAAACCGCTATTTCTGGTTCGAGGCCCAGATGGAGACCGAACTGCGGTTCCGCAGCGATCTGGAGGCAGGGATTCGCAGCGGTATCGGCTATGGCGAATTCGTGCCGTTTTACGAACAGCAGGTTGATCTCGATAGCGGAAAGATCACCGGCTTCGAAATGCTGGCGCGCTGGCAATCACCCGAACTGGGGCTGATCGGACCTGACATCTTCATCCCGATTGCCGAGGAAATCGGCGTTATTGGCGAACTTTCCGAAAGCGTTATCCAGCAGGCTTTGCAGGATGCCAAAACCTGGGACCCCTCACTGACCCTGTCGGTCAATATCTCACCCATCCAGCTACGCGACCCGTGGTTTTCGCAAAAGCTGCTGCGGATTCTGGTCCACAGGCTTTCCCTGCGGCTGTCGTTCAGCGGAAGGCCGCTGCTACTGTCACTGTCGCTCATGATAGGGGTTGGAAATACCCAATCCTTTCAGAATGCCGATTTCAAGTTGCTCCATTGCGGTGGCCTCGTCATCAGTTTCATGGTCATGGCCGAGCAAATGCAAAACGCCGTGAATAATAACGCGGCG
>JANOYZ010000262.1:0-6143 GCA_031429135.1 Novosphingobium sp. | reverse complement strand
CAGGAGGCACGCGGCTACAGGCAATGGCGAGCTCCGGCGATCTCGCCGCGCCGGTCGAGCTCAAGGCCATCGACGCCGCCTGGCCGCTCTATGGCCGCCTGACGCTCAAGGACGGGCGCGTGGTGGGCTCCCCTGCCCCCGGCAGCGCATGGATCGCTGAAGGCGCAGCGGCGCGGCTCAGCATCAAGCCGGGTGACATTTTTTCCATTGGCGAGGCGCAGCTCAAAGTTGGCGGTGTGATCGCTGATGAGCCTGACCGGCTGGGCGAAGGCTTTGCCCTTGGCCCGGTGGTCATCGTCAATGAGGCCATGCCGCAAGCAGCGGGTCTGCTGCTGCCCGGTTCGATGTATCGCAGCAAGTATCGCATCGCCCTGCCGCCAGGGCGCGATCCGATCAAGGTGGTGGAACAGCTCAAGGTTCGCTTTCCTGTCGCCGGATTTGAACTGAAGACCCGCGATCAGGCGGCACCCGGCGCAGAACGCTTTGTTTCACGGCTGGGCGAATTCCTCGTGCTCGTCGGCCTTGCCGCGCTGACCATCGCCGGGATCGGCATTGGCGGCGGGGTAACATCGTGGCTGGAAAGCAAGCGCGCCGCCATCGCCACGCTGAAGGTGCTCGGCGCGACCGGGGCTGACATTACCCGGATCACCCTGCTGCAAGTCCTCACCGCCGCGCTGGTGGGCGTGATCGCCGGACTGGTGGCGGGCATGCTGGTAACCCCGCTGCTCACCGGTGCGCTCGCCGGCCTGCTACCGGTGCCAGAAGGCTTTGTCATAGAACCGGCAGCCCTGCTGCGCGCCGCGCTCTATGGCCTGCTGGTGGCACTGATATTCACCGCCGTGCCGCTGGCCCGGGCGCGTTCCTTTCCGGCGATGGCGCTGCTGCGCGCAGGTGTCAGCCCACTGGGTGCCAACTGGAAAGCCGCCGCGCTTCCGGTGGTGCTTGGCCTTGCCGCCATCGTCACTCTGGCCCTGACCAGCGCCGCTCAGCCACTGGTGACCGGCGGCTTCCTCGCTGGCGCTGCGGCCATGCTTGCCCTGCTGGGCGGACTTGGCTGGGCGATCCAGCGCGGCATCGCCAGGCTGCCACGCGCAGGTTCACCACTGCTGCGCATGGCAATCGCCAACCTCACCCGCCCCGGCGCGCAGACTGGCGCACTGGTGACGGCGCTGGGCTTTGGGCTTTCGGCGTTCGTGCTGCTGGCTGCCGTTTCCAGCAGTCTCGATGCCAATATTGCCGCGCGCATCCCCGCTCGCGCGCCCGATTATTTCGTGCTCGACGTTCCCAAGGCGCGGATCGGCGAATTTGCCGAGGCGGTAAAAGCGGTTGCCCCGCAGGCGACTTTGCGCACTGTTCCGGCGCTGCGCGGCGCGATCCTGGCCTACGGGCCGGAAGCAAACATGGTCCACGTCGCCAATCTCAAGGAAATTCCCGAAGGGGCCTGGCCGCTGCGCGGTGAGCGCGGGTTGACCTATGCCGATCAACTGCCCGAAGGCAATGTGCTGACATCAGGCACATGGTGGCCCAAGGACTATGCAGGAACACCGTTGGTCTCGGCCGATGTCAGGCTGGAAGAGGTGCTGGGTCTGAAACTGGGTGACCGGATCACCGTCTCGCTGCTCGGGGTTGAGCGTAGCGCAACCATCGCCAGCTTCCGGCGGATTGATTGGGACAGCATGGGCTTCAACTATGTGCTGGTCTTCTCCCCCAACGCCATCGCCGATGCCCCGCACAATCTGGCAGCGACGATTGATTTTCCGCCAGGCGTGACGTCAGGCGATCTTCTGCGTCGCCTCGCCCGCGCCTTCCCCTCCAGTTCGGTGATCGAAACCGGGCCGATGCTGCGCGAGGCGCGCGGACTGCTCTCGCAGATGAGCCTGGCGATCCTGGCCGCCGCATCGGTGGCAGTACTCGCCGGGATTGCCGTGCTGCTGGGGGCGATTGCCGCCGCGCGGGCAGCCCGTACCTATGACACGGTAATCCTGCGCGTGATGGGTGCCAGCCGAGGCCAGCTGCTGCTGATGCAGCTGGGTGAATATGGTTTGCTTGGGGTGCTGCTGGCTTTGGTGGCGCTGGCGCTGGGCTCAGCGATTGCCTGGGGCGTAATCGTTCAGCTGTTCGCGTTTGAATGGCTGCCCGATTGGACCCAGGTGCTGGGCGTTCTGGGCATCGGACTGGCGCTGGTGATAGGTTTTGCCATTGCCGCCTCACTCCCGGTGTTGCGCGCGCGCCCGGCGGCGGCCTTGCGGGAGTTATAGGCCGCTTGCTTACCCGCTGATTTGCCGTGAAGTTGCCCAAGTCGAAATCGCGATTCCAATTATCAAAAGGGGGCGCAATTTGCGCCCCCTTCTCGTTCATGTCCGTAAAGTTCAAGCGAAGGTGGCTGAATCCGGTGATAGCGGATCGGCACCATATTTGTTCGCTCCGGGCGTTCCCGGCAGGCACAGCACCACGATACCGCCAATGGCAACGAGCCAATAAAGATACATGCTGATCATGGTTGCGACGATCAACACGGCATAGAACAGCACAAGCATCCAGCCGGACTGGCCCAGATCATGCAACCTTCGTATCGCCACGGCAAAACCCGCTACCCCGGTCAATAAAGCCCAGACATAGAGCGGAAGAATCACGAATATGAGTGCAATTGCTCCGGCCCCCGCCATCATGCCCGCCATGTCCGTCGGGTTGGTGAACGCGGCACCCTCTCCGCCGATGACCGCGACCATCAACAGCATAAAAGCGCATGCGATAATCACGTTAAGCAGGACAAACATCCAGTATTCGCGCCTCGTCGAGCGACCTTCAATAAGCCGGTACAGCTTCCTGTACGGCATCAGCATCCATTCCATAAGAACCCCCTTGCACCGCCCCAATCCCGGGTGGAGTGACAAGGCACCATAAAGCGCCGCGCAAGGCAAACGAAAAAGGGGGGCTGTGATGCCCCCCTTTCCCGTATTCAGTGCGCTCTGCTTCAGAAGCGGAAGCGGGCAGTGCCGCCCCAGGTCAGCGGCTGGTTCGGATAGCCCGATATGCCGCCTGACTGTGCAGGTGAATCGAATATCTGCATGATGTAACGATCATTAAGCAGGTTACGGCCCCAGATCGTCAGCTCCAGGCCATTTTGCATCGCATAAGTCAGCGAGGCATCAAGCTCATCCACGCTGCGGCGGAAAGGCTTTGCTGCATCAAGACCGGTCTGGAAGCTGGTTACCACACCTTGCGCGTTCCTGGTGATGAAGCCAGGCAGGCCTTCGATGACCTGAACATCGGATTCAAAGTGGAAGTTGGCATTGGCAATGATGCGATCGCCATTGCCCATTTCATGCACATAGGTGCCGCCGATGTTGCCAGACCATTCGGGGATGCCGGCTGGGCGGCTGCCGGTGGCGTTGCCAAATGCCGAAAGCACGAAATCATCATACTTCGGATTGAGGTAGGTCACCGAGAAATTCAGCGTCAGCGGGCTGACCGGCTTGACCATGCCTTCGAATTCCACACCAAACGTCGATTGCTTGCCGGCATTGGCGAGGAAGAAGCCGGTGCCGGTGAAGACGTTTGACTGGAAGCCTTTGATGCTCTGCTTGAAAACGGCGATATTGGCCGAAGCATTGCCCCAATTGCCCTTAAGACCGGCTTCATAGACAGTGGCATTTTCCGGTGTGGCAAAACGGCTGCCATAGGACTGGTTGGTTCTGGTCAGGCCCGCAGTGGTGAGCGCCGCCTGATTGGCCAGAGTAGGACGGCTATCGCGCGACAGGTTGATCGAGCTCGCCTTGTAGCCGGTGGCAATGCCAGCATAGACATTGATCTGATCGCTGACATCATAGGCAAGCCGGATCGTGTAGGAGAAATTATCGTCCCTGGTCCGCCCCGGTTCAACCGAGTTCGGAAGATTGAGGAACGGCGGCAAGAATTGCAGCCCCTTCAGCCCGTTAAGCGGGTTGGCCGCGGGGTTGTTCTGGTTGGCATTGGCATTGGCAGCCGACCCGGCGACGATGGCATTGTAAGTCGCGTTCTGGGCGACAGCAAAGGCACCGATTTCAGCTGCCGTGGCCGAACGGCCAAGCCCCAGAGCCGAACCGACGGTTTGCGCAACGCCGCCCTGAAACAGCAGCTGATTGCGGAAAGGGGCATAGGCAGGCGCATTGAGATCGATCGCACCGAAAACGTCACTGCTGACAATATTGGCCGAAAAATCCTTGGCGTCCTTGGTGTAGTTGACCCCGCCGGTCAGCGTCAGGCCATCGGTGATTTCGAAATCGGCCTGCGAGAAGATCGACCAGCTTTCATCATCAAGGGTATAACGCTCATCAAGTCCGGTGCCAGCGCGGAAAAACTGGTTCTGATAGCGGGTAGGTGCCCCTTCCAGAGCGCCAAAGGTATTTTCCAGCAAGGCAATATTCAAAGCACCGCCCGAAGCCCCCTGCACCAGCACGTTGGCATAGGCACGCGCCGAATTGCCCCATTGAATCTGATTGGCCTGCTTTATCTTCTCATTGAAGTAGAAACCGCCCAGCATGAAGTTGAACGGGCCATCAAGATTGGTCGCCAGGCGCAGTTCCTGGGTGAAAGTCTTGATGTTGAGATCCTGGGAGTTTCGGCCCAGCAGATCGCCGCTGGTGAAATCCGAATCCTGATTGGTTTTCGCCTCCAGCTTGCGGATCGCGGTGATCGAGGTCAGCGTCAGCGGGCCCATTTCATAATCGATCTGACCCGAAAAACCGTAGTTCCTGATATCATTCGTGGAATCAAAATTGTTATAAACGATGTTGCCAAAAGGAGCGCTCGAAGGGTTCACCCTGCCGCCGCTCACCGCCAGCAAGGCGCCTGTTGCAGCGCCCGAGCGCAGATTGACGACGGTGCAGCAATTCTCATCAATCCGGCCATAATCGCCGATCAGGCGAATGGTCAGATCGCTGCTTGGTTGAATCAGCACCTGACCGCGCACGAACCAGCGGTTACGCTCATTGGTTTCGTTGCCGGTGCCAAGATCCTGCGTGTAGCCATCACGTTTGTTATATCCGCCAGCAAAGCTTACCGCGACAGATTCCGACAGTGGCCCGGTGATCACGCCCTTGAGTACCATGGCATCAAAATTACCATAGGACGCTTCGACATTGCCGCCGAAGGTGAACTTCGGCTTCTGGGTGATTATCGAGATCACACCGGCCGAGGCATTCTTGCCGAACAGCGTTGATTGCGGGCCGCGCAGCACTTCGATGCGCTGAACATCAGGGAAATCGCCGATCTGGGCAGCTGAACGCGAACGATAGACACCATCGATGAACACGCCGACCGACGGTTCAATACCGGCATTGTTGGCACCGTTGCCGAAGCCGCGAATGAAGAAGTTGGTGTTGGCAGAGCTTTGCAGCTGGCCGACACGCAGCGAGGGGACCACGCTGCCAAGGTCCTTGATGTCACGGATCTGCGAACGCTCAAGCGTTTCAGCAGTGGTCACCGAAACTGCGATTGGCACTTCCTGCAAGGTCTGCTCACGCTTGGAGGCGGTAACGATGATCTCATTGCCATCCTGCACTTCGGCTTCGGCAGCGGGGGCAGCGGCCTGCGCCTCTACATCCTTCTGGCCATCCTGGGCATAGGCAGTGGCTGGCAGCATAAATGCCGCCGAAGCAGCGCTCAACAAAAGCAGCGCGCGTGTTGAGCCGGAAAGCTCCGATGCGAAGCGATTCATACAGGTCATCCTCTTTTATCCGGGGTGACGCTACGGCACAGCCGCAAACTTCAACTCCCCCCTTTGTTCCTGCGGAAACCATAGGATTTACCGCAGCTTCCCGCAATCACCCGTTTCGCACTAATCGCGCTAAACTGTTGGCTGTTGCGCGTCTGTCACAGTCGTGTGCTCCCGCCATCGCTTGCCCATTGCCCCAGCTTCCGCTAGTGGCGCGCCCATGTTGCGGCGCAGCAAGCGCCTTTCCTCTGTATGCCCGAAAGCCTGTCATGACCGCCCCCAAAGCTGCACCTTTGCGTAATATCGCGATTATCGCCCACGTCGACCACGGCAAGACCACGCTGATCGACCGCCTCCTGTCCCAGTCCGGCTCCTTCCGCGAGAACCAGAAGGTCGCCGAGCGCGCCATGGACTCGAACGACCTCGAGCGGGAACGCGGCATCACCAT
>JANOYZ010000261.1:0-4228 GCA_031429135.1 Novosphingobium sp. | reverse complement strand
GTTCGAGATGGCGGGTGCAACGACTGCTGGTGCCGACGCAGCCTCAACCTCAGGAACGGATGGCACAGGTGCTGGCGCCGCCTGCGGTGAGGCGACCTCCCCTTCCCCGATCACCGCAATCACCGTGCCGACTTTAACTCCTTCGGTGCCTTCAGCGATCAAAATCTTGCCAATGCGTCCCTCATCAACCGCTTCGAATTCCATGGTTGCCTTGTCAGTCTCGATCTCGGCAAGAATATCGCCGCTCTTGACCTCATCGCCTTCCTTGACCAGCCAGCGGGTGAGCTTGCCCTCTTCCATGGTGGGGGAGAGCGCCGGCATCTTGAGTTCAACGGCCATCAGTAGCGCTCCACCAGAACGTCGGTGTACAATTCCCCGGCTGCTGGCTCAGGCGAATTCTCGGCAAAATCAGCCGCTTCAACAATCCGCGCGCGGATCGTCTTGTCGATGTCCTTGAGCTTGTCTTCCGCAACACCGCGCGCGATCAGTTCCACCTTCGCGGCCTCGATCGGATCGCTCTTATCCTTCATATCCTGCACTTCCTCGCGGCTGCGGTACTTGGCAGGGTCTGACATCGAGTGGCCGCGATAACGATAGGTGTGCAGTTCCATCAGCACCGGGCCATTGCCGGCACGGACATATTCCAGCGCAATCTCTGTAGCCTTGCGGACTTCGAGCACATCCATGCCATTTACATCCATGCCTGGAATGCGGAAAGCTGTGCCGCGACGGAAAAAATGCGTTTCGGCAGACCCGCGCTTCACCGCAGTGCCCATGGCGTAGCCGTTGTTCTCAACCACGAAGATCACCGGCAGCTTCCACAGCGCGGCCATGTTGAAGCTTTCATAAACCTGGCCCTGATTGGCCGCGCCATCGCCGAAATAGGCAAGGCAGACGCCGCCATCCTCGCGGTACTTGTGGCCAAAGGCGAGGCCGGCCCCCAGCGGCACCTGCGCGCCGACAATGCCATGCCCGCCGTAGAATTTGTGCGCGACGCTAAACATATGCATCGAACCGCCCTTGCCGCGCGAAATTCCAGCTTCGCGGCCGGTCAGTTCGGCCATGATCAGCTTGGGATCGATACCATAGGCGAGCATGTGGCCATGATCGCGATAGCCGGTGATGACGCTGTCCTTGCCGCTCTCCAGTGCGGAAAGCATACCGACAGCGACCGCCTCCTGCCCGATATACAGATGGCAGAAGCCGCCAATCAACCCGAGACCGTAAAGCTGGCCTGCGCGCTCCTCAAAGCGGCGGATAAGCACCATCTGCTCGTAGAATTTCAGCAGTTCCTCATCGCTGGCAGCATAGCGCCTGTCGGCTTCATGGGCTTGCTGCAGCGCCCTGAGCGCGATGCCTTCATCGCTCTGTTCGGCTACATCAACTGCCTGTTTGTTCGCGGCCTTGGCCAATGGCTATCCCCAAAATCATATCATTGCTGACACGCTATAGGACCATGCCGCGACAAGAGGAATATTCACATACGTATTTTGTTGCGAGAACATGAAATTTAATAGCCACGCTGGTGGGGCTTCAGTGGTTTTTGAGCACCAGAACCAGCTCGTCCTCATGAACATAGTTCAGCTTGTCGTGAACCAGTTCTCCCGCAAGATCGCGGTCAGTATTGTTGGGATCAAGCAGGTGAACCCGGTTTTTGAGGACATCGCGCGCGGTCGCAACCTGTTTCAGACGTTCGCCGCGCTGATCAAGCAGCCGCAGGTTTTCGCTCCAGGCCATCAGGCCGCTGGGTCCGATAGTTACCCACAGCCCCATGGCGAGCAGGGCAAACAGGGCAAAGACCTGCGCCTTCACCCTTGCCGCAACCTTGGTTCACCACGCGTTACACTCATGTCCTCTTAGAATCACATTAGATTCAGCGATGCAAGCGGAATTTATGAAGTGATTCCGCAAGGACCGGCCAATCGTCATAAATATGCAAAAATACAGTGCGTAAATCAGCAGATTGGTCAGCCCTGCTGTTTGCGCTTTGCCCTGAAGGCATGGAGCAATGGCTCGGTATAGCCGCTGGGTTGCAGCTCACCCTCAAACACCAGCGCGCAGGCGGCTTCATAGGCCAGCCCTGCATAGTCAGGTGCCAAGGGCTGATAGCCAGACTCGCCGGCATTCTGCTGATCGACCTTGACCGCCATCTTGCGCAAAGCCGCCTCGACCTGTTCGCGGGTGCATATCCCGTGCCGCAGCCAGTTGGCCATGTGCTGCGATGAAATGCGCAAGGTTGCCCGGTCTTCCATCAGGCCGACATCGTTGATATCCGGAACCTTCGAACAGCCGATGCCCTGATCGATCCAGCGCACGACATAGCCCAGCAGCCCTTGTGCGTTGTTCTCAAGTTCGCGTTGAACCTCATCCGAGGTCCAGTTGCGGCCAGTCGCCAGTGGGATAGTCAGCAACCGTTCAACCGGCGGAATGGCCTCGCTTGCCAGTTCCTGCTGGACAGCGAAGACATCAACGCTGTGATAATGCATGGCATGAAGCGTCGCCGCTGTCGGACTTGGCACCCAGGCCGTATTGGCCCCGGCACGAGGATGGGCGATTTTTTCGGCGAGCATATTGCCCATCAGATCGGGCGCGGCCCACATGCCCTTGCCGATCTGCGCCTTGCCCGAAAGCCCGCAAGCCAGACCGATGCGGACATTGCGGTCCTCATAGGCCTTGATCCAGTCAGAGTTCTTCATTTCCGCCTTGGGCACCATCGGCCCCGCCTGCATCGAGGTGTGAATTTCATCACCGGTCCGGTCAAGAAAGCCGGTGTTGATGAAGGCAATGCGCTGCTGCACCTGCTCGATGCAGGCCGCCAGATTGGCCGATGTCCGCCGTTCTTCATCCATGACGCCGATTTTCAGCGTGTGGCGATCCAGCCCGAGCAGATCCTCAACCGCGTTGAACAGGCGGTTGGTGAAGCCCGCTTCTTCAGGACCGTGCATCTTCGGTTTGACGATATACATCGAGCCTGAGCGACTATTACGGAAACGGCCGAGACCCTTCAAGTCGTGCAAGGCCAGCAGGCTGGTAACGATTGCATCAAGAATGCCTTCGGGGGCCTCGGAGCCATCGCTCAGCAGCACCGCCGGGGTCGTCATCAGATGACCGACATTGCGCACGAACAGCAGACTGCGGCCAGGCAGCACCAGTTCAGCTCCATCAGTGGCGGTGTATGAGCGATCCGCGTTAAGCGCGCGCACCAGCGTCTTGCCGCCCTTATCGAACGCGGCCGACAGTGTGCCATTCATCAGCCCGAGCCAGTTGGCATAGGCGGCAACTTTGTCCTCGGCATCAACCGCCGCAATCGAATCTTCAAAATCGACAATGGTAGTGAGCGCAGATTCAAGCAGGATATCGGCAATTCCAGCCTGATCCTGCGCGCCAATCGCGTGAGTGCGATCGATCACCACTTCGATGTGCAGCCCGTTATGCCGCAGCAGCAGCGCCGATGGAGACGCGGTCTCCCCGCGGAACCCGCGAAGCTCAGCCGCAGCGGCCAGGCTGGTGCTGGTGCCATCTGCGCATGACAGCGATAGCTTGGCCGGGTCGCTTGAAAGGTCGAGCGATGCCGCAGTGACATCACGCCAGCTGCCGCTGGCCGGCGGCGCGGCTTCATCCAGAAAAGCTCTCGCCCGCTCGATAACCTGGCTCCCGCGCTGGGAGTCATAGCTCCCCGTCTTTGCTACACCCGGCAAGGCATCGGTACCGTAAAGCGCATCATAAAGGCTGCCCCAGCGCGCATTGGCGGCGTTGAGCAGGAACCGGGCATTGAGCACCGGCACCACCAGTTGCGGCCCTGCCATGGTGGCGACTTCGGCATCGACACTGCTCGTCGAGATGCTGAACGGCATCGGTTCCGGCACGAGATAGCCGGTTTTCTTCAGGAACTGCACATAGGCACCCGTATCGTGCGGCTGGCCAGAACGTGCCCTATGCCAGGCATCAATCCCCGCCTGAAGCTCATCGCGCTGCTGCAACAGCGCCCGGTTGACCGGTGCCAGATCGGCAAAAATACTGGCAGCGCCCTTCCAGAATACCACAGGATTGATGCCGGTTCCGGGTAGCGCGCTGTCCTCAATGAACCGGGCCAGGCTTACTGCCACCTGAAGCCCCTCGCGCTGCTCGTATTGTTCCATGTAATCCGTTCCTGAGCACTTGCGAAGAATGGTGCGCCCGACGGGATTCGAACCCATGGCCCCCAGATTAGGAATCTGGTGCTCTATCC
>JANOYZ010000260.1:0-7391 GCA_031429135.1 Novosphingobium sp. | reverse complement strand
ATGGCGCAGATATTTGCGGATCAGGTCACGGTCAAACAGCCAGCGCTCGTTGAGAAGTGAGGGCACTTCGATGAAATCCTGCGTGAAGTCGCATTTTGCAGCGGTCAGCTCGTCCAGCGCCTGCCTGGCCTCTGTGCGCCGGTCCAGGTGCACCAGCGCGTTGATCTTGACGACATGCGCGAACCAGTAGGCTGCCCGGCGGCTCATCGCATGTTCGGCCTGAACCAGTGCCTCTTCGTATTGCCCGCACATAAGCAGTGACGCGGCGAGTTCGCAGGCGATGAAGAACATGTCGTGGTCATTGGGACTCAGCCTGATGGCGGTGCGCAGTGCCAGAATCGCGCGCTCTGGTTCATCGCGCAGCCGCAGCGACGAGCCGAGCTGGACATAGGCCATGACCAGACTGGGGTTAAGCGCAATCGCACGGTTCAGCAGAGCTTCGGCGCGCAGCGGCTGGCGCAACCAGATCTCGGCAATTCCGGCCAGCATATGGCCGCGCGCATCATCACAATCGGCGATGATCGCGCGCTGTGCCATCTGGCGCATATCGCGGATATCATCATCCGCGCCGCGCCGCGCCCACAGGTCCCAGACCCGCGCCCAGGTGCTCTGGATGATCGCCTCGGGTGAATTGGGCTCCTGCCGCAGTGCTTCGTCAAAGCATTCGCGCGCCTTGACCGAATCCTCGCGGGTCATGCGATTGAGGTGCCAGCGTCCGCGCCAGATGAGATCAATCACCTTGAGATCGCTTTGTGGTTTGCGCAGCGCGCGGCTCTGCTCTTCCAGATCGATCCGGCTGCTGAGTGCCGAGGTGAGGCCTGACAGCAGGGTTTCGATCACTTCGGGCGCATCGCTATCGCCCAGCGCCAGCTTGCTCGACCACAGCACCGTGCCGCTCTCGCTGTCAGCCAGTGCGGCGGTCAGCGCCATCTGATCGCCCAGACCGCGCAGCCGCCCTTCCAGAATATAGCGTGCGCCGAGCATGGCCCCGACCTTGCGCGGATCAGGATCGGCATCGCGCACGGCAAAGCTGGAGCTGCGCGCGATGATCGGCAACCAGCGCAGCCGTGAAAGCCGGTCGATCAGGTCTTCGCTGATTCCTTCGGTCAGAAAATCGCGCGCGGTATCGCCGGTGAGATTGGCGAAGGGCAGCACGGCCAGCGCCGGTAGATCGGCAAATGGCGCTGATTGCAGTAACCCCGGAGCGGCTGCCTGATCGCGGTTCTTCTGGATCAACTGTTCGCTTGCCGCGCGCTGTTGCAGATCGCTGGTGCGGGCGCGTTCCTCGCGCAGCCAGTCTTCAAAGGCCTCTTCCCCGGCGATGTCGAGGCCTTCGAGAAAGGCATCATGTCTGATCGCCGCTCCATCCACGTTGCGCAGGTCAGTTTCGATCTGCGTCAGATCGAGCCAGACCCGCGCTTTATCCGATGCCAGCACGTCTGCCCCGGCCTGTTTCAGGGCACTGCGCAGACTGGACAGTTCGCTGCGCAGGCTGGAGCGCGCCTGTTCGGGCGCTCGCGATCCCCACAGCATGGTCTGCAACCACGAACGCGTGCGCTCGCCATTGCCTGAAACCGCCAGCAAGGCGATCAACGCCTGTGCCTTTCTGCTGGAAATTTCGATCCGGCTGCCATCGGGAGCAGCCAGCCGGAATGGCCCCATAAGTTGTAGCCTTAACATTCCGGCATGGTTTGGCATTGGCCCTCCAGGCCAATGAATACAGGCGTTTCGGCGAAATTCATCTCATTTTTTGCGTTCGATTGATGCTGCTTTGACGGTGGGGTTGCGTGAGATGGCTATCCGGGTGCCCTCGCAACACGGCAGGGCACTATGGCGCATTCACGTTTCTTCGATTCTGTGCTCCAGGAACTCAGCGCGGGCAATATGCAGGACGGCATAAACATGCTGGCCGGCATGCTTGATACGGCGGACCAGCGCACAGAACCGTTCGGCGCGGTCTGCGCTGCGCTGCGGGTCCACGCGCTGGGGGCCATGCTGCGCGAAGATCCGCTGTTCGCCGGGTCTCCCGCCAATCCTGGCAACGATGCTGCGATGCTGCAACTGATCGCATTTGGCGATATCACCGCTGATGTCAGCCAGACCGGGCGGCGGTTATTTACTGCCACCAGCGAAATCAAGCTGAGCCGTGCTTTACGCGAAAGGCACTTAGGTGCTGGACGCCGTGTGGCGCGATCATGGCAGCACGGCCGCCGCATCTGTGTGCTGGGCGGAGCTAACCTCGCCGCCGCGCGGCTGCTGGCCGGGCGCGATCTCAACAATATTACCGTGATCGATGACGATCACTGCACGATCACCCGGCTGCGTGATCTCTTCGGCGGCTCGTTTCAGCTGGTTGAGGCCAGTCCGATGCAGTTCCTGCGCGATGAGGCCGGTCCCGGTCGGTTCGATGTGATCTGCTCGGTGGAACTGGCAGATAGTTTAACGCCGCCCGCGCTTGCTGCGCTCATGCCAGCCATGCGGCGGCGGCTGGCACCGGGCGGCTCGATCGAGTTGGCCGCGCTGGCCGCGCTGCATCCCGGCTCAGGCTGGCGGCGGGCCTATCTTGATTGGGAGCCATGCTGCCACGAGGCCGGCAGCCTCGCCGCCATGGCCGAGGCCGCCGACCTTGAATCCCGTGTCTATCATGATGAAACCGCCTGTGTCCTCTGGTGCGAGATGAACGCCATCGCTGCCGAGCAAGCGAACCCAGATCATCAGGATCGAGCCAAGTTCTATCAAAATCGAGACTCTGGGGGCATGTCATGATCGATACCGAAGCCTGGCTGCAGCGCATCGCAGGCGGAGATCGCGATGCTTTTTCAGCACTTTATCGCAGCTGGCAGCCCGTTCTGGTGCGCTATGCCAGCGGACTGCTCAATGGCGACCGTGAGGCAGCCGAAGACGTTGTCGATGAGGCACTGCTGGCCGTGTGGCAGCAGGCGGGCCGCTTTGCCAGGACGGGAAGCGGTGCCGGCTGGCTGCGGCGGATCGTCCGCAACAAGGCGGTCGACTGGCTGCGCCGTCAGCGCGAAACTGTGCTATCGCATGATGCTACAGGCGGCCTTGCCGATCTCATGATCGATCCCGCACCGCTCGCCAGCGAAATTGCCGAACAGCGGTCGGGCAAAGCGGCGCTGATCAGGGCGCTGGCCATGCTCAGCCTTGATCACCGCGAGGCGATATGGCTGTGCTATTTTGAGGAACTGTCAATTCAGGAAATCGCCGCGATTGCCGGTTGCCCGGCCAATACGGTCAAGACCCGGCTGTTCCACGCACGGCGAATCCTGCGTGAGAGCGGGACGCTGGAAATGGCGTGATCGGAATGCCTGAGCAGTGTGACCCTATAGCATGATGCGCTTAATCTGAATCACATCATGCTCTAACGCCAGCTGGGCAGCATCATCCACGCCTCGAAGCTCTTTTTGCCGCCGTATAGCTTTGCCGCCGATATGATCGGATAAAAATAGACGAAGAACCCCAGTGCCAGCACCATGACCCCCGCCGCCAGCCAGCGCCAGCGGTCCTTGCGCCGCCACAGGTCATCGAGCGCGAGGCCCAGGCTGGCCATCAGGAAGGTGCCGGGCAGCAGGTAGTGGTAATAGAACTGCACCGGCTTGCGGTTGCCCACCCACATGCCGATGGCGACGAGATAGAGCACGGCAATCGCCAGTGCATCGCGGCGCTGACGGAATAGGCCCGCCCACAGACACCACAGCAGCGCCGGAATTCCCGCCCACATCGCCACCGGATTACCGATCAGGACGACGCCGCGCCGGGCACCATCGACATCCTCATAGAGGTACCAGACCGAGCGGTAATCGAGCACCCATTGCCACCACAGGCTCATATAGGCGTGCTTTTTGACCACGCTGTCCTGTAGCCGCACCATGTAGCTCTGGTAGTCGATCAGGTGCCAGGGATCGACCGGCTTGTTGGCGTAAAGGAAGGTCGGCAGGAAGGTGGCGAAATAGACGGCGAGCGGCAGCAAGCCCAGCCACACAGCCGCCTCGACCAGCGAGATGCCGGGGATCGGCGCGCCCTGACGCCTGAACAGGAAGCGGCGGCCTTGCAACTTGAGCCGGATCACCAGAAAGAACAGTCCCGGCACCATCGCCACGGCGAGGACCGACCACTTGGCCCCCATCGATAGCCCCAGGAACAGCCCGGCCAGCGCCAGCCGCCACCGCGCTTGCTGCGGCTGACGCATCGCGCCTGCCAGTTGCCACAGCGCCAGCATGGCCAGGCCGGCCATGAAAATGTCGAGCATGGCGATGCGGCTCTGGACGAACCAGGTAAAATTGGTTGCCAGCAACAAGGTTCCGGCAATCGTCGCCACCCGCCGCTGGCTCGCCAGCCACAGCGCGCGGCTGAAAGCGAACAGCCCCAAGGTGCCGAACAAAGCGGGCATGATCCGCCAGCCTTGCGGATGATCGCCGAACAGCCAGATTCCGGCGGCGAGGATCTCCTTGCCCAGCATCGGATGCTCAGGATTGTGCGGACGATCAAGCGTCAGCAATATCTGCGCCGCCTTCACATAATGCACCTCATCAAAATAGATCTTCGAGGGGATGTGCAGCCGAATCCATAATAGCGCGAGGAAGGCGGCGGCGATGGCCGCGCACCAGCGCCAGGGATCGCGTTCTCGGGACTGGAGGCTGACGAAGCTCATCGCTGTGCCGGATAGTGGCAGGCGATGGCTCGCGCAACCGGCTTGCTCTGGCTGTCATGCGCCCTTAATGCCTGGCCCATGAAGAGAAACACCGGCCAGAACCGCTCGATCACCTCCAAATGGCGCAGCGCCACGCATGCCGTGCGTGGCGGCACATGGCGTTCGGAGCAGGGCGAAACCAGCGAAGCGATCTTCCTCACCTCGGGCTATTGCTATGATGATGCCCAGACCCCCGCCGCGCGCTTTGCCGGTGAAGAGCCGGGGATGACCTATTCGCGCACGCAGAACCCTTCGGTGCAGATGCTCGAAGAACGCATCGCGCTGATGGAAGGGGCTGAGGCCTGCCGCGCCCAGGCATCGGGCATGGCGGCGATGAGCACGGCGCTGCTGTGCCAGCTTTCGGTGGGCGACCACATGGTCATTGCCCGCGCCGCCTTTGGCCCGACGCGCTGGGTGACCGACAATCTGCTGCCGCGTTTCGGCATCGAATGTACTGCGGTTGATGGCCGCGATCTGGATGCCTGGAAGGCGGCGATCCAGCCCAATACCAAGGTGTTTTTCTTTGAAACACCCGCCAATCCGACGATGGATATCGTCGATATCCGCGCGGTCTGCGATCTGGCGCGCGAACACGGCATCCGCTCGGTGGTGGACAATGCTTTTGCCACTTCTGCGCTGCAACGCCCGCTCGAGCTTGGCGCAGACGTGGTCGCCTATAGCGCCACCAAGCTGATGGACGGGCAGGGCCGCGTGCTCGCCGGCGCGGTCTGCGGTTCGGCCGATTTCATCAACACCGTGCTGCTGCCGTTCCAGCGCAACACCGGGCCGACGCTGTCGCCGTTTAACGCATGGGTGGTGCTCAAGGGGCTGGAAACGCTCGATCTGCGCGCCGTGCGGCAGGCGGAGAACGCGCTGGTGGTCGGGGAATTCCTTGAAGGCCGGGTGCCGCGTCTGCTCCATCCCGGCCTGCCCAGCCACCCGCAGCATGAACTGGTGAAGCGCCAGATGAAGCTGTCGGGCTCGATCTTTTCGTTCGAGATTGATGGTGGGCGAGGGGCCGCGCACGGCCTGCTTGATGCGCTGGAGCTGATCGATATCTCGAACAACATCGGTGACACCAAAACCCTGATGACGCACCCGGCCTCGACCACCCATTCCAGCCTGACGCCCGCAGTGCGCGCCGAGATGGGCGTGACCCCGGGCATGCTGCGGATCAGCGTCGGGCTGGAGGACCCGCAGGATCTGATCGACGATCTGGACCAGGCGATGAAGTCCGTGGGGCTGTGACTGGCTGGGGAAGAAACCGCGCGCTTCCGGTTGCCTGCCCCGGTTTTCACCGCTAACCTGCACCCATGAAAGAACTTTTCCAGCACGCAGCCATCACTGACGGGGTCACTGTGCGCGTCGCGGTGAATTTCCTGCCCGAACAATCGCGTATCGAAGCCGGTAAATGGTTCTGGGTCTATCACATCCGCATCGAGAATGATTCGGATCAGGCAGTGCAACTGCTCACGCGCTACTGGAAGATCACCGATGCCAATGGTTTGGTAAGCATTGTCGAGGGTGATGGCGTGGTTGGCGAACAGCCCATGCTCAGCCCCGGCGGCAGCCATGATTACGTCTCGGGCTGCCCGCTGATGACGCCGCTGGGATCGATGGAAGGCCACTACACCTTCCGCCGCGCCGATGGCACGATGTTCGCAGCGGCGATTCCCTATTTCCCGCTGGCTGCCCCGGCCACGGCAGGCTCACCGCAAAGTTCAAGCGGTTTGCACTGAGGGGCGCGATCAGCCCGTGTGCTTCGACAAGCTCAGCATGAGCGGGTGTTGGGTGCTACAAAAATATCCGCTCAGGCTGAGCTTGTCGAAGCCCGCGCGCAACACTTGCCACAAGCGCGGCACTTGCCCCGTGCCCGCCGCCGCCATAGGGAGGCAGGATGAAGCGAACGCATCTGCCCCTCAACGCCCTGCGCGTGTTTGACGCCGCCGCGCGGCACCTGTCGTTCACCCGCGCAGCCGATGAGCTGGCGGTGACGCCTGCCGCCGTCGGCCAGCAGATCCGCGCGCTCGAAGACCTGCTTGGCGTCGTATTGTTCCGCCGCACCAGCAAAGGCCTGGAACTGACCGACGAGGCAAGCGCCGGGCTGGAGGCGCTGCGCTCTGGCTTTCTCAGTTTCGAAGATGCGGTGCAAGCGATGCAGGCCGGGCAATCGAGCCACGTCTATACCATCGCCGCGCCGCGCGATTTCATCGCCGCCTGGCTCGCCCCGCGCCTCGCCGCGTTCCGGGCGGGCAATCCCGAAGTGCGCTTTGTCCTGCTCGATGGCGAGGTGCTCGATTTTACCGAGGCCAACCTCGATCTAGCGGTGCGCTGGACCGATGGGCCGGGCGATCTCGAAGGCGTGGCTCTGGGCTCGGCTGAGCGGATCACCGTGGGCGAGGGGGCGTGGATTTCATGGCCCGGCGATCCCGCGCCGCAGGGTGAAGGTGAGGATGAACCGCCGGTCCATGTCGGCGATGCCGGCCTCGCGCTCGCCTCAGCCGCCGCCGGCCTCGGCAAGGCCCGCGTCCCCGCGCTGCTGGCGCACGAATGGCACGCAGCCGGCCGGATCGGCGCGCTGGGCGAGGCGCAAGACTGCCGCAAAGCCTACTGGCTGGTCGCCCCCTTGCCGCAATGGCGGCAGAAAAAGGTCAGGGCGCTGGTGGCCGCGCTGGTGGGGTGA
>JANOYZ010000259.1:0-3178 GCA_031429135.1 Novosphingobium sp. | reverse complement strand
CTTGAATTTTCCGAGATTCGTCCTTTCGGCACGCTGACGCCGAATTTCGGCTGCGCGCAACAATCCAGCCCTAGTGATTCTAAACGTGTGATTGCCAGTATCTTGCCAGTCTATTCCGTATCCCATCCGAGCAAGCTCACTCGCTGCGGTCTCCAGCCAAGATGGTGGGCAGTCAGAGTACTTGAATTTATGAATGATTTCCAAATTGACGAGCTTAATCTTGTCGGCAATCTGGGCATCAGCAGCCTCGAGTAGCAATTGATCGAGGTAGGTCGCATAATCCATCACCCCAGCCCCCCCACAAACCGCTCAAATAGATAAAAACTATCCATCGGTCCCGGACTTGCCTCAGGATGATACTGCACGCCAAACGCCCGCTTGCCAGACACCGCAATCCCGCAGTTCGAGCCATCAAACAGCGACACATGCGTTTCCACCACGCCTTCGGGCAGGCTCGCCCCATCCACGGCAAACCCGTGGTTCATTGAAGTGATTTCCACCACCCCGTCCTCCAGTCGCTGAACAGGGTGGTTCGCGCCGCGGTGGCCCTGGTGCATCTTGCTGGTCTTGGCGCCCGCTGCGAGGCCGAGCATCTGGTGGCCGAGGCACACGCCGAAGATCGGCATATCCGCCGCCAGCAACGCCTTGATGACGGGAACCGCATAGACGCCGGTTGCTGCCGGATCACCGGGGCCGTTTGACAGGAACACGCCATCGGGCTCCAGCGCCTTGATCGCTTCCAGCGAAGTCTGCGCCGGAACCACAGTTACCCGCGCGCCGGCTTTCACCAGCGAGCGGAAGATGTTGTCCTTGGCACCGAAATCCATGGCGACCACGTGGGGCCGCTTATCATGCGGCGAGCGGGCAAAGCCCTTGCCCAGCGCCCAGACGCCGCCTTCCCACTTCTCGTCGGCGCTGCGGCTGACCACGCGGGCGAGGTCCATGCCTTCCAGCCCCGGCCAGTCCTTCGCGCGCTTGACCAGCGCCGGAATGTCAAACTTGCCAGCGGGATCATGCGCGATCACCGCATTGGGAGCTCCCGTCATCCTGATCCGGCGGGTGAGCGCGCGGGTATCGATGCCCGAAAGCCCGATCTTGCCCTTGGCTGCCAGCCAATCGCCCAAAGTGCCGCGCGAACGGAAGCTGGAAGGGGCAGTCACCGCTTCGCGGACAATGCAGCCAATCGCGCCATCGACATGGCTTTCCATATCTTCGTCATTGACGCCGACATTGCCGATATGCGGAAAAGTGAAGGTGACGATCTGAGCGGCATATGAAGGATCGGTCATGATCTCCTGATAGCCGGTCATCGCGGTGTTGAAGCAAACCTCGCCAACCGCCTGCCCGATCAAGCCGAAGCCATGCCCCCACAACAGGGTGCCATCGGCGAAAACGAGAACTCCCGTCGCGCCATCTGGTTTTCGTGCATACGAAGAGGCGGCGTCGGCCATATTCAAGGCGCTCCGTCAGGTGGATCCAGCAGGTGGTGCTAAGAGGCGGCGGCTAAACCCCATGACGGGGTGCGTCAACCTATGAAAAGGCGAAAACAGTCGTTAGACTGGAGCTTTCCCCCGCCGGGGATGCAAAATCACAGGAATTGAACCCGATATGATCCGCGACTCGATCAAGTCAGCGCAAATTACCGCGATGAAGGCCGGAGACAAACCGCGCCTCGCCGCTGTCCGCCTGATCCTCGCCAAGCTGAAAGACCGCGATATCGAGCTGCGCACCGCTTCGCAGGTGCCAGAAGACGACACGCTGGTGGTCGAAGTGCTGCAGAAAATGGCCAAGCAGCGCCGCGAATCGATCACGCTTTACGAACAGGGCGGCCGCCCGGAACTTGCCGAAGTTGAAAAAGCCGAGATTGCGGTGATCGAAGAGTTCATGCCTTGCCAGATGAGCGAGGCCGATACCGCCGCCGCGATTGAGGCGATCAAGGGCGAACTAGGAGCCGTGTCGGTCAAGGACATGGGCAAGGTCATGGCGGAACTTAAAGCCCGCCACGGGAGCCAGCTCGATATGAGCAAGGCCAGCGCGCTGGTGAAGGCGGCGCTGGCCTGACTCGTTCGTCAGCCTTTAGGAACCGCAGAGCAGTGTTCGTTGGCGATCAGCCAGGCTCCGTCAGCCTGCTTCTGGTAGGTGTCGGTGCAGCGCCACGACATCGCATTGGCAGGCGTGGCAGTGCTCGTGGCATCCCAGGATCCGCTCGCCACAAAGGTGTCGGCATCAAGCACTTGGATCAGCCGCGCTTTCTCGACGAGCTTGTCGATCTTGGCTGCTGCGAAGTCGTCCTGGAATTTACCCCAGCTCGCGGAGTCTTTTGCCAGCCCCGGCGCAAGAGGATCGTAGCCAGCAACATTGGCCGCGTAGAGCGCCTTGATCTTTGCCGCGTCCATCGATTGCCAGGTCTGCACGGTCGTATCGACGATTTTCGCGGCATCCGCCTCGCTCGGTGGCGTGGCGGTGGGCGCTGTATTGCAGCCTGCAACCAGCGCAATCAGACTTGCCGCGGCCAGCGCGGAACCAATTTTGGCCATCATCTCTATCATCCCCTGTTTATGCCTTGCTCGGGAATACCCCGGGCTTCCGGCGATGCGGCAAAGCTATCCGAGATTTTGCCAACTGGCGAGTCTCGCGAATCGGCTGATTCGCTGCGAATGATGACGCGATGAGTCTATCTCCCCAATGGCTGGACGAACTGCGCGCTCGCATCACGCTGTCCAGCGTGATCGGGCGGACGACACGGCTGACCAAGGCGGGGCATGAGTTCAAGGCCTGCTGCCCGTTCCATAACGAGAAATCGCCCAGCTTCACGGTCAATGACCTTAAGGGGTTTTATCATTGTTTTGGCTGTGGGGCGCATGGTGATGTGATCCGCTGGATGACTGATCAGCGTGGACTATCGTTCATGGACGCCGTGAAAGAACTGGCCTCCGAGGCTGGACTGGAAGTCCCTGCCGCAGATCCCCGTGCGGCGAAAATGGCGGAACAGCGCGATTCGCTGCATGATGTCATGACGGCAGCACAGGAATTTTTCGTCGCCCAGCTGGCTGGTCCCGAAGGCACAGCAGCGCGCAATTACCTCGCCTCACGCGGGTTTGATGCCCACACTACCGCCCGTTTTGGCTTTGGCTATGCGCCGAGCGCACGGCAGGCGCTCAAGGGTGGCCTTTCGGGC
>JANOYZ010000258.1:0-3998 GCA_031429135.1 Novosphingobium sp. | reverse complement strand
GGATCGCTACCATCGCAGGCGTCAACCGGGTTGCTCTGGGAGCGCGCCGCGGGGCGGCCCATCTGCGGCTGGTGGCCTAAGAAACGATTGTTCTGCTAAGGTTCAGCCCTGCAAATTGACCCAGACGTTGCGCACTTGCTGGAATTCGCGCAGTCCCTCGATTCCGCCAAGGCGGCCGTGGCCTGAATGTTTCATGCCGCCAAACGGCACACATGGCGTCATCGCTTCGCCCGCTCCGTTGACCTGTACCTGCCCCGCCATCATCTGTCCGGCGACGCGGTGCGCGCGGGCGAGATTGGTGGTGTGGATGTAGGCGCCAAGGCCGTAATCACTGTCATTCGCCAGCGCGATTGCCTGTTCCTCGCTGTCGAACGGCGTGACGACGAGGACCGGGCCGAACACTTCGTTGCGGGCGATCTCGCTGTCGGGAACGACATCGGCCAGAACGGTCAAGGGCAGGAAGTAGCCACCGGCATGATCGCCGCCCAACCGTCCGCCACCAGCAATGATGCGTCCGCCTTCCGCCACGCCGCGCTCCACCATGCCTGAAATGCGGGCGAGGGCGGCCTCTGAAATCACCGGCCCCAGCATGTTCGCCGCCTCGAATGGATCACCCACTGTGACATGCGCAGCCATGGCGGCGAGCATCTTGAGGTATGGCTCATAAACGGATCGCTCGACCAGCAGGCGTGTGCCGTTGACGCAACCCTGGCCATTGGCCGAAACCCCGCCCGACATGCCGCGCTTCACCGCGTCTTCAAGATTGGCATCGGCGAAGACAATCACCGCTGATTTGCCGCCGAGTTCAAGCCCTACCGGCTTCAGGCTCTGCGCCGCATTGACGAGGATCTTCTTCGCCGTCGCACCAGAGCCGATAAATTCGATCTTGCCCACGCCGGGATGCGAAACCATCGCCTCGCCCACGTCTGCCCCGCCGGTAACGAGGTTGACCACACCCGGCGGAAACCCCGCCTGCCGGATCAGTTCGACCAGCCGCATTACTGAATAGGGCGCGAGATCAGGGGATTTGATGACGATGCAATTGCCCGAAGCCAGCGCTGGGGCCAGCACCATGGTCGCCGCAAAGATCGGCCCGTTCCACGGCACGATCACCCCAACCACGCCGTAGGGCTCATAATTCACATAGTCATGCGCCGGCCCGCCCCAGGTGGAGACGGTGCGGCCCTCGATCTTGTCAGCCCAGCCGCCGAAATAGCGGAATTTCTGCGCGCCATCATAGCCCATGTAGCCCGCGCCCATCAGTGTCGAGCCGTTTTCGGCAACAAGAATCGCAGCCATGTTCTGGCTTTCCGCTTCAAGCAGATCAGCCAGCTTGAACATCAGGTTGCGGCGCTTGTCGCCGGTCAGCGCGCGCCATGCCGGGAAGGCGGCCTGAGCGGCCTCCACAGCGCGATCAATGTCGGCGGGAGAGCCCATACGGATTTCGCGCGTGACGGTGCCGGTGCCGGGATAGACATGGGCGTGGAGCTCACCACTGCCCGCTTCCTCAACGCTGTCACCGATGATCAGGGTGCTGCGCGGCAGCAAGCCAGCATTGGGAATTTGAAAGCCCATGATCACATCCCTTTGAGTTGTTCCCACATGGCGTCGGACATGCAGGTGTATTCGAGATAATGGCCGAAGACCTTGCGCGCATCGAGATAGAGGAAGCGTAGCTTGTCAGGATCGTCACCGCGTTCCATCACCACCGGGAAATCCTGATGGCCGACAGCTGCGCGGAACGGTTCCCATTCGGGAACGCGCAAACAGATGTGGTGAAAACGGATCGGATTTCTGTCTAACGGAGAATTGGCATTCGACGGGGCATTGGCATAGACATTCGCTTCATCGATGATCGGCTGGATCAATTCATATTGCAGCCCGTTCAGCCAGAACATGGTGATCTTCTGAACCTGCTTTTTCAGCCCGTTCGGAGTGTCGATCAGGTGATCGACGGGGATGATCATCGGGTCCTTATCCAGACCTCGCTGTTTGAACAGGGTGATCGCCTCATCGATATCATCGCAGACGTAGCCGTTCTGGTAATGCGTTCCGACAAGCATGGTGTGTTCCTCTCTCAGCCTTCGCGCGCAACATCATAGCGCGACAGATAACGCTCGAACATCGGCTCCAGCGCTTCCTTGGTCAGGCCATATTGCGCCAATTTGTATTCGTGGCGGCCGAATTTGTCCTGCGGATTGTCATCAACCCAGGCCTGAATTCCTGATTCCGCTTCTGCGGTAAATTCGTCGCCAAGCTGGGCAAAGACCTGCTTGGTGGTGCCGAGTGGATCGTTCATCAGATCGGCGTAATGGACATCAATGATCTTGTCCTCGCCATATTTGTCGCGGAAATCCATGATGCGATTGGCGTGTTCGGCGGCCTGCCAGGGGTAGTCCTCAGCGAGCCATGCGGTGTCGATCTTGCCCATGTGCATCCTGTGGCTGAGCGAGATGATGCTGCACAGCGAACCGGCGGCAGCGTATGGATCGCGGTGCGTCCAGATCACTCTGGCGTCAGGATATTCGGCGAACAGGTTTTCAAGAAACAGCGCATGGCTGGGCATCTTGAGGTTCCAGGTGCCGGGAGCTTCGGACTGCAATACCTGCAGGAACTTTTTGTGGTAGCTATAGGCCGAGCTGACATCGGCGGAGAAGATGTACTCTTTATACTCGGGCAGCTTGCCCTTGCTTTCAATCATCAGCGTCTTGAAATCATGCGCCATGATGAACACGTCTTCGTTGGGATAAATCGCCGAGCCGCGATAGTATTTGCCCGCATCGGGATGCGCGGAAAGCATCGCCCGTTCCTGTTCCAGACGGGCCAGCGCGCGCGGATCGGTTTTCAGCGTTGCCGAGGTGGCAGGCGGCACCGGATCGTCGATTTCCCAGGTCAGCGGCGAACGGCGGGCGGGATCAGCGCCGAGCAGGTTGGACATCAGGGTGGTGCCGGTGCGCGGCACACCCATGACGAAAACGGGGCGCTCGATCTTGCCGGTCAGCAGATCGGGGTTCGCGCATAGATAATCACTGATCTTGAGGCGTCCGCTGAGGTAATGCACGATATCGTGGTTTATCCGGTCAATGCCTGCCGCGACATACTCATCCAGCGCGATACCCCGGTTCACATCGCGCACCAGCACGTCAAGGCCTTCGCGGTAGGTGTCGTTATCGAAGTCCTGAATCCCGGTCTGCTTGCGGGCCTGTTCGATCAGTGCATCGGCGACAAGCGGCTGGGCCATAATTCCTCCTTGGATGTGAGGGCTTGCCTAGCAGCGATTCCGTCCGATTGTCCTGCCCCTCCCGGCACTCATCGCGGCGACGATTGCGCTGGCACTGGAAAGGCGGGCGCGGCTCCGGCATGTGGGTGGGGAGAGATATTTTCAGGAGCAGAGCGATGGCGCATAGCCTTTTCGATTGCACGGGCAAGGTAACGCTGGTCACCGGCGGCAATGGCGGCATCGGCCTGGGCTTTGCCATGGGCGTTGCCAAACAGGGCGGCGATCTGGCGATCTGGGCGCGCAATTCGGAAAAGAACGCTGTGGCCAAGGCGGCGCTGCTGGAAGCAGGTGCGGGCCGGGTCGAAACCTATCAGGTCGATGTCAGCACCGAAGCGGCGATCCTCGCCGGTTTTGAGCAACTGATGGCTGATTTTGGCCGGATCGATTGCGTCTTCGCCAATTCAGGCGCCAGCCCGCGTTATAACTCGGTGTTCGATATGCCTTCCGAGCATTGGCACGAGTTTCAGAATGTCGCGCTGCACGGTGCGTTTTTCACCCTGCGTGAGGGTGCGCGTCACATGAAAGCTCGCGCCGAAGCCGGTGAGCCGGGCGGCAGTCTGGTCGCCTGCGGCTCGCTCTCATTGTTTCAGGGGCTGGCGGGCAAGATGGAATATGCCGGCTCCAAAAGCGCAGTGGCAGCCGTCATCCGCTGCCTCGCCGCCGAAATGGGGCAGTTCAATGTGCGCGCCAATGTCGTGGCTCCGGGTCTGATCATCAC
>JANOYZ010000257.1:0-3527 GCA_031429135.1 Novosphingobium sp. | reverse complement strand
CGTTATTAACCATAAGCAGTTTTAAAAGTTCATATTGCCAGGCAGCTGTGATTGGCCATTAAACGGGTAGTCCCGATAGTAAATTTTCTACACTGATAAATGTAACTCACAAACGTGGCTACGTTTATAAAGAATCAATGGCTTAAATATCTATAGCCTGCCCACCAAAATGTAGGCTCTCTGAGCATTACCCCTTGTTGCTCTTAAAATTGCAGAAAAATGATTTGTTCCCTACAGTTAACTAACAGACAGTGTCTCAAATTGAGTTGTTTGAAAATCTGTTTTCCATACCTAGCAGATGAAAGTCACGGACAGTTTTATTTACAGTATCGCAGTATCGTAGTCACAAATTTAAGTGAGGAACATAAAGGCATAGTTCAAAAACCACTAGAAGCGGTTCCAAAATGTCCAATCTTCAAAATGGTTAGAGAAAATCATGAGCAACTCACTGGTTTTCATGATTCCGTCGATAAAGTCCTCCCTCGGTATCAGTCCGTCGTTGTTCTTGTCCATCTTCCTGAACAAGTCGGTCAGCCTCGACTTCTTGTGGTTCATGAACTTCAGGAAACGCTTCCTCCAGTCGTCCCAGCTGAAGTTCTTGACCCTCTCGAGCTCCATCACGTAGGTGAGCTTCTCGTGGAGCCGGCGTTGTCGCTCCCACGCGAGAACCCACACATTGCGCCATCGGTCCCAGAGGAGCTTCACTCGCGGGCTACGGAATTGTGAGGCGTTGATTCAGGCGCTGAATGACTATTCGGGAGCGGTGGTAATGGTCAGCCATGATCGCCACATGCTGGAAATGACCGCCGACCGACTGGTGCTGGTCGATAACGGCACGGCCAAGGATTTTGACGGTTCGATCGAGGATTACATTGCCTTCGTCTTGGCCAAAGACCCCTCGTCGGCGCGGGGCGGTGAGCCCAAGGTCAACAAGAAGGAGCAGCGCAAGGCTGCTGCCGAAGCGCGTGAAAAGGGGCAGGCGCTGCGCAAGGCCGCGCAAAAGGCCGAGGCCGAACTGGCCAAGCTCACCGATTTGCTCAGCCTGGTCGATCAGGCGATGTTCGATCCTTCATCGGCACCGGGATCGCTGGCAAAGCTGACCATGACCGAACTGATGAAGCACCGCGCCGAAGTGGCGGGCCAGATCAAGCACGCAGAATCAACATGGATGGAAGCGAGTGAGGCGCTGGAGATGGTGGCGGCCTAGGACCACTTCCCCTCGCCCGCCAGTCACGATAGGGCAGCGCCATGTTCCGCGTCACAGATCTGCTGTTGCCACTTGATCACCCGCCAGAGGCGCTGGCCGAAGCACTTTGCGCGCGGCTGGGGATTGCGGCGGAGGCGCTGGAGAACTTCAGCGTCACCCGGCGCGGCAATGATGCGCGCAAGAAAAGCGCGATAAAGCTGGTCTATTCGGTCGATGTCACGGTGAAGGACGAGGCGGCGGTGCTGGCACGGCTGGCGGGTGATCCGCATGTCCGGCCAACGCCTGATACCGCTTATCACTTTCCCGTGCGCGCGCCTGAGAATTACGGCGGCCCGCGTCCGGTGATAATCGGCGCTGGGCCTTGCGGACTGCTGGCGGCGCTGGTGCTGGCGCAGATGGGCTTCAAGCCGATCATCATCGAGCGCGGCAAGGCGGTGCGTGAGCGCACCAAGGATACCTGGGGGCTGTGGCGGCGCGGGGTGCTCAAGCCGGAATCGAACGCCCAGTTCGGCGAGGGCGGCGCGGGGACATTCTCCGACGGCAAGCTTTACAGCCGGATCAAGGATCCGCGCCATCTGGGGCGCAAGGTGCTGACCGAATTCGTCAAGGCCGGTGCGCCCGAGGAAATTCTCACCGAGGCCCATCCCCACATCGGCACCTTCCGGCTGGTGACGATGGTGATCAGCATTCGTGAGACCATCGAAGCCTTGGGCGGCGAATATCGCTTTGAAACGCGGGTGGATGATTTCGATATCGAGACTGCGCCCGATGGATCGCGGAAAGTTCGCGGGTTGCATCTCAGCACCGGAGACTATCTGCCCGCAGCCCAAGTGATCCTCGCAGTCGGCCACTCGGCGCGCGATACCTTTCAGATCGCGCATGATCGCGGCATTCATATCGAGGCCAAGCCCTTCGCCTTGGGCCTGCGCATCGAGCATCCGCAAAGCTGGATCGACAAGGCACGGTGGGGCACCAATGCGGGCAACAAGATTCTTGGCCCGGCAGCTTACAGCCTGTCGCACAAGGCGAGCAATGGCCGCACCGTCTATAGCTTCTGCATGTGTCCGGGAGGCCGTGTGGTCGCCGCGACTTCCGAGGAAGGCCGCGTCGTCACCAACGGCATGAGCCAGTATTCACGCGCCGAATTCAACGCCAATTCGGGACTGGTGGTAGATATCAGCCCCGAGCGCGATTTCCCCGGCGGGCCGCTGGCGGGCATCGCATACCAGCGACATTGGGAAAGCCTTGCTTATGTCGCGGGCGGATCGAACTACCAGGCACCAGGCCAGAAGCTGGGCGATTTTCTGGCCGGGACGCCATCGACAGAATTCGGCACGGTGACACCGTCCTACGAGCCGGGCGTGCATCTGACCGACCTTTCCCAGTGCCTGCCCGAATACGCCATCTCCGCCATGCGCGAGGCACTGCCGGTGTTCGGCCGCCAGCTGCCCGGCTATGATCATGCCGACGTGGTGCTGACCGGCGTCGAGACCCGCACCTCATCGCCGGTGCGGATCACGCGCGGGCGGGACTGCCAGAGTCTCAACACCTCGGGGCTTTACCCGGCAGGCGAAGGCGCTGGCTATGCCGGCGGCATCCTTTCCGCCGCCGTCGATGGCATCAAGGTGGCCGAGGCACTGGCGCTTGAAATACGATGAGCTGCTCTGTTCTCCCCTTACCCGTCTGTCCTGAGCCTGTCGAAGGACTGCACTTTTCTTCAGACCTCACTCCCGGCCTCAATATGAAAAGCAGTGCTTCGACAAGCTCAGCATGGCCGGTTTAGGATGGTCGCAAAGTTGCAACCCAATCACCACTATGACGCCATCGTGCTCGGCGCGGGCGCGGCAGGCTTGTTCTGCGCCGCCCTGGCCGGGCAACGAGACAAGCGGGTGCTGCTGCTTGATCATGCCGATGAGCCGGGCAAGAAAATCCTGATTTCTGGCGGTGGGCGCTGCAATTTCACCAATCAATACACCGCACCTGATCGCTATCTTTCGCAGAACCCGCATTTCGCCAAATCGGCACTGGGCCGCTATTCGCCGCAGGATTTCATCGCTCTGGTGGAGGGCTACGGCATTGCCTGGCATGAAAAAACTCTTGGCCAGCTGTTCTGCGATGGCTCGGCACGGCAGATCGTTGCCATGCTACTGGAGGAATGTGCCAAGGGCGGCGTTGAAGTCTCCTGCGGTGCTGCGATCCGCGACGTTGCGCATAAAGACGGGTTATTTCAGGTCGAGGCAGGAGTACGCACGGTGTGCGCGCCAGCACTGGTCATCGCCACCGGTGGGCCTTCGATTCCGAAAATGGGCGCGAGTTCATA
>JANOYZ010000256.1:0-2048 GCA_031429135.1 Novosphingobium sp. | reverse complement strand
GGTCAGCGCAGCGGCGACCAGCCCGCCAGTGCAGCTTTCCGCCAGCGCCACCTTGCGCCCAATCGCGGCGTTCTCGTCGATCACGCGTTGGGCGAGCGCAACCAATTCTGCTGAAATTATCGCCATAATACTGCTCTGGTCTCAGGCTTTGCACACGGCAAGCTTGCCGAGTTTCGGCTTTTCGCCTTGTGAGAGGATGCCAAGCGTCAAGGCGATCAGTTCGGTGGTATTTTCGGGGGGCAGCGGTGAGATGAGCGCCATGAACCGGTCAATCACGCCGCAGCGCGCTGTCTTGATCTGTTCCGCGACTGATCCTGAAACCAGCGTGTCGGCCAGTTCCTGAAGCGTATTATCGGGCAAGGTCTTCATCATCGACAGCATCTGATCGTTGGAGCTGCCACTCAGCTTGAGCAGCGCAGCTTTGGCAACCGGCCAGGCACCGGCCTTGTTAGCGGCATAGCGTTGGGCCATCTGCTCGCCGTTGCGGGCGATCCAAGATTCCTTGCCGAGCGACGCGCTGCAACGCTGGGTAGTGCCGGTGATCACCGATGGCATCGCATAGGTCGCCAGTGCGGTGGTCTCCTGCGCGGTGAGGCAGGGGATTTCGGCAGCCACTGCCACTTGCGGGGTGATCAGCAGAAAAGCAGCGGCACCAATCGCAGTCTTGTGAAACATCAACACTTCACCTTTTATATGCGGATCAGACTGGCGACCGCCTGAGCAGCGATGCCTTCGCGCCTGCCGGTGGACCCTAGTCCCTCAGTCGTCGTCGCCTTGACGCTCACGGCATCGATGTCAACGCATAGCAGTTCAGCCAGCCGCGCGCGCATGATTTCACGATGCGGACCGATTTTCGGAGTCTCGCAGATGATGGTGAGATCGACATTGCCGACCCTATAGCCCGAATCCACCACCAGCCGTGCCGCATGGCGCAGGAAGAAATCCGATGAGGCACCCTGCCATTGCGGATCACTCGGCGGAAAATGCTGGCCGATATCGCCGGCTGAAATCGCGCCCAGCAGCGCATCGACCAGCGCGTGGATGGCGACATCGGCATCGCTGTGCCCCGCAAGCCCATGGCTGTGTTCGATCTGCACGCCGCAGAGCCACAACTGCTCACCTTCGACAAGGCGGTGGACGTCATAGCCTGTACCGATCCGCATCGGCGGCGAATTTGAGAAATCGGCTGCATAGGTGAGCTTCTGCAAGGCCTCGTCTCCTTCAATCAGCGCCACGACAAGACCGGCGGCGCAGGCGACCTGGGCATCATCCCCGGCATCACTGGCTCCCTGCCAGTCACGATGGGCAGCGAGAATATCGGTAAAGCGGAAAGCCTGCGGGGTCTGGACACGGCGCAAGTCGGCGCGAGGCGCACTATCGCCCATCACACCGCCGGCATCATGGGCAAGACTGTCTATTACCGGCAGCACCGGGATCGCGCCGGGATAATCGTGCAGCGCCGCCAGCAACCGTTCGATCACGGACTGCGGCAGACTGGGTCGGGCGGCATCGTGTATCACCACCAGATCGGGGGCATCGGCTTCCAGTGACTCAAGTCCGGCCCGGACCGAATCCTGCCGGGTCACCCCGCCGGTGACCAAGCGGACAGCGAGGCCTTCGAGCGCCGTTGTAGCAGGCTCTGAGCAGCCATCGGGTATGCAAATAACGATAGGCGCGATTCCAGCCGCTATTAGCGTCTCCACCGAATGGCGCACCACCGGCTTGCCTCGCCACGGCGCGAATTGCTTGGGTCGCGGCTGCCCGGCGCGCAGACCAGCTCCTGCGGCAACGACAACTGCGGCGCAGCGCGGCGGGGAAGGGGGCGTATCGGCCATAGGCGCTGCGGGTAATCGCTTGCGGTTGGTTCGGCAATCCACTAAGGGCTGCCTAAATTTTAGGCAGGTTCAGCAAAGTGCTCCCAATCCCTCCCGCTCTGACACCAATTTCTGTCGGCCCTGTCAACATCGACTGCCCGGTAATCCTGGCACCGATGACCGGCGTTACCGACATGCCGTTCCGCAAGCTGGTGCGCCGCTTCGGTTCGGGGC
>JANOYZ010000255.1:0-2053 GCA_031429135.1 Novosphingobium sp. | reverse complement strand
GTTCTGTTTCTAGGGGTGGAGACGGCTCCAGTCCGCATACCCGCCCGGCCACCCACAGGGTAAACTTAATGGGTGGCCGGACGGGGGAGCGGGCTGGAGCCGCAATCTGGTCCAGTGCGCTGGACCAGGAAAAAGAAGGTGCCCGCGCCGCTTGCGGGGGAAGGGGAACCGCAGGCGGCGCGGGCACAACCCGGCTGGGGCGCAAAGGCGCACTCCAGCCGGGATAACAGCTCATTGAATCACTCGTCATTGCGAGCGAAGCGAAGCAATCCAGAGCGGCGTGAGCGACTCTGGATTGCCGCAGGCCTTCGGCCATCGCAATGACGATTCAATATGAAGCTTATCAGACTCAGGTCGAGATCTTGAGCAGCTTGATGGCGTCGCTATCAAGCACCTGGCCGCCAACGCGTTTCGTTGCATAGAAGTGAACGAAGGGCTTGTTGGTATAAGGATCGCGCAGGATCGTCGTCGCGCTGCGTTCGGCAATCAGATAGCCGTTGCGGAAGTTGCCGAAAGCGACCGGGAAAGCAGCGGCGGCAACATCGGGCATGTCCTCAGCTTCAACCACCGGATAGCCGAGCAAGCGAGCCGGCTGGCCTTCCATGATGCCTGGCTGCCACAGGAACGAGCCATCAGCGGCCCTGAGCTTGCGCACCACCGACAGCGTCGCAGAGTTCATCACCCAGACCGCGCCCTGGCGGTGGCCGGGGCGCAGCGAATGAACCAGATCGATCAGCTTGAGCTCTGGCGTGGTATCAAAGCCGGTGGCATTGCCGCTGGCGATGAACTGAAGCGTGCCGAACGCGCGGGTGGCATCGCCGGTGGCAGCAGTGGCCGAGGCGAGGAAACCCTTGGGTTGATTGGTGCCGGTGCCGTTGACGAAGGCCGCGCCCTCGGCGCGTGAGAACTCGCCAGCGATCTCGTTCGACAACCACTCTTCAAGATTGAAGGCCGCATCATCAAGCATGATCTGGCTCGCCGCCGGATTGGCATAGAGTTCACCGGTTGGCGGCGCGATTTCAGCGAACTTCGGGGTCAGGGTTTCAGGGCGGGTGGCACTCTCGCTTACCCAGCCCGAAGCGACACCGCTGGTGGTGATCAGCTTGCGATAGCCAGAAGTGCCGACCTGCACGACCTGGGCGATCGAACGGATCGGGCTCATCTTCTTGAGCTGGGCGGCGATCATTGCATCGATTTCACGCGGGACGGCATAGCCGCCATCCGCCAGCACTGCGCCAGACAGCGATTTGATCTCGCTCTCGCGGCCAAGCCGCAGATAGCCATCGACGAAGCTCTTGAGCTCCATTGTCGGCACCGGCGCAGCGCCATCAAGCACCGGACGCGAAGCGGCACGCGATACCCGGTCGAGACGCGATTTCACATCATCGACATCGGTGCGCAGATCAGAAACCGCCGCTTCGGTCGCGTCCTGACGGGCAACGAGATCGAAAGAGGCGTCGAGCGGTTCGACCGAAGTCAGACCAGCCGGGTTTAGATTATCCATGGGGCAGTTCACCTTTCACGAAAAAAGCCGCCACATCCCCTGAAAAAGCAGAGTTTGGGACGGCCAGAGAGTTGGGTTGGGTTCAGTTGGGAAAATCAGGCGACGAGATGCACCCGCGCGCCATGCTGCATCGGGTGAGTGACCAAACTCACCTCGTAGAGCAGAATGTCGGTAATCTCGCGGCCGATACCGTCGCTGCGCGCGGCCCGAACGCGGTAGCCGAATGAGAGGCCGGTCACTGATCCACGTTTGAGCGCGACCGCCGCGCCGCCAGCGGGATTGTCGATATGGGCGAGCACACGCAGACCACGCGTATCTTCCTCGATCCTTTCAACCCAGCCGATGCGCAGATCGGGCCGGTGCTGCCAGAACAGCGGATAGCGGGTGGTCCGGCTCGCCAATGAGGCGGTGAAAGCACCTTTGCGGATCACGTCCAGTCCGGTGTCACGCTTGCCGAAAATGGCAGCGTAACCGGCAAAACGGAGCGGTTTATTGGGGTCACTCATGACAGCATCTCCGAAAATCCAAGCCGATAGGCGAGGCCGATGA
>JANOYZ010000254.1:0-8126 GCA_031429135.1 Novosphingobium sp. | reverse complement strand
ATAAGGCAGCAGATCATATTTCAGCGCGGTGCGCGCAATGATCGCTTCAAGATCGCCTGTCGCCTCTGCAACTTTAACCATGTGAATATCCCCCGGGAACAAAATGAATCGCTGCATCAATCCTAGATCAATTGTGCAAGCCCGATCAAATGTCGCTCCCGTTTTCTTTCCTCCGGTTTGAATGAGAGTTTTCCGGCAATCCGGCCATCAATGCTGAAGCGGTATGCCGTGATGATAGAGTCGATATACTGCGGAACAGATTGCCCGCGCGATGTATGCGCGATGGAACCCGCATCGCGCACGGACATGACCGGCGCATTCATGACCGGCGCATCACCCCCCATCATCTTGATCGAGGGCAATCGTTTACCAGCCTGACCAATATCCCCATGGACGAGAAAAGCCAGACGGCGCTTGCCAATCAGCGGGTTGAAGCCCTTCAACTCGACATCGCATGCATTATATTGACCGCTCTCTGGGGGAGCCAATCGAGCGATCGCCCTGTCATTCAAACCCATGCGCATATCGCTCACCCACCGCCTGCATTCTAGTTTTAGGCCGGTTACAGGCCGTTGACTGTCTCAGCGAAAATTTTTGACCCTCGCTGCACCAGATATGCAGAATATACGATAAATGCTTTAAAACAAGGGGTTTATGACCAGCTCATTGGGTGTGGCATAAATTTATGTGGCTATGGGGATATGCAACTATGCGATTTGCTATCAGGAGGCCGAATCCTCCAGCCTATACCAAAGTTTTCAAGGGCTTAATGGCGAGTGGCTGACTCACCCCCTCACCGGATGCCAATAGGGCATCAGAACACATGTGCTCCCGGCTTTCGCGATGTAATCGCTTGCTTCTCAAGGCAGAGGCTGGTCGCTTTTCCGGAAAGTTTTTCAAGATTAAAGCGTGATGCTCAACTGACCTGAATGCCGATCAGCATCACGGGCACGCATTGCAGCTGCCATGGTTGCTTTTCGTCAGTCATTGCCATGACACGCGTTAACCAGATGTTTGCATCATTGCGAAATCTCCATCATCTGCGAAGCAATGCCAAGTCCCAATTATCTGCGAAGCAATGCCAAGTCTCTGTGAAATCGGCAATAATCCACAGATCGCTGCCCACGACAGGCGAAATCATTGGCACCTCACGCATCACCCGGCTGTTCGACAAGGGCGAAGGCAAGGGCGCGGTCGCACTGGCGACACGTTGAAGTGACGGATGGAGAAGGCAATCTGCTGGCAAGGCTGGCCATGGCCACGCTGCTACGCGGTGATGACGGTTTGGCGATACGGCTGAAGGCTTGCCGGTTCTCCACGCGCTGCCAGAGACCCGTATGCCGATATCACCAGCGATCTGCTGGCCGCCGCCAACCAGGCGCTGGTCTACCGCCTGCCGGACGCGCCCTGATCGCAGCATTGGTGCTGGTTATATTTCTCGATATCGACAAAGCATTTTCAAGGGGTCCAAAATGTCGCTTCTCTACGATGAAGGCCAGCTGGCAATCGCCACGGAGTCTCGCCGTGTGCTCGAAGCCAGGGTCGATGGAGCAGCGTTGTTGCCGCTGCTCGAAGCACAAGGCCAGTTCCACACCGCCTTCTGGGATACCGCACAGGAACAGGGCTGGTGCGGCATCGCCATTCCCGAAGCGCACGGCGGGCTTGGTTTGAGCTTGGTCGAACTGGGGATCATCGCTCACCAGATCGGCCGTATGCTGGCCGGCGCCCCGTTCCTGACCAGCTCGTTTGGCGCGGCAAGGGCGATTCTCGATAGCGGCAGTGATGGACTGAAAGCCGAATGGCTGCCGCGCCTCGCCAGCGGAGAGGCGATCGGTGCGGTGGCCTTTGCCGAGGGGCAGGCTGTGCTTCGGGTGAACGCTTCCGTCACATTTGCAGATGGCACGCTGACCGGAAGCAAACCTGTTGTATCGGGTGGCTCCCATGCCCACGTCGCGGTGGTTCTGGCCTGCGACGCCGGTGTTCCGGTGCTGACCATCGCCGCGCTGGACGGCGTGACGCGGACAGTAATCACCACTTACGACAACAGCCGCTGCGCCGCAGAACTCACTTTCGCCGCCACCCCCGCAACTGAAATCGCCCGTGGCGAAGCGGCGCTGGCGGCGGCGCACAACGTACTGGCGCTGCAAGCCGTGGTGACCGCCCATGAGCAGACCGGCGGCGCCGAAGCACTGATGGAAAAGGCGCGCGATTACGCCCTCACCCGCCATGCGTTTGGCCAGCCGATCGGTGACACCGGATAGATACTTATCGGCAGCTTGAACGGTCTGGTAGACACCGTGGTCTGCCGCGTAACTATTGATCGAGTGGCCCAGAGCATCCCGCGAATATGATGGGCTATGTCCAGCGTATAACGTGGTTTCTGTTCGCCAACGCCAACACGGCATCGTGGTTCAAACCGCCACTGCCCCGCCATCGATCACCAATGGGTGCCCCGTCACGAAGCTGGCCTGGTCCGAACAGAGCCATAGCACCGCTGCGGCAATTTCCTCCGGTTGGCCCATTCGGCCCATCGGCGTCATGTTCTCCATGATCGCCTTGATCTGGGGATTGGCGGCGACACTATCAGTCATAGGGGTCTCGATAACGCCTGGACAAACGCAGTTTACCCGGATGCCAGATCGCGCCCATCTTAACGCGGCATGACGGGTAAGCCCCACCACGCCATGCTTGCCTGCGGTATAGGCGGGCTGGGTAGGGTTGCCGATCAGGCCATTGATTGAAGCCGTGTTAACAATAGCGCCGCTGCCCTGTTTCAGCATCACTTCGGCTTCCTCGCGCATACACATCATCACACCGGTAAGATTGACGCCGATGCTGCGTGCCCACACATCGTCATCATACTCATTCGCCAGCACACTGTTGATCCCGGCATTGTTGAGTGCGAAATCGAGTCGCCCGAATTCGGCAACCACGCGCGCAACCATGGCCTTGACCTGATCGGACTGGCTGACGTCGCAGCTCTGAAAAACGGCACTGCCCCCCGCTGCCGCGATCAGGGCAACGGTTTCAGCTCCGCCGGCTTCATTGACGTCCGCCACCAGAACCTGCGCTCCCGAGGCCGCAAAGGCCAGTGCCGTGGCGCGTCCGATACCCCCACCTGATCCGGTGACCAGTGCCACCCGCCCATCAAAACCATAGTGCATAGGCGATTCCTTTTGGATTTGCGTAATTTCTAGCATAGATTATAACGCAAATAGGGGTCAACGCCCGTTTTGAGGACATGATTTTTGATGGTTGAGGCTCTTTTTCAACCCGTAACGCTGGGTGCAATCGCTCTCGAAAACCGAATCGTCATGGCCCCGATGACACGGGACCGCGCCGGACCGAACGATGTCCCTACCGTCCTGATGACCGAATATTATCGCCAGCGGGCATCTGCCGGAATGATTGTCACCGAAGGTGTGCAACCGAGTGCGGCGGGCAAGGGATACTGGCGAACACCGGGCATCTATTCGGCAGCACAGATTGACGGGTGGCGGCGGGTGGCGGCGGCGGTTCACGCCGAGGGCGGCAAGATCGTCATGCAGCTCATGCATTGCGGCCGGGTTGCCGTTCAAGCGAACAAGCTGGACAGCTCTGAAGTCATCGCTCCTTCGGCCATCCGCTGCGCCGACCTTGTTCCCGGCCCGGACGGCGTACCGGTCATGACCGAAATGCCGCGCGCCCTGGAGACATCCGAGATTGTCCGCGTGATTGAGGAATTCACCCAGGCAGCAGCCAACGCCCGCGCAGCCGGGCTTGATGGCGTCGAGCTGCATTGTGCCAGTGGTTATCTCCCCAACCAGTTTCTCAACCCGCGCAGCAATCATCGGGATGACTGCTATGGGGGAAATGCTCGGAACCGGAGCCGCTTCATCCTTGAGGTGCTGGCGGCAATGGCAGACCGGATTGGCGCTGACCGAGTGGGATTTCGTATTTCACCGGGCAATTCTTACAACGACATGGCCGACGATAATCCCAAGGCAAGCTTCGCTCCGCTGCTTCGCACGGCAGACGGTCTTGGTCTAGCTTATGTTCACTTGGTCGATGTCGGCGCAATGCTGCCTTTTGTCAGAGAGAACTGGTCTGGCGCGCTCATTGCGAACAACAATCTGACGGCAGACACCGCAGCAGGATTGATCGCTGACGGCACGGCAACCGCCGCTTCATTTGCCCGTTCGTTCATCAGCAATCCTGATTTACCAGCACGGATCAAGGCCGGTGCTGAACTTGCGAGGGTTGACCGCACCACGATCTATACCGGCGAAGGGCGCGGTTATACTGACTACCCGCCGTTACTGGCACAATAACTAAGCGCGATGCGAAAAAGTGGGTACCGGTTTTTCGCAATAAATCGCGCGAAAACAAAGAAGCTTATGGCATGATGTGATTCTGGCTAAGCGCATCATGCCATAAGCGCAATAACTGAACCACACCACGACCGGACGAAAAAACCGGCCCGCGCCATCTGGCACGGACCGGTCCTTGATCAGTTCATGCTTCAGAATTCGAAGTCGATGCTGGCTCCAAAGGTGGCTGGATCGCCATAGATCACTCCGGCAAATCCGAGCTGGCCGAAATCGACCGCGCGGGTAATATAGGCCTTGTTGGTGATGTTTTTGCCCCAGATGGTCAACCCAATGCTTGATCCGCCCATCTTGATGCTATCAATACGGAGCTGCGCGTCGAGCAGACCGCGGGCATCGCCTTCGGTCGTCCTGGAGAAGGGTGCCGTCAGCGAGTTCGGGAACATCTGATAGCCCGAGGTGTAGTTATAACCCACCCGCGCGGTCAGCCGGGCGTCACCGGAAAGCGGCACGGTTACATTGCCGGCTATCGAGGCGGTGTATTTAGGCGCGTATGCCGGACCATTTAGCAACCCTGAAATGTTGCGCGTGACGCCGGTGATATCCGCACCAGGGAAGTCCTTAATATTGACATCGAGATAGCCAAAGTTTCCATCGATCGAGAAATTGTCGGAAATCTTGAACTGGCCTTCAATTTCGAAACCGTTGTAGATCGTCTTGCCAGCATTGACCGTCTGCGTGCCAAAGCTGCCACCGCCAACGATCGGGATCGGGATGGAAGCCAGCTGATCGGTGTAGACATTGTGGAACGCCGAGAAATTGAGCCGCAGGCGGTTCATGAATTCGGTTTTCACGCCAATTTCATATGACCATATCTGTTCTTCGTTAAACGGGATGAGGGGTACGTTGTTGGCCAGGCTAGTCGCCTGGCGCAGATTGAATCCGCCAGAACGATAGCCGCGCGCTGCACGGGCATAGAGATTGATGTCATCGCTCGCGCGGTAGTCAACTGTCAGGTGTCCCGATGGTGCGCTGAATTTTTGTGTCCGGGTGTTGAGCGCCTGTTCGGCAGCCGCGAAAGGAGCCGCGCCGTTCTGAGTGCGCTTCACATTCTTGGTATCCCAAGTGTAGCGCAGGCCCAGCGTGACACCCAAGGCGCCATCCGAGCCACCAGGTCGATAACTAGCCTGACCATAAACCGCAGTTGATTTGCCGCCCGCTGTATATTCCAGTGTGGAACTCTGCGGTACCATGCGATAACGTTGAGGATTGGTCGCCTGAAGCGTCGGGGCGAGCGCGCCAAAGTTGGTTGCATTAAACACGGATGCATTGGTATCAAGCACAAAACCGATCGACTGGACGTTCTTCTCACTGCCGCTTTCATCGAAATAGAACGCGCCCAGCACCCACTGGAACGGACCGTCACCGTTTGAAACCAGCTCAAGCTCCTGGCTGAACTGCTTCTGGCTGCGCAGGTTGGTGGCTGAAAACAGCGGTTGAACCACAGTAGGAACAGGCGAGCCGGCCAGAAACGCAGCAGTGCCGGCTGGTTGGAACAGGCTAAGCACTGCGAGCGGGAAGCCGTTCAGAGTTGTCGCCGACGAGAACAACGGCCCGCGCAGCGATCCCAGCCCGTCCAGATCGCTGCCTTCAATTTCATTGCGCCATTCACGGTAGGCACTGGTGCTGCGAATGGTCACGGCATCGAGATCGGCTTCAAGCCTGAGCATGTTACCCAATATCCGGTCTGTCGAAGGGCCATCAGAATCGTTGCACAGCGAATCCTGACGCGCGCGGCTGACCGTCTTGCCGCAGCCTGCTTCAAGGACCGTTGATGCGGTCAGATAGGCTCCGACATTGGCCGGCTGCACCGCTGCGAAAGTGTTACCCTGATAGACCACATTAGGCCGGAACACACCGCCGCCAACCTCAGCCAGCTGCTGGACATGCGGCTGGCCTTTGGTTTTGGTAAAATCAACCACGTTGTAGAGCGTGATGTTATCGGCCAGATCGATCTCCGCAGCAAAGCGCAGCCCGGTGGTCTTGTAGCCACCTGGATCACGCCCTTTGTCAGGCTCAAGCAGATTGTCGACCACGCCGTTGCGCTGGCGCTGCAATAACCCGAGCGACAGCCGCGCACCGCCGATGTCGCCGCTATTCATGACGACCTTGCCACCCCACAGGCCATAGTTACCGGCACCCACGTTCGCCTTCAGGCTCGCTTCGCTGCTCGGTTTCTTGGTGATGAAGTTGATCGCACCGCCGGTGGTGTTGCGGCCAAACAGTGTGCCCTGCGGGCCGCGCAAAACCTCGACGCGTTCAATATCGGCCACTTCAAACGAGGCCGCCGAGGAGCGCGCCAGAAACACGCCATCGAGATAAAGGCCGATGGGAGAGTCAAAACCCTGGGTTTCATCTGCTGCCGATGGAATGCCGCGAATAGAGACCACCGCCGCAGTCGCGTTCGTGGTACCGCCGATAATCGATACGTTTGGCGCGATAGCACTCAAATCCTTGATCTCGGTCAGCCCACGCAGCTCTAGCTCTTCGGCTGAGACAGCCGAAATTGCGAGCGGAGCCTGTTGCAGGTTTTCTGAGCGTTTGTTGGCTGTGACAACGATCTCTTTCAAGCCAGAGCCATCAGAAGCTGCATCCTGTGCGAGTGCCGCAGTCGACAGTCCGATCAGACTGACCCCGCCCAACAGTGCAGTCGTCATCAAACGAATTTGAACTTTCATGGCATTGCCCTCCCAAAAATCAGTCCCACGCGGTTTTCTGCCGCTTCTGGTTTCTCGATATCGATAGAATTCCTATATGCGTAATAATTGTCAATCATAATTACGCATTTTGTTTAAGAATGGGTGATAATAATGATTTCTGCGCGAAATCTGTGGTATTGATGCCGCAGAGCATCAAGCTGCAGAATCCCATGGCGCATTGACGGTACCACTTGTTTCATAGCGCCCGTTGACGCGGGCGTGGAACTCAGCAGCCCGGGCTCGGGGGTTGTAGAATTGCTTGTACCAGACCCGCAGCTTATCAAACGGCCCATCGCCTTTGACCATCATCGGATTGATGCAGGCACGCTTGTGGGTCCATATTTCAAAATCCTGCGAAAAGGCTTCGAGGCTTGATTGCTGATAGGCTCTGGCGATGGCCACATCTTCCGCTGTCGCCACATCGTGCTGCGACTTGACCAGCAGGGCATGCCAGACCTTGACCACACCATCATCAACCGGGGTATGGGCAATCAGGATCGTGGAGGGCATTTCGCCTGACATTGTCGATTGGAGAATGCCCGGTCCGGTATACCAGGTGTCATTGCTCATCGGTTCCGAGCTGGTAGTTAGCGTTTTGTGGCCGGCGGACAGTATCTGGCGAACCACATGATTGGAAAATTCATTGACGAAAAGGACCATATCGACGCTGCCGTGGACCGGTCCAAGATGGCTCTTGTCGGTCATATTGTCGAGAATCTCCTGAGGGTGGCAAGCCAGCTCACCCAGCCGGTCAATCTCCCACTTCACCCAGGCCGGGTTTTCATAATCCTCAAATGCCGGCAAATCATAGTCTGGCTCACCGCCTTCGCTATCGTGCCACATCCAGATGCAACCGGCGCGCTCGATCACCTGCCAACTTTTGATACAGGCCGCTTTGGGAATGGGCGCCGGCGAATAGGGAATATCATTGCACTGCCCCCCCGGGCCAAATCGCCAGCCATGATAGGGGCACCTGATACTGTCCCCCTCAACGTGCTCACCATCTTTCACAATGTAAGAGGATGTGTTCCTGGCCAGATGCGTGCCCATATGCGGGCAA
>JANOYZ010000253.1:0-10082 GCA_031429135.1 Novosphingobium sp. | reverse complement strand
GGCCTGGCTGTAAGGGCTGCCAAGGCTGGTCTAACGCGTCGCACAACAGGAGACGAAAATGCCCAAACTCAAGACGAAAAGCGGCGTTAAAAAGCGCTTCCGCCTTACCGCCACTGGCAAGATAAAGCACGGTGCGGTTGGCAAGCGCCACCGCCTGATCAGCCATAATGCCAAGTACATCCGCCAACATCGCCGCACTGACACGATCTCTGACGCTGATGCGAAAGTGATCAAGAAGTGGGCACCCTACGGGCTGAGCTGAGCGATTTCGAGCCGGATGCAATCATCCGGCGACTCGGAAATCGCGTCAACAGAAATGCGGAGTACTGAATAATGGCACGTGTCAAAAGGGGTGTTACCACCCGCGCCAAGCATAAGCGGCTTCTCGAACAGGCAGCGGGTTACCGCGGTCGCCGCAAGAATACGATTCGCGTTGCGCGTCAGGCCGTCGAAAAGGCCGGGCAGTATGCTTATCGCGATCGCAAGATCAAGAAGCGGACTTTCCGCGGCCTGTGGATTCAGCGCATCAACGCTGCGGTCCGCCTCGAAGGCCTGACCTATTCGCAGTTCATCCACGGCACCAAGCTGGCCGGGATTGAACTCGATCGCAAGACGATGGCCGATCTCGCCATGAACGAGGCCGGCATCTTCACCACGGTGATCGCCCAGGCAAAAGCTGCTCTGCCAGCTTGAACTGAACCGCAGATCGCAAAGGTTACGGGCGTGGCAGGCAAGTCCTTCCGCGCCCTTTCCTTATGTGGCTTACCAGCACATTGCAGGCAAAGACGATCATCCCTAAGAGGCGCGCAAAGGCCCGTAAAACGGGCATAGTGAAGTGGGCAAGTGACAGTGGATTACACAGCAACCCGTCAGGAAGCCCTCGCCCGCATTACGGCGGCGGGTGATCTCGATTCCGTCGAGCGGTTGCGTGTCGAATTTCTCGGCAAGCAGGGATCAATTTCCGGCCTGCTGAAGACGCTGGGCGGCATGTCGCCCGAACAACGGCAGAGCGAAGGGCCGCAGATTCAGGCGCTTCGTGAGGATGTTACCGAGGCGTTGGCCGGTGCCAAGGCCGCCCTCGAACATGCCGCTCTCGAAGTCCGCCTGACCGCCGAAACAATTGACCTCACCCTCCCCGTACCCCTTACCCCGCGCGGTTCGATCCATCCGGTTTCGCAGGTGATGGACGAGCTGGCCGAGATCTTCGCCGACATGGGTTTCGCTGTCGCCACCGGCCCCGAGATTGAGGACGACTGGCACAATTTCACCGCGCTCAACATGCCCGAAAGCCACCCGGCGCGGGCGATGCACGATACGTTTTACTTCCCGGACGCCGGCCCTTTGCAAGCGGACTGCAACGCCACTGCAATGCTGCTGCGCACCCATACATCGCCGGTGCAAATCCGCTCGATGCTGGCTGAAGGCGCGCCGCTCAGGATCATCGCTCCGGGCCGGGTCTATCGCTCCGATTCGGACGCCACCCACACCCCGATGTTCCATCAGGTCGAAGGTCTGGTGATCGACAAGGGTATCCATCTCGGCCACCTCAAATGGACGCTGGAAACTTTCCTCAAGGCCTTCTTCGAGCGTGAGGACATCGTACTGCGACTTCGGCCAAGTTATTTCCCCTTCACCGAACCTTCGGTCGAAGTCGATGTCGGCTTCGCTCTAATAAACGGCAGGCGCGTTCTCGGCGGCAGCGGCGATGCGCCGGGCCATGGCTGGATGGAGCTGCTGGGCTCGGGCATGGTGGGCCGCAAGGTGATCGCGTTTGGCGGACTTGATCCCGATGAATGGCAAGGCTTTGCTTTCGGCGTCGGGGTCGATCGGCTGGCCATGCTCAAATATGGTATGGACGATCTGCGCGCCTTTTTCGATGGCGATGTGCGCTGGCTGCAACATTATGGCTTCTCAGCCCTTGATGTGCCGACGCTTTCCGCCGGTGTAGGAGCGGTGGCATGAAGTTCTCGCTCTCCTGGCTCAAATACTTCCTCGAAACCGAGGCTTCGGTGGAAGCAATCTCGGCCCGGCTCAATGCCATCGGGCTTGAGGTTGAAGGCATCGAGAACCCGGCAGAAAAGCTCGCCGGTTTCCGCGTCGCCAAGGTGCTAACTGCTGACCGGCATCCCGATGCGGACAAGTTGCAGGTGCTCACCGTTGATAAGGGGGACGGCCAGCCGCTGACAGTCGTCTGCGGTGCGCCCAATGCGCGCGCTGGCCTGATCGGTGTGCTGGGGCTTCCCGGTGCCACGGTTCCGGCGAACGGCATGGTGCTGAAGGTTGCGGCAGTGCGCGGTGTCGAATCGAACGGCATGATGTGCTCGACCAGCGAACTGGAGCTGGGCGAGGATCATCTGGGCATCATCGAGTTGCCCGCCGATGCCCCCGTGGGCATGGCCTTTGCCGATTACCACGGCGCCGACCCGGTGTTCGATGTGGCGATTACGCCTAACCGGCCCGATTGCATGGGGGTCTATGGAATTGCCCGCGATCTGGCAGCGGCGGGAGTGGGGGTTTTACGCGAGCTCAGCGTGGGTGCTTCGACAAGCTCAGCACGAGCGGGTATTGTTTCAGTACCAAGTCCCGCTCAGCCTGAGCCTGTCGAAGGCCACGCGCCGCCTTACCCCTGCCCCGTCGAAATTCGCACTGATGACGCGCAAGGCTGCCCGGCGTTCTATGGCCGGGTTATCAAAGGCGTGGCCAACGGCCAGTCGCCCGAGTGGATGCAGGCGCGGTTGAAGGCGGCGGGACAGCGGCCAATCTCGGCGCTGGTCGATATCACCAATTACCTGATGCTCGCCTTCGGACGTCCGGCCCATGCCTATGACCTCGCCAAACTGAGCGGCGCGGTTGTCGCGCGGCGGGCGAAGGATGGCGAAAGCTGCCATGCGCTCAACGGCAAAGAATACGCGCTCGATTCCAGCATGACCGTGATCGCCGATGACAAGGGTGTGCATGACATTGCCGGGATCATGGGCGGCGAACATTCGGGCTGCACCGAAAAGACCACCGACGTGCTGCTGGAGATCGCCTATTTCGATCCGGAGCGCATCGCCGCCACCGGCCGCAAGCTGAACCTAACCTCAGACGCGCGCGCACGGTTCGAGCGCGGGGTTGATCCGGCCTTCCTTGATGTCGGTCTCGACATTCTGACCGACCTCATCCTGCGCATCTGCGGCGGCGAAGCCTCCGCAGTGGTGCGCGCGGGTTCGCCGCCTGCCGAGCCGAAGCAGGTCAGCTATGATCCGGCGCTGGCGCAGCGGCTGGGCGGTGTGGCCATTCCCGAAGCTGAGCAGCAGCGCATTCTAGAGGCGCTGGGCTTCACTGCTGGCGCAGACTGGACCGTCACCGTCCCCGGCTGGCGTCCCGATATCGATGGCGCGGCTGACATCGTCGAGGAAGTGGTGCGCATCCACGGGCTGGATAATGTCGCCTCGGTCGCCCTGCCCCGCACGGACGGCGTTGCTCGCCCGACTGCCACCCCGGCGCAGAAGCTGGAGCGCCGCCTGCGCCGCGCTGCGGCTGCGCGCGGGCTGAACGAGGCGGTGACATGGTCATTCCTGCCCGAGAGTGAAGCGGCGCAATTTGCAGACAGCGACCTCTGGGTGCTGTCCAACCCGATCAGCGAAGACATGAAGGCGATGCGGCCATCGCTGCTGCCGGGGCTGCTGTCTGCCGCCAAACGCAACCTTGATCGCGGCGCATCAGGCCTGCGGCTGTTCGAGATCGGTCGACGCTATCTGCGCGGCGGCGATGGGGCGAGCGACGAGCGATTGTCGCTCGCCGTGGTGCTGGCGGGCGAGAAAGCCCCGCGCGGCTGGGCAAGTGGCAAGGCGCTGCCGTATGATGCCTTCGACGCCAAGGCCGAGGCGCTGGCACTGCTGGCTGAAGCGGGCGCGCCGGTAGATAACCTTCAGGTCATGGGTGAAGCGGGGCCGCAGTTCCATCCCGGCCAGTCGGCCACACTACGGCTGGGACCAAAGGCGGTTCTGGCGCGTTTCGGCATGGTGCATCCGGCGACCGCCAAGGCATTTGACATCGATGCGCCGATTGCGGTGGTGGAACTGTTCCTTGATGCCATCCCCGGCAAGCGCGGCGCAGCGACTTTTGCGCGCGCGCATTATGCCCCGCCGCCCTTGCAGGCGGTGACGCGCGACTTTGCCTTCCTCGTGCCGCTGGAGATGCCTGCGGGCGATCTCTTGCGCATGGTCAAGGGTGCGGACAAGGCCAACATAGTTGCCGCGCGGCTTTTCGATGATTTCCGGGGGGCCGGTGTGCCGCAGGGGCAGAAGTCGATCGCCATCGAAGTCACGCTCCAGCCGCAGAACAAGAGCTATGCCGAGGCGGACCTCAAGGCGATTGCCGACAAGGTGACAGCGGCGGCGGCGAAGCTGGGGGCGGTCTTGCGGGGTTAGTTCCCCTCCCCGGCGGGGAGGGGTTAGGGGTGGGAGAGCAAGGCCGAAGGCCGAGCGTCAACGCCAGCGTGGTACACCCCCACCCAACCTCCCCCTCAAGGGGGAGGGGTTAAGCGGCTCCATATAAAACGGAAAAACTCTAGCATGTCCAATCCCCAAGGCTCTTCCAGGCGCACCTTCGCCATCATCTCGCATCCTGATGCGGGCAAGACGACGCTGACCGAGAAGCTGCTGCTTCAGGGCGGCGCAATCCATCTTGCCGGTGAGGTCAAGGCGCGCGGGCAGGCGCGGCGGGCGCGGTCTGACTGGATGAAGATCGAGCAGCAGCGCGGGATTTCGGTGACCTCGAGCGTGATGACATTCGAGCGTCAGGGGATAACTTTCAACCTGCTCGATACGCCGGGCCATGAGGATTTCTCCGAGGACACTTACCGCACACTGACAGCGGTCGATTCCGCGATCATGGTGATCGATGCCGCCAAGGGCATTGAGGCGCAGACACGCAAGCTGTTCGAGGTCTGCCGGCTGCGATCTGTGCCGATCATCACCTTCATCAACAAGGTTGACCGTGAAGGCCGATCACCCTTCGATCTGATGGACGAGGTTGCTGATGCGCTGGCGCTTGATGTCTGCCCGATGGCCTGGCCGGTGGGCATGGGCGGGCAGTTTCAAGGGGTGCTCGATCTGGCGACTGGCTGCGTCGCGCGGCCCGAGGGCGGCAGCCGTGAATTTCTTGGCAAGATTGATCAAAATCCTGAACTTCCCGCCGATATCGCCGATGAGGTGGAACTGGCTGAGGGCGGCTATCCCTCGTTCGATATAACGGCCTATCAGCACGGCGATCTGACCCCGGTTTATTTCGGCTCGGCGCTCAAGAATTTCGGCGTGGCGACGCTGATTGATGCCATCGCCCAATATGCCCCGCCGCCGCGTCCGCAGCCGAGCAATCAGGGCGACATCAGCCCCGAACGCGCTGATGTCACCGGCTTTATCTTCAAGGTGCAAGCCAATATGGACCCGCAGCACCGTGACCGTATCGCCTTCATGCGGATGGTATCGGGCACGTTCAAACGCGGCATGAAGCTGACCCCATCGGGCAGCGGCAAGCCGATTGCGGTGCACTCGCCGATCCTGTTTTTCGCGCAGGACCGCGAACTGGCCGATACCGCCGAGGCGGGGGACATCATCGGCATTCCCAACCATGGCACCTTGCGGGTGGGTGATACGCTATCCGAGCGCAACGATGTGCGCTTCACCGGGCTGCCCAATTTCGCGCCCGAAATCCTGCGCCGGGTGGTACTGAAAGACCCGACCAAGACCAAGCAACTGCGCAAGGCGCTTGACGATCTGTCCGAAGAAGGCGTGATCCAGGTGTTCTACCCCGAGATCGGCGCGCAGTGGATCGTCGGCGTGGTCGGGCAGTTGCAGCTTGAAGTGCTGATTTCGCGGCTCGAGGCGGAATACAAGGTCGAGGCGGGGCTGGAAGCATCGCCGTTTGATACGGCGCGCTGGATCAAGGGCAGCGAGGCGGCGATCAAGGGTTTCACCGATATCAGCAAGGCCAACCTGGCGAAGGACCGCGATGGCGATCCGGTGTTCATGGCGCGCTCTGCCTGGGACGTGGGGTATCAGCAGGAACGCAATCCCGATCTGCTGTTCAGCGCCACCAAGGAGCGTTGATCAATCCTGCCAGGCAGCGCGGACGCGGGGAGCGGCGATGAACATCAGCAGAGCGGCGATCGGGTAAAAGCAGGCGACAGCCACCATCGCCAGCCGCAGCGATTCCGTGCCGTGCGCCGGAGCCAGATAGTCGCTCAGCGAACCGACCGCCAGCGGCCCAAGACCAAGGCCGATGCTGTTGTTGACCAGCAGGTAACAGGCCGAAGCCGTCGCTCTTTCGCGCGGGCTGACGAGGTGCTGGACCGTGGTGATCACCGGTGCCATCCACATATAGGCGAGGCCCGAAGGCACCAGCATCAGGAAGAAAAGCCACACGGGATCGGGGCTGAACAGCGCGGCGGCAAATGCCGGTCCGCAGATGGCAAAGGCCCATGCCCCGACGAGCGGATAGCCGCTGCGATCGCGATTGCCAAAACGATCACCCAGAAAGCCGCCAGCCAGCACCCCGGCCACGCCGGTTATCAGCACGAGGACGCCGATGAACTGCCCGGTCTGCACCAGTGTCAGGCCGTAGGAACGTTGCACCAGCGCCGGCATCCAGAATGACAGGCCGTAACCGGCGAGCGAGCTGCAAGCCGCGCCAAACGCCAGCAGCCAGAACAGCGGCAGGGCAGCGAGGCGGCGAAACACTTCGCGCGCGGGAACCGGCTCGGCGCTCGATGTTTCCTGCGGCTCGCGCATCAGGAAAAAATAGGGAATGGCGGTGAGCAGTCCGGCCAGACCAAGGACGATGAAGGCCAGGCGCCAGTTCACTGCGGCGGCAATCGCCGAGCCGAACAGCACCCCGATGGCAATCCCCAGCGGCGCGCCCGTCGAATAGATCGCCAGCGCCCTCGCCCGGCGGCCCGGCGGGAAATAACCGGTAATCAGCGCATAGGATGGCGCAACTCCGCCCGCCTCGCCCACCCCGACACCCAGCCGGAACAGGAATATCTGGGTGAAGTTGCCCGCCAGCCCGCACAGCACGGTGAAGCCGCTCCACACCGCGAGGCTGACCCCGACGACGCGCACGCGTCCGGTGCGATCCGCCAGCAGGCCAAGCGGGATCGCCATGGTCGAAAACAGCATGGCAAAGGCCAGTCCTCCCAGTGCGCCGACCTGCCCATCGGAGAGGCCAAGGTCGAGCTTGATCGGTTGCGCCAGAATCGACAGCACCTGCCGGTCAAGAAAATTGAAGGTATAGACCACGAACAGCATGGCGAGGGCCATGTTCGGGCTGGTCGCGCCTTTTGCTTGTCCCAAAGTAAACTCCTGCCAGTGCTGCCGGATGCAGCCTGTGCGGCACCGTGCCTCGTGGCAAGTCCTTATCCAAGGTGGCCCCTATCGAAGCGGGCTGGGATCGGCTAACCTCCCCCCATGGCAGACTTCACCGCAACGCTCACTCCAGACCATATGGCGATGATCGCGCGCCAGTCGGTCTTCTTCGTCGCCACCGCCGCTGCCGATGGCCGCATCAATCTCAGCCCCAAAGGCCTCGCCGATACCTTCCGGGTGCTTTCGCCGAGCCGCGTCGCCTATCTCGACCTCGCCGGATCGGGAAACGAGACCAACGCCCATTTGCTCGCCGACCAAACCGACAAAGGCCGCATTACGGTGATGATGTGCAATTTCGAACAGCCCGCGCTGATCCTGCGTATCTACGGAAAAGGCCGCGCCGTGCTGCCCGCCGATCCCGGCTGGGAAAGCCTTGCCGAACAGTTCACCCTGCTCCCCGGCACCCGCCAGATCTTCGATATTGCCGTGGAAAGCGTGCAGACCAGCTGCGGGTGGGGGGTGCCGGTGATGGAGCTCGATCATAACCGCGAGACGCTGGTGAAGTATCACGCGCAGCAGGAACCCGCTAAGTGGGCGGCCAAATATGCGGCGCGGACAACCAGCATCGATGGTCTGCCTGCGCGGGTGACCGATCGCTATATTGCCGGCGAGCAGGGCTGATATCACCGACGTGCAGCTCACTTTTGCCAGCTATAATATCCACAAAGCAGTGGGGCTTGACCGGCGGCGCGATCCTGACCGGATCCTGTCGGTGCTGCGCGAGATCAACGCCGATGTCATCGCGTTGCAAGAAGCAGACATGCGCTTCGGCACCCGCGCCAGCGTACTGCCGCGCCAGTCGCTGGACGATCACAGCCCGTGGAAGGCGGTTCATCTGGGGATGCGGCCCGATTCCATCGGCTGGCATGGCAATGCCCTGCTGGTACGGCGCGGGATCGGAGTGATCTCAGCCGCTCCGGTGCCGCTACCCACGCTTGAGCCGCGCGGCGCTATCTGCGCCGAGCTGGCCGCGGGGGGCCAGCGTCTGCGCGTGGTTGGCATGCACCTTGACCTCTCAGGCCTGCGCCGCCGCCATCAGCTGCGCGCGATACTGGGCCATATTGCCAGCTATCCTGAGCCCTGCCCGACCGTGCTGATGGGTGATTTCAATCAGTGGAGCCAGGCGCGCGGGGCAATGCGCGAATTTGGCGCGGACTGGCGGGTGCTTGCGCCGGGGCGCAGCTTTCCGGCTCACCAGCCGGTCGCCCCGCTCGACCGGATCGTGGTTTCGGCAGGCTGGCACTGTCTGCAAACCGGAGTGCATCACTCACTGCTCGCCAGCCGGGCATCCGATCATCTGCCGGTATTTGCCCGGCTGGAGCATGCCTGAATTTTAGGCACATGCCCAGTAATCAGGCGCTGCAACACCTCATCGGGCATCGAGATTATCCCCTAATCTCCTGAATTTCATTGATTAACTTATTCTGGCACGTCCCCTGCATTGCGGGAGGAAGCCGGAAATGGGTCCGGCGGGCACACAGGGGATCGGCATGAAGTTCATCATCGCCATCATCAAGCCGTTCAAGCTCGACGAGGTGCGTGAAGCTCTCGGTGCCATTGGCATCGCCGGCATGACCGTCTCCGAGGTCAAGGGCTTTGGACGGCAAAAAGGGCAGACCGAGATTTATCGCGGCGCCGAATATTCCACCAACATGCTGCCAAAGGTGAAGATCGAGATCGCTGCCAGCGACGATCTGGCACCGCAAGTGGTCGAGACGATCCAGCAGGTCGCCAGCACCGAAGCTATCGGTGACGGCAAGATCTTCGTTCTCGATCTTGCTGAAGCCGTGCGCATCCGCACCGGTGAAGCCGGGGATACCGCGCTGTGATCGGCGCGCCAGACAGGAGGGAAACACCTATGTTCCGCAAGATTCTTTGCGGTGCTGGCGCGCTGGGCACATCGCTCTTTGCCAGCGCCGCTTACGCCGCCGACCTCGTGAAGGCACCTTTACCCGAAGTTCAGGCCACCATGGTCGACAAGGGCGATACCGCCTGGATGCTCGTCGCATCCGTCCTCGTACTGATGATGAGCGTTCCGGCGCTGGCGCTGTTTTATGGCGGCCTCGTGCGCTCCAAGAACATGCTCAGCGTGCTGATGCAGGTGTTCATGATCGTTTCGATCGCCGCACTGGTCTGGGTTGGCTGGGGCTACACCATGTCCTTTACCTCGTCGGGCAGCGCCTACCCCGCAATTTTCGGCGGTTTTGACAAGGCATTCCTCGCGGGTGTTTCTGCATCGACCTATGCGGCAACCTTCTCGAACAATGTCTATCTGCCCGAATATGTCTTCGTCATTTTCCAGATGACATTCGCCTGCATCACGCCCGCACTCATCGTTGGCGCTTTTGCCGAACGCGTGAAGTTCTGGCCGCTGATGCTGTTCATGGTGCTGTGGCTGACGGCGGTCTATTTCCCGATCGCGCACATGGTCTGGTACTGGGCTGGCCCGGATTTCCTCGCCGATACGGTGGTCAAGGATGCCGCTGGTGCACTGGTTTCACAGGATGCCGGTCTGCTCTGGGGCATGGGCGCGCTCGATTTTGCTGGCGGCACCGTGGTGAATATCAACGCCGGTATCGCGGGTCTGGTCGGCTGCCTGATGATCGGCAAGCGGGTCGGATTTGGCCGCGAGGCAACCCCGCCGCATTCGATGACCATGACCATGATCGGCGC
>JANOYZ010000252.1:0-3426 GCA_031429135.1 Novosphingobium sp. | reverse complement strand
GCAAGGAACGAAGTGAGGAAGCAATCCAGGGCGGCGGTGCATGGCGCTCTGGATTGCTTCGCTTCGCTCGCAATGACGAAGTGATTCAATTCAAATCATCAGCCACTAAACCCGAACCGCCTCATCCCCATCCAGTCGGTGCGAACATCCCAGTGCCACCGCATCGCAATCCGCACACAGCGCCGCCACGGTCCGCCAGCCGATCATGCGCAGCTTGGCGGCAACACCGGCGTCATGCCCCAGCGGCAGGAACAGCGTGTCACGTTTCGCCTCACCAGCTGCCAGCGCGTCGATCAGCGGATCGGGGTAGAGCGAAAAGCCGATGGCGGGTTCTTCGCCGCCAGCTTCGCGGCCCAGAATCGCGTAAGTGCCGCCGCGGCCCAGCGCGCCTGACAGCCCCTCGGCATAGAGCGTGAAGCCCAGCCATGATTGATATTCAAAGCCGTGGCGCTCGGACGGATCGAGCGTCAGCCGCGCCATGCCGGAAACCCGTGCGGCGATTTCGCGCAGCGCGGTGATGCGGCTGGACAATGCTCCGTCCGCGTCAATCGCTGCCAGCCGCTCAATCGCGGCATCAAATGGCCCGATGGCGGTGAGCAGTGGCAGGTAGGCTTCGCCGCCCACAGCCACGAGGCCGCCAGCATCCTTGGCATCAAGCTCGCGGCGCACCGCTTCGATAGTATCAGCATCGAGCGGCAGCGCCCCAACGCCATCGGCTCCGGCCAAGGTATCCACCAGATCGGGCAGGGTGAAATCGACCGAAATCTGGCGCGCGCCCGCCGCCTGCAAAGCCTCGATGGCGACCGCAACGACTTCGGCGGCAGCGGCAACGCTGTCCGATCCGATCAGTTCAGCGCCCAGTTGCAGCCGCTCACGCGTCGGATCAAGCCCGTCGCCCTTGATGGTCACGACCTGCCCCGCATAGCCCAGCCGCAGTGGACGGGCGGCCCCCGCCAGCCCCGTCGCAGCGATGCGGCCAACCTGCACGGTGATGTCGCTGCGCAGCGCCAGGGTGCGCAAGGATGCTGGATCGACGAAGCGGAACATCCTGCGCGGCTGAACGCCTGCCATGCGGCTCGCCATCGACTTTTCGAACTCGATGGATGGGGGCTGGACGCGGTCATAACCGTGGCTGTCCAGCACATCGAGCACCGCGCGCGTCAGCCGCGCCGCACAGGCCGCAGCTGCGGGCAGCCGGTCCTCAAGCCCCTCGGGCAGCAGATCGCGATCAGTGTTGTCCATATGCGGGCCTTTAGCGGGGTGTTGCGCTTGTGTCGAACCGTTGCGCGCGGGCTTCGACAAGCTCAGCCTGAGCGGGATTTGAAAGATGATCTTGCCACCCAACCCCGCTCATCCTGAGCCTGTCGAAGGATATCGCGCTACACCAGCCCCAAACCCTCAAAACACCAGCGAGCGGATCGTCTTGACGCCGGGCAGTTCGCAGGCCTGCTTGAGCACGTCCTGCGGCACCGGATTATCAAGGCTGAGCAGCAGCACGGCCTCACCACCCGCTTCACGGCGGCCAAGGTGGAAGGTGCCGATATTGATGCCCGCTTCGCCCAGCAGGGTGCCGATCCGGCCGATGAAACCCGGGGCGTCCTCGTTGACGATATACAGCATGTTGCCTTCAAGCTCGGCCTCGATGCCGATGCCGAATATCTCGACCAGACGCGGCTGATCGGCACCGAACAGGGTTCCTGCGACCGAACGATCACCCTGCGAAGTGGCCACGGTAACGCGCACCAGCGTGTGATAAACGCCTTCGCGGTCATGCCGCACTTCGCGCACATCCAGCCCGCGTTCCTTGGCGAGGAACGGCGCGTTGACCATGTTCACCGTATCCGTATAGCGGCGCATCAGCCCGCACAGCACCGCGCCGGTAATCGGCTTGATGTTGAGCTGAGCAGCAGCGCCTTCAACCTCGATGGAAATCTTGTCGAGATTGTCATGCGCCAGCTGGCCAACAAGACTGCCAAGGTTCTGGGCAAGCTTCATATAGGGCCGCAGCTTCGGCGCTTCTTCAGCCGAAAGGCTCGGCATATTGAGCGCATTTGTGACCCCGCCATTGACGAGGTAATCCGAAAGCTGCTCGGCCACCTGGATCGCAACATTGACCTGGGCTTCGTCGGTCGAGGCACCAAGATGCGGGGTCGAGATGAAGTTCGGCGTGCCGAACAGCGGCGATTCCCTGGCCGGTTCCTTGACGAAGACATCAAGCGCCGCACCTGCAACATGGCCTGAATCGAGCGCCTCCTTCAATGCTTCCTCATCAATCAGCCCGCCGCGCGCGCAGTTGATGATGCGCACGCCCGGCTTGCACTTGGCGATGTTTTCGCGGGAGAGGATGTTGCGGGTCTGGTCAGTCAGCGGCGTGTGCAACGTGATGAAATCGGCCTTGGCCAGCAGCGTATCGAGATCGGCCTTCTCCACGCCCATTTCCACAGCGCGTTCCGGCGTCAGGAAGGGATCGAAGGCGACGACCTTCATCCTGAGGCCCAGCGCGCGGCTGGCGACGATCGAGCCGATATTGCCCGCGCCAATCAGGCCGAGCGTCTTGCCGGTGACTTCGACGCCCATGAAGCGGTTCTTTTCCCACTTGCCGGCCTGGGTCGAGGCATCGGCTTCGGGCAGCTGGCGGGCGAGCGCGAACATCAGCGCGATGGCGTGTTCGGCCGTTGTGATCGAATTGCCGAACGGCGTGTTCATCACGACGATGCCCTTCACCGAAGCGGCAGGGATATCGATATTATCAACCCCGATGCCGGCGCGGCCAACCACCTTGAGATTGGTCGCCAGGTCGATCAGTTCCTTGGTCAGTTTGGTCGAAGAACGGATGGCAAGGCCATCATATTGGCCGATGATCTTGCCCAGTTCTTCGGGTGTCTGGCCGGTGATGACATCAACATCGCAGCCGCGCTCGCGGAAAATCTGCTCGGCCTTGGGGTCCATCTGATCGGAAATAAGTACGCGGGGCTTGGTCATGTCGAATTCTCCGTAGGGAGTAAAACAAACCCGTCCGGGCTGAGCCTGTCGAAGCCCCGTCCTTCACTTTCAGCGCAGCGCCAGAAGAAAAGGACGGTCCTTCGACAAGCTCAGGACAGACGGAAAAATTCAGGCGGATTTGGTGGTTTCGTAAGCCCAGTCGAGCCACGGTCCGAGCGCCTCGATATCGGCGGTGTCGACCGTTGCGCCGCACCAGATCCTGAGGCCCGGAGGGGCATCGCGATAACCGGCGATATCGTAAGCCGCGCCTTCCTTTTCCAGCAGCGCGGCGAAGGCCTTGATGAAGGTCTCGTCAGCGCCTTCGACAGTCAGGCAGACTGATGTTTTCGAGCGGGTGTCGTGATCGATGGCGAGATGCCCCAACCAGTCACGCGTCGCGACAATCTTGGCCAGTGCATCGGAATTGGCGGTGCAGCGCGCCTT
>JANOYZ010000251.1:0-11226 GCA_031429135.1 Novosphingobium sp. | reverse complement strand
AGACTCCAGCGATGTAGCGGGACTGCTGCGAATTGATCTCATCATCTGCCCACAACCACGAATCGCGGATAACGCCTTTGGAGGCGATCAGCGCCAATGGCCCGTTGGCGGCAATGCGCGCCGCCAGAGTGCGGGCACCATCAATCGCCGGACCATCGGCGAGCATATTCACCAGCCCCAGGTCATAGGCGCGCGCTGCCGTTATCGGGTCACCGGTCAGCGCCAATTCCATGGCCAGAGCGCGCGGCAGCAGGCGCGGCAATATGACCATGCCGCCGCCGCCGGCTGCCAATCCGCGCTTCACTTCGGGGATGCCGAACTTCGCATCCCGGCTGGCAACGATCATGTCGCAGGCCAGCGCCAGTTCCATCCCGCCCGCCAGCGCATAGCCATCAACCGCAGCGATCACCGGCTTCTTTGGCGTCCAGCTGGTCAGCCCGCCAAAACCCCGGTTTCCCGTCACCGGAAATTCGCCCTTGAGAAAGCCTTTGAGGTCCATGCCAGAACAGAAAGTCCCGCCAGCTCCGGTCAGGATGGCGCAGCGCAGGCCGTCTTCAGCGTCCAGCCGGTCCATCGCCGCAGCAATACCTTCAGCCGCTGCCTTGGTCATGGCATTCCGCGCCTCAGGCCGGTTGATCGTCACTTCGATCACGCCTTCGCCCACGCTGATCAGTACTTCCTCGCTCATGCCCAGTTCCCGCTTCGCCCATCGCTCCGCCGACCATGCAGCCACGCTGTGGCGAAGTCGATAGGTCCAGCCGCACGGTGGCATTTCACCGCACTTGCGATGCGCTTTTTCCCTGCTAAGGAAACCGCAGATTTCTCCCCCGCGAAGGCAGACACATGGCAAAGATCAAGGTAGCTAATCCCATCGTCGAAATGGACGGCGATGAAATGACCCGCATCATCTGGCAGTGGATTCGTGAGCGGCTGATCCTGCCCTATCTCGATATCGATCTGAAGTATTTCGATCTCTCGGTTGAAAAGCGCGACGAGACCAACGACCAGATCACCATCGATTCGGCCAATGCCACCAAGCAATATGGCGTCGCCGTGAAATGCGCGACAATCACGCCTGACGAAGCCCGCGTCGAGGAGTTCAAGCTCAAGAAAATGTGGAAGTCGCCCAACGGCACGATCCGCAACATCCTGGGCGGCGTCGTGTTCCGCGAACCGATCGTGATTTCCAACGTGCCCCGTCTGGTTCCCGGCTGGACCGATCCCATCGTGGTCGGCCGTCACGCCTTTGGTGACCAGTACCGTGCCACTGACACGCTGATCCCCGGCCCCGGCACCCTGCGGCTGGTGTTCGAAGGCGATGATGGCAAATCGATTGACCTCGAAGTGTTCAAGTTCCCCAGCCCCGGCGTGGCCATGGCCATGTATAACCTTGACGATTCGATCCGCGATTTCGCCCGCGCCAGCTTCAACTATGGCCTCGATCTTGGCTGGCCGGTCTATCTTTCGACCAAGAACACCATCCTCAAGGCCTATGACGGTCGCTTCAAGGATCTGTTCCAGGAAGTATTCGACACCGAAGGCTTTGCTGAAAAGTTCGCCGAAAAGGGCATGATATATGAGCATCGCCTGATCGATGACATGGTCGCCTCGGCGCTGAAGTGGTCGGGCAAATTCGTCTGGGCCTGCAAGAACTACGATGGCGACGTGCAGTCGGATATCGTCGCGCAGGGCTTTGGCAGCCTTGGCCTGATGACTTCGGTGCTAATGGCACCCGATGGCAAGACGGTGGAGGCTGAGGCCGCCCACGGCACTGTCACCCGCCATTACCGCCAGCACCAGCAGGGCAAGGCGACCAGCACCAACCCGATCGCCTCGATCTTCGCCTGGACCCGCGGCCTGATGTATCGCGGCAGGTTCGATGGCACCCCCGAAGTGGTGGCCTTCGCCGAAACGCTCGAGCGCATCTGCATCGAGACGGTTGAAAGCGGCAAGATGACCAAGGACCTCGCGATCCTCATCGGCCCAAATCAGCCATGGCTGACCACCGAGGGCTTCTTCGAAGCGATTGTCGAGAACCTTGAAACTGCGATGGCCTGATAAGGCCCATACCCGCAAGCTAAGGCTGCGCTCTGCACTGAGCGCAGCCTTAGTCGTGTTTGTTTCGCCGGTCCTGGTGCCCCAGCTTCTGGCCTTCCCGCACCACGCCGCGGTAGGCACCAATGATGTCTGGTCAGAGACGCCGATGGATCAGGTCCAGCTTACCGCGATCCTGACCGACGCTGACCGACGGGTTGCCACCAGCCCGCTGTCAAATCCACCCGAACACCGCCATGTTTTTCTGACACAGGGCGGTTGGCGCTGGCACTGGCTTGCCCTGCAATCGTCCGGAAGCTTTGCACTGACGCGGCCACTGGGCACCGGGATCGTGCTCAACCGCAGCGATCTTGCCGCAGGCCGCGTCTATAACGGTAGGCAGATTGGTGGCACGCGCTCCCTATCCGCCGTCATCGCCCACGAGACGACGCATGATATGATTCGCCGCCACTTCAGCATTCTTGACTCCGCATTTTTTCCTACATGGCTGACCGAAGGCTATTGTGATCATGTCGCGGGCGAAAGCAGCCTGACAGCCGAAGAAGTCGCCCGCCTGAAGACCAGAGGCCAAAGCCATCCCGCAGTACTTTATTATGAAGGACGCGAGAAAGTGTCTTCCATGCTGGCGGCCAATGGCGGCTCGGTCGACAGACTATTTGCCGAAGCGGACTAGCGCTGGGTGGCGTTGAGGCGGGGCTTGCCCTAACCTCTCCCGATGTCCACTCCACTCGAATTCAACCCCAACTCACCGCTTGGTGATGCCCTCGTCATCCTTGCCGCAGCGGGGCTGGTCATTCCCTTGTTCGCCCGCCTGCGCATCACTCCGGTGATCGGCTTCATCCTGGTCGGACTGGTGGTCGGTCCCTTCGGGCTTGGCGGGATGGTCGGGCAGGCACCGTGGCTGTCTTACATTACCATTTCCGATCCGGATGGTCTCACCCCCTTTGCCGAGTTCGGCATCATCCTGCTGCTGTTCTCGGTGGGGCTGGAGCTGTCATTCGAACGTTTGTGGGCGATGCGGCGGCAGGTATTCGGGCTGGGTGCGCTGGAACTTCTGATGTCTGCCATGCTGATCGCGCTGGGACTCGCTTTGCTCGGCAATTCGGGATCTACGGCGCTGGCACTGGGGCTGGCCCTCGCGCTGTCCTCCACCGCGCTGGTGCTCAAGATCACCGATTCGCGCACCCCGGTGGGCCGCGCCGCGCTGGCTATGCTGCTGTTTGAGGACATCGCGCTGGTGCCGATCATTTTCCTGCTCGGTGCCATGGGGCGCGGCGGCGCGGCTCAGGACGCCGGTGCCTTGTGGCAAACCCTGTGGATGGGCGGGCTGGTCATCGCGCTGCTGCTGGCGGCGGGCAAATTGTTGCTGCCGACGCTGTTTGCCCAGGCCGCCCGCACCAAAAGCCCTGAACTGTTTCTCGCCGCCAGTCTGCTGGTGGTGATCATCGCCGCGCTGGCAACCACCGCTGCCGGCCTTTCCCCCATTGTCGGCGCACTGATCGCCGGACTGCTGATCGCCGAGACCGAATACAACGGCGAGGTTGAGCATATCACCGCACCGTTCAAAGGCCTGGCGCTTGGCGTCTTCCTGATCACCGTTGGCATGGGGCTCGATCTCGGGCTGGTCTGGGAGCGGGCCGGGCCGATTGCGCTCGCAGTGGCGGCAGTTTTGCTCACCAAGGCGGCGGTCACCGGGCTGTTGTTGCGATTGATGGGCGCGCGCAGAGGAACATCGCTGGAAGCAGGAATACTGCTCGCCAGCCCATCGGAAACCACGCTGATCGTGCTGTCTGCGGCCTTGACCGCACAGCTGATCAGCCGCGAGGCCGCGCAGTTCTGGCAGATCGTCACCGCCATCGGCCTCACCGTCACACCCCTGCTGGCGATTCTGGGGCGGCGGCTGGCCAAGCAGGTTGACCGCGCTGCCCCTTCCCCCTTCGCCGAACCCGGCGATGGCCCGCGCGCCATCATCATCGGCTTTGGCCGCGTCGGGCGGCTGGTCGCCGATATGCTGGGCGAACACGGCAAGGCCTTCGTGGCGATCGACAGCGATGCTGATCTTGTCGTGCAGGGCATGCGCGATGGCTATCCAGTCGCCTATGCCGATGCCGCGCGGGCAAACGGGCTTGATCGTTTCATGCTCGACAGCGCCTCTGCCGTCATCCTCACCATGGATGATCCCAGCGGGGCCAAGCGGCTGGTCAAGCGCCTGCGCGCGCAGTTCCCCGCGCTCCCCATCATCGCCCGCGCCCGCGATGCCAGCCACGCCGCCGCACTTTATCGCGCCGGGGCCAGCCAGGCCGTGCCCGAAGCGCTGGAAGCATCATTGCAGCTGTCCGAAGCTGTGTTGATTGATCTGGGTGTCGCCATGGGCCCGGTGATCGCCTCGATCCACGAAAAGCGCGACGAATACCGCAAGCAGATCATGGAAGAAGGCGAACTGGATGTGGAACCGAGGTTGAAGACCGGGGCGCTGCGGGAACGGGTGAGCTAAAGCGGAATGCCTGAATTATGAACCGCTATCCCCAAACCCGTCCATGCTGAGCTTGTCGAAGCACTGTCCCTCTTCATTAGGCTGCGCGCGGCGGCACGAAGAAAAGGACGATGCTTCGACAAGCTCAGCATGGACGGGGATTATGAACCAGATTTCACGAGTCAGAACTCTATAGCATGATGCGCTTAATCTGAATCACATCATGCTATAGAGGCTTTGTTTTCGCATCGCGCCTAAGCTTTCAGCGCCGCCCGCACTGCTTCGATTCCCTTTCGAGCATTGTCCATACCCGCCGGGCCACCACCTTGGGCCATATCCGCGCGACCGCCACCGCCCTTGCCGCCCATGGCTTCCGTTGCAATTCGGATTAACTTCGCAGAGTCGAAGCGATCCGCAAGATCAAGCGTCGCTGCCTGCACAACTGTATTTGCACCCGGATTTGCAGCAATGAGCGTGATTATAGCAGATTTTAACTCAGCCCGTTTTTGGTCGGCAAGCGGCTTAAGCTCCTTCGGATCCAAGCCTTCGATGATCTGCTGGTAAAACTTCACCACTCCAATTGTTTCGACTGCACTGTCCTCTGCTCCGCTCGAACCGCCACCAAGCGCCAGAGCCTTCTTCGCCTCGGCCAGTTCGCGTTCCAGTTGCTTGCGCTCGTCAAGCAAAGCGGAAACGCGCGCCTCGACATCTTCAGGCGTGGTGCGCAGCAGGCTGGCGGCGCTCTTCAAGGCTTCTTCGCGGGCCACGAGCCACTGGCGTGCGCCCTCGCCAGTCAAGGCCTCGATACGGCGCACGCCTGAACTGACCGCGCTTTCCGAAATGATCCGCAACAAACCGATATCGCCCAGCGCGCGCACATGGGTGCCGCCGCACAGTTCGACCGAAAAGGTCTCACCGCCCGAATTGCGCCCCATACTGAGCACGCGCACTTCATCACCGTATTTCTCGCCAAACAGCGCCATGGCCCCGGCCTCGATGGCATCTTCGGGGCTCATCAGCCGGGTGACGACGGGATCATTGGCGCGAATTTCAGCGTTCACTTCGGCTTCGACTGCCGCGATATCTTCAGCCGTCAGCGCGACAGGTTGCGAGAAATCGAAGCGTAAGCGATCAGCAGCGACCAGCGAGCCTTTCTGCGTCACATGAGCGCCAAGCCGATTGCGCAAGGCGGCGTGCAGCAGGTGCGTCGCCGAATGGTTGGCGCGGATAGCATCGCGATTGTTTTGAAAAACAGTGAGTAGAATATCGTCTCCAACAGCGAGATTTCCGTCATTTACGCTTGTGAAGTGGGCGTGAATCTTTCCGAGTGGTTTGTCAGTCAACATAATCTGACCATGCGATCCAGAAGTATGAAACCACGTCCCCTCATCACCAATTTGGCCTCCGCTCTCTGCATAGAACGGAGTTTGATTCGTTATGACGTAAGCGCTATTAGGCCCATTTACTGAGTTGACACGTTTGCCGTCGACAACGAGTGCAAGCACCTTAGCTTCAACCTGTAGTGACGAATAGCCAATGAACTCGGTGGCCCCAAACTCCTCGGCGATATCAAACCACACTTCGCTGTCAGCCGCCTGGCCCGAGCCTTTCCACGCCGCCCGTGCCGCCGCCTTCTGCTGGTCCATCGCCGCATCGAAGCCCGCCTTGTCCACCGCGATCCCGCGCGCGCGCAGGGCATCTTCGGTAAGGTCATAGGGGAAGCCGAAAGTGTCATAGAGCTTGAAGGCGGTTTCGCCGGGCAGGCTATCGCCCTTGCCGAGACTGACCGTGGCCTCATCCAGCAGCTTCAATCCGTTGTGCAGCGTCTGGCGGAATTTGGTTTCTTCGCGCTCCAGCACTTCCTCGATCAGCGGCTGCGCGCGCCCGAGCTCGGGATAGGCCGCGCCCATCTCGGCCACCAGCGCCGGCACCAGACGGTGCATCAAAGGATCCTTCGCCCCCAGCAGATGGGCATGGCGCATGGCGCGGCGCATGATCCGGCGCAGGACGTAACCCCGGCCCTCATTGGACGGCAGCACACCATCGGCCAGCAGGAAGCTGGTCGAGCGCAGATGATCGGCGATCACCCGGTGGCTGGCCTGGTTGTCGCCAGCCGCCGCCACGCCGGTGAGGCTTTCGGACGCCGCGATCAGCGCCTTGAAGGTGTCGGTATCATAATTGTCATGCTCGCCCTGCATCACCGCAGCGATGCGTTCCAGCCCCATGCCGGTATCAATCGAGGGCTTGGGCAGTTCGGTGCGGCTGCCATCGACGGCCTGTTCGAACTGCATGAACACCAGATTCCATATCTCGATAAAGCGATCACCGTTTTCATCGGCACTGCCCGGAGGGCCGCCCCAGATGTGGTCACCATGATCGTAGAAGATTTCCGAGCACGGCCCGCACGGCCCGGTATCGCCCATCGACCAGAAATTGTCCGAGGTCGGGATGCGGATGAGGCGGCTTTCTGGGAGCCCGGCGATCTTGCGCCACAGCAAAGCCGCCTCATCATCGGTGTGATAGACGGTGACCGTCAACCTGTCGGGCGCGAGGCCCCATTCCTTGGTCAGCAGGTTCCAGGCATGGTCAATCGCCTGTTCCTTGAAATAATCACCGAAGGAGAAATTCCCCAGCATTTCAAAGAAGGTATGGTGCCGCGCGGTGTAGCCGACATTATCGAGATCATTATGCTTGCCGCCAGCGCGAACGCACTTCTGCGACGAGGCTGCGCGCGGGGTCGCCCGGCTTTCCAGACCGGTGAAGACGTTCTTGAACGGAACCATGCCCGCGTTGGTGAACATCAAGGTCGGGTCGTTATACGGAACCAGCGAGGCGGACTGCACCACCTCGTGCCCTTGGCTGCCGAAGTAATCGAGGAAAGACCGGCGGATTTCGTTCGTTGAGTTCATTCAAGCGCCGATAAGGCAGGTGCGCGAAGGCGGCAAGTATGAAGGCGATTTTGGCTTGTCAGTCTTTGCGCGCGGTGACTTGCCAGGCTGCCGCAGCAAAAGCAATCAGGCCATCGCGGCGATTGCGCTCCAGCCATTGCACCAGCCGCGCCTCTATCAAATCGCGCGCCTCCCCGCGCAGTTCGCGCAAATGGGCGGCGGCAGGGCCGATACGCGAAAAGAACGCGCGCGCGTCAGCCACCGGATCTTCCCCGGTCCCGGCGACATAGGCAAAGTCGAGCGGTTCGATACGGATGCCCGACCAGCCTGCGGCAGTGAGGATCGCGCTGACCCGCTGCGGATCGGCAAAGGCGAAGGGTCCGGGTGCGGCGGGATCGGGTTTTCCCGCGCTTTTGGGCATGAGCCCTGCCAGTTCGCTCGCCCAGGGATTTTCCTGGGGTGAGCGGAAACAGGTGAAGGCGAGGCGCGCAGCGGTAGAGGCGATGGCGTGCAGATGGGCAAAGGCTGCCACCGGATCATCGAAGAACATCACCCCGTGGCGCGAGATCAGCAGATCGGGAGCGAAACCGGAGCGCTGCCAAGTGGCAGCATCCCCCAGTTCGAATTCAACACCCGGATAGTCCCCCGCCCGCGCGCTCGCGGCAGCAATCAGATCAGGCGAGATATCAAGACCGATAATCCGCGCATTGCTGCGTTGCCGCGCCATGGCCAGTGACAGCTCACCCGCGCCGCAACCGATATCGAGCGTCGCCAGCCCCGGCAGTTCGGCCAGAGTTTCCAGAAATTGCGCGGTCAGTCCGGCAAAGCTGCGGTCAGTCAGCTGCCAGCTCTCGGCCCAGGCCTTGCCAACTTGCGCCTGCCAATCACGAATATCTGTCATGGCGGTGGTGTTAGGCTGTAAAACTACGCCGGGCAAACCCCGAGACAGACAAAGACCGGCGCGAAGGTGGGGCCTTCGCGCCGGTTTCTTGCTTATGGATAGTTCAGGCTGTGGCTGAGTCCTGCTCCTGAATTTCACGCAAGCAGGAAGTCTTATTATGTCCCACCGGGACCACTTGTGGTGGTTGGCGCGGTGGCCGGGGCTGCAACCGGGGCTGGCGCTACAACCGGCGCTGGCGCTGGAGCTGGTTCCGGAGCTGAAGACGTTGCTGATGTTGACAATGGCTTCCTGAGCCCTGCCGCATCGGCGCCAATTGTCTTTGAAACGTCATAACGAACCTTTTCGTTATTGACCTCAACAGTGGAGACAAGCTTGTCCTTCTTGTCGAGCAGCTGCGCCTCATCGCTGGAATTAACCGCTGCCAGCTTGACGTTCACCGGGCTTGGAACAAGGCGGTTTGATGCACCGTTGCTGCCATCGACGACCCCGCCGATAATCCCGCCCAATAGCAGGTTCCCGACCGCGGCGCCGCTCATCTTGCTTTGTACCAGAACGTAAGTCGGCTTGTAGCCTTCGAGAACATAGTCAGCACGCAAATCATATTTGCGCTTCACCTTGATCTTGCACGGGGTCGTGCAAGATTGGCCATTGGTGATCTGGACTGTGGCACCAGATGGCGATGACCTGAATTTTAGATCATCGTTCGCGCCGTGAACCACTGTGGCGCAACCGCTGAGACTTGTCGCCACGAGTGCAACCACAACTGCCGCTTGAAACTTCATCATTCCCTCCCCTTTTTGTAGAATGATTACTTTATTCGCGGGGATGGCACCGTCAAGCTAAGCACAGAATTTATTTGATGATTTTTCGGCAATTCGCGCTTTGATTGTAAACTGCGTGAAACAAAGACCGGCGCGATGGTGGGGCCTTCGCGCCGGTCCGTTGTTTCGAGCTGCAAGCATTGCGGCCCCTTGAAGATCAGATGTCGTCGCTCGCGTCCGGGCCAGTCATCATCTCTTCGGCGACCTTGTCGGTCTGGCTGCGGATGGCAGCTTCCAGACGGTCGCAAATTTCGGGATTTTCCTTGAGGTAGGTTTTCGAATTCTCACGGCCCTGGCCGATACGGATCGAATCGTAGCTGAACCATGCGCCCGACTTTTCGACAATGCCGGCCTTGACGCCAAGATCGAGGATCTCACCGATCTTGGAAATGCCTTCGCCGTACATGATATCGAACTCGACCTGCTTGAACGGCGAGGCAACCTTGTTCTTGACGACCTTCACCCGGGTGGTGTTGCCGACAATTTCGTCACGATCCTTGATCTGGCCGATGCGGCGGATATCGAGGCGGACCGAGGCGTAGAACTTGAGCGCATTGCCGCCGGTGGTGGTTTCGGGATTGCCGTACATCACGCCGATCTTCATGCGCAGCTGGTTGATGAAGATCACCATGCAGCGCGAGCGGCTGATCGAACCGGTGAGCTTGCGCAAGCTTTGCGACATCAGGCGGGCCTGCAAGCCGACATGGGTATCGCCCATCTCACCTTCGATTTCAGCACGGGGAACCAGCGCGGCGACCGAATCGATCACCAGCACGTCAATCGCGTTGGAGCGCACCAGCGTATCGACGATTTCCAGCGCCTGTTCACCGGTATCGGGCTGCGAGACGATCAGTTCATCAATGTCAACGCCCAGCTTCTTGGCATAGACCGGATCAAGCGCGTGTTCCGCATCGACAAAGGCCGCGGTGCCGCCGCCGCGCTGTGCCTCGGCAATGACATGCAGCGCCAGCGTGGTCTTGCCCGAACTTTCCGGTCCATAGATCTCGATTACCCGCCCGCGCGGCAGGCCGCCGACGCCCAGCGCGATATCGAGCCCGAGCGAACCGGATGAAATCACCTCGACCTGCATCGTCTCCTTCGAGCCGAGCTTCATCGCGCTTCCCTTGCCAAAGGCGCGATCAATCTGTGCCAGCGCTGCTTCCAGCGCTTTCTGCCGGTCCGTATCCCCCTTGCTTGCCAAGTCCTTGCCTTCCTGAATCAGCTTGAGCTGCGCTGCCATGATCTGTCCCCTCTGCCTAGGTGGCGGCGACCAGTAAGGTCAACCTCTGCGAATCATGTATCGCATTTGTTCTTATGGAACAAGTGGGGAACGAGAACATTTTTAGAACATTTAATATATACTTTTATTTCAATAGATTAGGCAAGGATACGCTGCATCTTAGTCTTCGGCCCGCGTTTCCCCGGCGCAAGTTTGCGCCCCGTGCGCTCTTCCATATCCTCCAGCCATTCCTTCGATCCCACAGGGCGGCCCACAGATTCAGCCTTGCGCAGCGCCGCATAGCTCAGCGCCTCGTCAAAATCCTCACCCAGAAAGCCTGCGAAATCGCCGACCCGTGTCAGCGCCGGGGCGACCTTCACCACATGATCATCCGTGCCCGCCAGATGCGCCCGCGTGCTGGACCACGGCCAGTCCTCTGCCCGCATCACAAGCCCCGCGCGCACCGGATTAAGCGCGACATAGCGCAGCGCAGTGACAAAATGCGGCTCGTCCATCGCTACCGAGCTGAACCGGCCCTGCCACAGATGCCCGGTCACTCGCAGGCGCGCGTTAATATAGCCGGTGTAGTGCCGATGAACATAGCGGAAGGTGCGCCGCAGGCCGTCCTCATCACTGGGCACGGCGATCACGTGAACATGGTTGGGCATCAGGCAATAGGACCATATCTCCACACCCGCCCGCTCCGCGCCATCGGCGAGCAGATCGAGGTAGAGCGCGTAGTCGCCGTCCTCGAAGAACGTCCGTTCGCGGCGGTTGCCGCGTTGGGTCACGTGGTGCGGCAAGCCGGGGAGGACTATGCGGGGGAGACGGGCCATTGCGGCTGGGTAGCATTGGTGAGGAGGGGGGTC